>JAICYG010000082.1 GCA_025934335.1 Thermoleophilia bacterium | reverse complement strand
CCCGGCGCCCAGACGATGACGTGGCAGCCGCTCGACACGCTCAACCCGCGCACGTACCTGATCCGGATGACGGTCGTGAACGCGGCCGGTCGCCGCACGACCTACGGCGCGCCGAACGCCTTCGTGGGCCGCTACCCGAAGGGGCTCGTCGTGCGGCTGCAGGGCATCGACGCCGGCTTCGGCCGGCCGAACTACGCCCCGGGTCAGATGGCCGGCCTGCACGTGGCGACCGACGAGCCGTCGCTCGAGCTCCGGATCTTCCAGTCCGGGCCGGAGAAGGTAGTGACGTACGCCGACAACCAGCTCGCGGGCATCGATACCGGCCAGCCGCCCGTCACGATCACGATGGCGAGGTACCTGAGCAGGCCGCGCGACATCACGGTCAAGATCCCGAACCTGCCGAGCGGCCTCTACTACGCGCAGCTGGCCGGCCCGGACGGCCGCGTCGGCTACGCGCCGTTCGTCGTCCGGCCCGCCGTGCTCGGCGCGACGAGCCGCGTCCTCGTGGTGCTTCCGACGAACACGTGGCAGGCGTACAACTTCCAGGACGTCGACGGCAACGGCTATGGCGACACGTGGTACGCCGGCCCCCCGAACGGCGCCGTCAACCTCTCGCGGACGTACATCGCTCGCGGGGTCCCGCCGCGTTTCTACCGCTACGACCTGCCGTTCCTCCACTGGCTGTACTGGTCGGGCAAGTCGGCGGAGTTCATCTCGGACTCCGACTTCGACCTGATCTCGAGCGGCGACGAGCTCGCAAGCGCATACGACCTCGTCGTGTTCGAGGGGCACGAGGAGTACGTGTCGACGCACGAGTACGACGTGGTGCAGCGCTTCCGGGACCTGGGCGGGAACCTGATGTTCCTGTCGGCGAACAACTTCTTCTGGAAGGTGACCGAGCAGGGGAAGGTGCTGCGCAAGGTCGGCAAGTGGCGCGACGCCGGCCGGCCCGAGGCGCGCCTGATCGGCGTCCAGTACCGCGCGAACGACAACGGCGAGCGCCAGGGCCTGTTCACGGTCCAGAACGCGACGGCGACGCCGTGGCTGTGGGACGGCACCGGCCTCGCGGACGGCTCGGCGTTCGGGCAGTTCGTCGGCGGCTACGGGATCGAGGTCGACTCGATCGCCCCCGAGTCGCCGCCGGGCACCGTCGTCGTCGCCCAGATCCCTGATGTGATCGCCGTCGGGATCACGGCGCAGATGAGCTACTACGAGACCCCGGCCGGCGCGAAGGTCTTCGCCGCGGGCGCGCTCGACTTCGGCGGCTCGGCCACGTTCTGGCCGGTCAAGCGAATCCTCGACAACCTCTGGTCGCGGCTCAGCCAGCCGTAGCGAGGGCCGAACCCGGTGTCAGACACCTTTAGGTGTCTGACACCGGGTTGCAGCTGCACCGCGAGTGTCGGTGAGCGCGGGCTTTGCCCGTGCTCACCAGAACCGAGCTGCAACGTGTCGGAGGGGGCGCCCATGAGGGGGAACCGGAGGTTCCCCCTCATGATCAATCACCCCAGTCGAAGTCGCGGGAGCGTGTCCAGAGGGTGTCGTCTGAGGGCTGGTCCGCGTCGGCGGTCTCGGGGAGGACCGCTTCCTGCGTCGCGTCGGGGTCGACGACGGGGACGTCGATGAACGTGTCGTCCGTCGAGGGCCAGTCGAGGTGCGTCTGCTCGGCCTCGATGCTCGGGACGCCGTCCATCGTGTCTTCGATACGCGCCTGCTCCTCGGTCTTGAAGAGCGGATGGTTCTCGAACGGGTCGTCGTTCAGGTACCGCTCGAGCGGCATCTCGTGCTCGAGCGCGGCGTTTCGGCGCTTCAGCTCGAGGTGCTCGTGGATGACCTGCGCGAACATCGACGCGGTGTCAACCGCCATGAAATCCTCCTGCTCCGACACGATTTTCCCCCGCGGCAGGATAGACGATCTCCACGTCGAACGCGCTGCGCCGGGCTCCAGGCACAATGCCCCGGTGCCCCGCGTCAGGATCACGCGCCGGCTCGGGCCCATCGGGACCGCGCTGACGATCTGGGACATCTGGCGGCGGCTGCCGCCGCGACAGCGGCGCTGGGTCGTACGGCAGGCGCGGAAGCACGGGCCGCGGCTCGCGAAGCAGGCGCTCGATGCACAGCGCGCGCGTCGCCGCCGCTTCTGAGGCCCAGAAACTCCTAGACGGTCAGCGCCTCGCGCGCGATGCGGTCCTGCTCGATCAGGTGCGCCGTTGGATAGCCCTCGGACGGGCTCGCGCGCCAGGGCCGACCGACGTAGCGGAGCCTGATTCCGCCGGCCGCCTCCTCCAGACGATGCCGGATCGAGCGCCACGGCCCCATGTTCTGCGGCTCCTCCTGCGCCCACACGATCTCGCGCAGCCACGGGTACGACGCGATCAGCTCGGCGACGGCGGGCGTCGGGAACGGGTAGAGCTGCTCGATCCGCGCGACCGCGACCGACTCGCGCGAGCCGGCGCGCAGCTCGTGGCCGACGATGTCGTAGTAGGCCTTGCCGCTGCAGAGTACGAGCCGGAGCACGTTCGTCTTCTGCTCGCGCGCCTCGTCGATCACCGGCCGGAAGCCGCCCGACGCGAGGTCGGCGATGGTCGACGTCGCCTCCTTGAGCCGGAGCAGGCCCTTCGGCGTGACGACGACGAGCGGCCGGGCCACCGGGTCGAGCGCCTGCCGGCGCAGCAGATGGAAGTACTGCGCAGCGGTCGTGCAGTTCGCGACGCGGATGTTCTCCTGCGCGCCGAGCTGCAGGAAGCGCTCGAGGCGTGCGCTCGAGTGCTCGGGGCCGTTCCCCTCGTAGCCGTGCGGCAGCAGCAGCGTCAGCCGTGACGTCTCGCGCCACTTCGACAGACCCGACGAGATGAACTGGTCGATCACGACCTGCGCGCCGTTCGCGAAATCGCCGTACTGCGCCTCCCAGAGGATGAGCGCCTCCGGCGCTGCGGTCGAGTAGCCGTACTCGAAGCCGAGGCAGGCGTACTCCGACAGCGGCGAGTTGTAGACCTCGAACGACGCGCTCGCCTCGTCGAGGTGCTGCATCGGCGTGTACGTCTCCCCCGTCTCGGCGTCGTGCAGGACGAGATGGCGCTGCGCGAAGGTGCCGCGCTGGACGTCCTGGCCGGTGAGCCGCACCGGGAGCCCCTCGACGAGCAGCGAGGCGTGCGCGAGCGCCTCGGCGTGGCCCCAGTCGATGCCGCCTTCGGCCATCGCCGTGCGCCTGCGCTCGAGCTGGCGTGCAAGCTTCGGGTGCACGGTGAAGCCCTCCGGCGTGCGCAGCAGCTGCTCGTTCAGCTCCTCGAGCGTCGCCGCCGCGACGGCCGTATCGACCTCGGTGGCGCCCGCCCGGGCGCTCGCGTGGTCGACCTCCTGCCGCTCCGCGAACGACGCCTTCAGCCGCTCGTGCGCTGCGCGCAGCGCCTCCTCCACCTCGGCGACGAAGCCGTCCGCCTCGTCGCTCGTTAGCACGCCCTCCTCGACCAGCTGCTCCTGGTACAGCTCGCGCGCACTCGGGTGCGCCTTGATCTGCTCGACCATCAGCGGCTGCGTGTACGCCGCCTCGTCCTGCTCGTTGTGGCCGAAGCGCCGGTAGCCGACGAGGTCGATCAGGACGTCCTGGCCGAACCGGCGCCGGTAGGCGAGCGCGAGCCGCACGGCGGCGACGGACGCTTCCGGGTCGTCGGCGTTCACGTGCACGATCGGGACGTCGAAGCCCTTCGCGAGGTCGGAGGAGTAGCGCGTCGACCGGCCCTCGCTCGGGTCGGTCGTGAAGCCGATCTGGTTGTTCGTGATCAGGTGCAGCGTCCCACCGGTCGAGTAGCCGGCGAGGTCGTGCAGGTTAATTGTCTCCGCGACGATCCCCTGGCCGGCGAAAGCAGCGTCGCCGTGCAGCAGCACGGGGAGCGCGACCGACGGGTCGTGTGCGCCGTTGGCTGTCGCGCGGTCAGTCTGCTCCGCACGCGTGCGCCCCTCGACGACGGGGTTGACCGCCTCCAGGTGACTCGGGTTCGCGACGAGGCGCACGCCGATCTTCCCGCTCGCGGTCGAGCGCGTGCCGGCGGCCGCCAGGTGGTACTTGACGTCGCCCGTGCCGCCCTCCGGGTCGGCGGCGACCGCCTCGATCGTCCGCTCGCCCTCGAACTCCCGCAGGATGTACTCGTACGGGGTCCCGATCGTGTGGGCGAGCACGTTCAGCCGCCCGCGGTGCGCCATCCCGAGCACGACCTCGTGCGCACCTGCCTCGGCGGCCAGCTCGATCGTCTCGTCGAGCATCGGGATCATCACGTCGAGCCCCTCCAGCGAGAACTGCTTCTGGCCGAGGAACCGCTTGCGCAGGAAGCGCTCCATCCCGTCGACCTCGCAGAGACGGCGGAAGAGCGCCTTCTTCTCGTCGGCCGACAGCGGCTGCCGGTACCGGCCCGACTCGATCGCCTGCCGCAGCCAGACGCGCTGCTGGTGGTCGGACAGGTGCTCGATCTCGTAGGCGATCGTTCCGCAATACGTCTCGCCGAGCTGCGGCAGCACGTCCGCGAGCGTCTCGCCGGGCACGTGGACGCGCAGTACGGAGGCGGGGATGCGCGCCTGCAGCTCCGGCGTCAGCCTCGGCTCGAGCCGGAGCGGCTCGAGCGACGGATCCCCGACGGGCTCCGACCCGAGCGGGTCGAGGCGCGCGGCAAGGTGGCCGTGGGTGCGGTGCGCCTTCACGAGCGCCATCGCCGCGGCGACGCCGCCGAGGAGCTGCTGGTCGACCGGGGCAGGCGCGGGCGCGGGCGCGGCGGCCGGGGCGGGCGCCGCGGGCGGAGCCAGGGCCTCGACCGGCGCACGGCCGTTCCCGCCCCGGGGGAGCTGCTCGAGCAGCCGCGCGATCCCGGGATGGGTCGCGACGAGCTCGGAGTCGCCGCTCTCGAACAGCGCCCGCCACTCCGACGGCACCGCCTCCGGGTTCTCGAGGTACTCGTCGAGCAGCGCGCGCGCGTAGCCGGCGTTCAGGCCGTCGACGTCGTGCACGCTCACGCCTGTGTTGTACCAGGGGTGACCCGGTTGTCCTCCGTGGTTCCCTAATACAGGGGGTGGTGCGTGATGATCTGCAGCGCGGCGCCCGTCACGAAGCAGATGCCCACGACCGCGAAGCCGATGCGCACGAGGCGCTGCTCCCGCTCGGAGCCCATCACGGCCGCGACGAGCAGCAGGATCACTGCCACCGGCGCGAGGCGGAAGGGGCGGTAGGCGAGCTCGGTCAGGCCGAGGAAGATCGAGGCGGCGGCGAGCAGCCCGGCGATCGCCTCGGTCGCCCGGAGCGGCTCTCTCGTCGTCGAGGTCACGGCACGACTCTATCGCGCCGCACATGACGGACCCGTGCGGAGTCCCGCGAGCCGTGCGGCCCGCCGCGGCGCGGGCGCGGCCCCGCCGGCCTGTGCCGCCACGGGCGCCAGATCGAGTAGTCCTGGTCGTCGGCGTCTGCCTCTGGCTCCGCCTTGATCGCGTACCAGACGACGAACCCGAGGTAGATGATCGGGATCTTCAGCGCCAGCATCATGAAGAGGAATTCCCACGCCTCGGCGGACATTGCGGGATTCTACGAGATGGAGGGACGGACGGTTCGGCCGGGACGGCCGTGCAGGAAGGATTCCCGCTGTAGGCGGGGTGAAACGGGTGGTCGGTGGGCGCGGCCGTGGGCGAAGCTGCACGGCCCGCCACCCTGCGATCAATGGAGTGTCAGCGCCACCACTGCCGTCACGACGAGCGTGAGCGCGAGCCACGCCACGAGACCCAGCAGCAGCCACTTGCACCACCGGTCGGACATCACCCGTCGATCGTCGGGATCGTGAGGCTGAGGACGTCGGTCGAGTTGTAGATGTGCGCCGGCGCGATCGTCCATTGCGCGTGCGCCTCGAACGTTGCCCAGGTCGAGCCCCGGCCGCCGCCCGTCTGGAACCACACCGTCGGCGAGCAGTTGGCGATGCCGCTCACGTCGCAGTAGTTCGTCTGGCCCCAGATCGACGTGATGACGCCGCCGGACTTGCAGTACGAGACCCGGAACGCGTGCCGGACGCTGTAGACGTACCAGAGGCTCGACGAGTGCGAGGTCTCGATCGTCTTGCAGCCGCTCCAGCCGCCGCCCGGGTCACAGCCGGGCCCGCAGGCCACGTACCCGATGCCACCGCCACCCGCCGCCGAGGCCGCCCCGGTCACGCCGAGCGCAGCGACGACGGCGAGCAACAGGAAGAGCTTCCGCATGGTTCTCTCCTTTCGTTGCCGTCGCCGACGACGGTACGGAGAGAGCTCCTGCATGTCTGTGACCGGTCCGTGCCGAGAGCGTGACGATCGCTCCCGACCTGCGCCAGATGTCCGGAAGGGACTAGTCCAGGCCGAGCGAGCCGCGGATCGGGTCGAGATCCGGGTCGCTCGCCGCCGGCTCGTGCAGCGCCGGCTGGAGCTCGAGCGCGCGGCGGAGATGCCCGAGCGCGGCTTCGTCGCGTCCTGCGAGCGACTCGTAGCACGCAAGGTTGTAGAGCAGCTCCCCGTCCTCTCCGCCCGCGAGCACCGCCTCGAGCTCGGCGGCCGCCGCCGCGTACTCGCGGCGCTCGTAGGCGGCATGGCCGCGCCGCTGCGCGTCCCAGCGCGTCCAGACGCCGACGAGCCGGCGGAGCTCGGCGACCGGCTCCGGATGATCCTCGACCCTCAGGTCGCAGATGCGGTCGATGCGCTCGCGCGACCCCGCGCCGGCACCCGCCCGCTCGACGACGACCGCTGCCGATTGCTGGCCGCGCCGGTCACCGCCCGCCGCCTGCCCCGCCTCGAGCGCGGCCACGAGACGCTCCACGAGCGGCATTCCCGCGGTCTCCTCGAACGCGCGCACCATCCCGGTGACGACCCGCTCGCCGGCGAGGATGTTGCCCTGCACGGCGAAGCCCACGCCGGCCCGGTGCCCGGCCCAGTCGAGGCACTCGCCGCCCGTGAAGGCGGCGGCGCGCCCGTCGGCGGTGACGACGCCGAGCTGGCGCGTCTCACGGCCCGCGTCGTCCGCGAGCACCAGCTCGAGCGCCTCGTCCGGCTCCGCGCCGCGCTCGAGCTCATCGAGTGCCCGGCGACCGTAGACGGCCACGCCCGCGGCCTGCGTCGCGGCGGCGCCGACGCCTGCGCGCGCCCACGGAACGACCGAGCCCACGGAGAAGTACTTCGACTGGACGGCGCAGCCGACCTCTCCGGCAGCGGGGTCGGCTGCGACGATCGAGAAGGTGCCGCGGTGAGTGCTCATCGGTGCACGTGGCGCTGCCGGTACGCCTGTACCTTCGCACGATTCCCGCAGCTCTCCATGGAGCACCAGCAGCGGGAACGGTTCTTCGAGGTGTCGAGGAACGCCCAGCGGCAGTCGTCGGCGCGGCACGCCTTCATGCGATCCCAGCTGCCGTCGACCATCACGTCGTAGACCTCGACCAGGATCCTCCCGACCGCGCCGCGAACGCCCCGCGCCGTCGGTTCGACGCGGGGGCAGGTCGGGTCGAACCTGACCTCGATGCCGGCGCGGCGAGCCGCAGCATCGATCTCGGCCGCGGCCGCCTCCGCGTTCGCGTCGAGCCCGCTCTTCGCCGCGAGCACGTCGCGAAGCGCCTCGCGGACGCGACAGGCTTCTGCGACGTCGACGCTCGTGACGCGCGCGCCGGGCGCAAGCAGGCCGCGCGCCGCGAGCCAGTCGTGCAGCTGTGTCGGCCCAGCGAGCACGTCCGTCCCACGAGCGAGGTCGCGCGTGTTGACGAAGTCACTGATCAGGCCGGGATCCGGGCCGCCGTGCATTTTGTAACCACTCACCTTGCGTAGCAGGTTAGGTAACCAGTAAGATCTTATCATCGGTTACGCGAGGAGAACGACGAGGAGGCGAGATGTTCGACGTGCAGTTGAGAACGATGATCGTGAACGACCGGATCGAGACGCTCCGCCGGGCCGCGTACCGCGCGCCGGCGGCGCCTGCCAGGCGGCGTCCCGAGGATCTCGACGGGGTCGAGCTGCGGCTCTGCAAGCCCCTCGACGACCCGGCCCTCGAGCGGCTCGCGGCACTCGCCGAGCGGCCGGTGCCCGAGGGGCGCCTCGTGGTGGCGCTCGTCTGCGGCGAGATCGTCGCCGCACTTCCGCTCGCAGGCGGCGCGGCCCTCGCCGACCCGTTCAGGCGCAGCGCCCACGTGCTGCCGCTGCTCGAGCTGCGCGCCGCGCAACTGCGGCCACGCCGCCCGCGCCGGCCGCTCGTGCCGAGGCTGCTCGGGAGGCATGCATGAGGCACGGCCGCGGCGGCACCGCAGCGACCTGACGGACGCGGTCGCGACGCACGGCCTCGGCGGCGAGGTCGTCAGGACGCCCGCAACCGTAGTTTCCAGCCGTTTCGCGCGGGACACCGCAGCCGTGGACCGTGCCGCGACTTCCTCGCCTGACGCAGCGGCAGACGACGCTGCTGCTCGTGGCCGCCGCGCTCGCCGTCGACTACGGCGACCGGTCCGTCGTGGGCGCCGTCGGGCCGCAGCTCAAGGATCAGTTCGACCTCGGCAACGTAGGCCTCGGCGTCGTCGCGAGTGCGTTCGCCGTCGTCGGCGCGATCGCGACCGTCCCGGCCGGGGCGCTCGTCGACCGCGTCAGCCGGGTACGTCTGCTCACGTTCGGGCTCGCCTTGTGGTCGGCGGCGATGACGCTCGGCGGTGCAGCGACGACGCTGTGGCTGTTCGTCGCGGCACGCATGATGCTGGGCGCGCTCGTCGCCGTGGCGCGGCCGGCCGCGGCGTCGATGGTGGGCGACCTGTACCCGCCGGCCGAGCGGAATCGCGCGCTCAGCCTCGTCGACGCGGGCGAGCTCGTCGGCACGGGCGCAGGCGTGGTCATCGCCGCGCTCGCCGGGGCGTTCCTCTCGTGGCGCGGCGTGTTCTGGATCGTCGCCGCCGCCGGCGCCGCGCTCGCGGTCTTCGGTCACCGCGTGCGGGAGCCGAAGCGGCGCGAAGGAGGCCGCGGCGAGTCGCTCGCGGAGGCGTTCAGGATCGTGCTGGCGACGAAGACGGTCGTGATCGTGATCGTCGCGAGCTGCGTCGGCTACTTCTTCTTCGCCGGCGTCCGCACGTTCGCGGTGACGTTCACGGCGAAGCACTACGGCGTCAGCCAGAGCGTCGCCGACCTGCTGCTGCTCCTGCTCGGCGCAGGCGGCGCCGTCGGACTCTTCCTGGGCGGGCGCATCGGCGACCGGCTGACGGAGAGCGGGCGCAGCGGGGCCCGTCTCGTCGTCGCAGCCGCCGAGTTCGCCGCGGCTGCCGTCCTCTTCGCACTCGCGCTCTTCGTTCGGCCGCTCGCGCTCGCGCTGCCCCTCTACGTCGGTGGCGCAGCGACGCTGACGGCCGCCTCGCCCATGCTCGACGCGATCCGCCTGGACGTCGTCGCGCCCGACCTGTGGGGGCGCGCCGAATCGGTGCGGACGACCACGCAGATCGTCTTCGAGGCGGTTGCCCCGCTGGGCTTCGGCGTCGTCGCCGACGCCCTCGGCGGCAGCGGCGGCGGCCGGGGGCTGCAGCTCGCGTTCCTCGTCTCGCTCCCGCTCCTGCTCGCGAACGGCCTGATTTTGCTGCTCGCGCGCAGGCCGCTCGAGCGCGAAGGACGGGTCTAGGCCCATTGGACCGCGACGCGTTTCATCTATGGTCAACGCGGGATTCGAAATTCGTTGGGGGAGCGTGCATCGGCGTGGACAAGAGGGAGGCCTGATGAGGCATCGTTTCGAGAACCACGACCTGGTGACCGAGCGGCGGTCGCAGATGATCGACGTCACGTCCGACGTGATGGATGTCGTGGAGCGCTCGGAGGTCAGGAACGGGATGGCGGTCGTCTACTCGCCGCACACGACCTGCGCGATTCTCATCAACGAGCCCGAGAACGGCTTCCAGTGCGACTTCGAGGACCTGCTCGAGCGCCTCGTCCCGGCCGAGGAGGGTGCGTACTACCGCCACGACGACCTCACGATCCGCACGGAGGGGATCGAGGAGGACACCGCCGACTTCCCGAACGGCCACTCGCACTGCCGCTCCGTGATCCTCTCGTCGTCGCAGACGATCCCGATCGTCGACGGCCGCCTTACGCTCGGCCAGTGGCAGCGGATCTTCTTCTGCGAGCTCGACCGGTCCCGCCCACGGAAGGTCCTGATCCAGGTCATCGGTGAGTAGCGTGTCCGCCCCGGCGTTGCCCGCGGCGGAGGCGGTCAGGCGGCGCGCGAGCACCGAGAACTTCAGCGTCGCCTCCCTGCTCCTGGGCAGCGCGACGCGGCGCCGGCTGATGGCCGTCTACGGCTTCGCACGGCTCGTCGACGAGCTGGGCGACGCCGCCGAGGGCGATCGACTCGCCGCGCTCGGCGAGGCGGAGGCCGAGCTCGATCGCGCCTTCGCGGGCAACGCGCGCACGCCGCTCTTCCGAGAGGTCGAGGCGCTGATCCGCGACTGCCGCGTACGCCGGGAGCCGTTCGAGCGCCTGCTCGAGGCGAATCGGCGCGACCAGATCCAGCCCGAGTACGAGACGTGGGACGACCTCGTCTCCTACTGCGAGCTGTCGGCGAACCCGGTCGGGCAGCTCGTGCTCGCCGTGTTCGGCGCGGAGACGCCGGACCGCGTCGCGCTGTCCGACGACGTCTGCACCGCGCTGCAGGTGATCGAGCACGTGCAGGACGTGCGTGAAGACGCGCTCGCGGGCCGCATCTACATGCCGGGCGAGGACCGGCGCGCTCACGGCGTCGAGCGGGACGACCTGACTGCGACGACGCTCGACGCAGGGCTGCGCGCGGTGCTGGAGCTCGAGTGCGAACGTGCCCGCGGCCTGCTGCGCTCGGGTCTCCCTCTCGTTGCTTCGCTACGCGGTCGCGCCCGCTTTGCCGTCGCGGGCTACGTCGGCGGCGGCGTCGCCGCGCTCGACGCGCTGCGCGACGCCGGCTACGACGTGCTTTCCCGGGCGCCGCGCCCGAGCAAGGCGACGCGCCTCCACACCACGCTTGCGATTCTCCGGAGCGCGCGTTGAAAGCGCAGGTGGAGCAGGCATACGGCGAGGCGCGCCGCATCGTGCGCAGCTCGCAGTCGAGCTTCTACGCCGGCATGCGGCTCCTGCCGCGCGACCGCCGCGACGCGCTCTTCGCGGTGTATGCGCTCGCGCGTCGGATCGACGACGTCGCGGACGGCGAACTGCCGGCCGGGGTG
>JAICYG010000036.1 GCA_025934335.1 Thermoleophilia bacterium | reverse complement strand
CGACTTCAACGAGCAGATGAAGAGCCACGCGCCGATCGTGTTCGCGTTCGTGCTCGCGCTCTGCTTCCTGCTCCTGCTCGTCACGTTCCGGTCGATCGTGATCCCGATCAAGGCAGTGCTGCTGAACCTGCTCTCGGTCGGCGCCGCGTACGGCCTGCTCGTGCTGGTCTTCCAGCACAGCTTCGCCGAGGGCCTGATCGGGTTCCACTCGAACGGCGCGATCACGTCGTGGCTGCCGCTCTTCATGTTCGTGATCCTGTTCGGTCTGTCGATGGACTACCACGTGTTCATCCTCAGCCGGATCAAGGAGCTCGTGGACGGCGGCATGCCGACGGAGGAGGCGGTCGCGACGGGCATCAAGCGCACGGCCGGCACGGTCACGAGCGCCGCCGTCGTGATGGTTGCCGTGTTCGCGATCTTCACGAGCCTGCGCACGCTCGACATCAAGCAGATGGGCTTCGGTCTCGCGGCGGCGATCCTGATCGACTCGACCGTCGTCCGCGCCGTCCTTCTGCCGGCAGTGATGAAGCTGCTCGGCGAGTGGAACTGGTACCTGCCGCGGTGGCTCGAGTGGCTGCCGAGGTTCGATTCCGAGGGGCGCCACGAGGAGCGCCGCCGCGCGGGAGCCGCCGCGCCGGCACTCGGGTCCGACTAGGGTCCCGGGGAAGGAGCGGACCTGAGATGAAGGTGGCACACCAGGAGCTGCTCGAGCAGGTGCGGCCTGCGCGGCGGGTGCTGATCGTGGACGACCACGCCAGCTTCCGTCGCTGTGCCGGCGCACTGCTCGTCTCCGAGGGGTTCGAGGTCGTGGGGGAGGCGCCCGACGGCTCGGCGGCGCTCGCGCTCGCCGCCGAGCTCGCTCCCGAGCTCGTCCTGCTCGACGTGCAGCTGCCCGACATCGACGGCTTCGGCGTCGCGGAGCGGCTGCTCGCCGACGACCCGACGCTGAAGATCGTGCTCGTCTCGAGCCGGGAGCGTTCGGATTACGGCGGGCGGATCGAGGCGAGCGGAGCGCTCGGCTTCGTGTCGAAGGGCGAGCTCTCGGGCGACGCGCTCGAGAGGCTGCTCGAGTGACGTTTGCCGCCCGGCTCGAGAACGGCGTGCGGCCGGCCGGCGTCGCCTGGTTGCTCGTCCTCGGCGCCGTCGCGGCTGTCGCCGGCTCGTTCTACCTCTTCTCGGTCAGCCGGATCGCGCCGCATCCCGTCGCACAGGGCGCCCTGACCGCGATCGTCTGCTTCGCCTTCGTCGGCGCCGGCGCGTACGCGCTGCGGCTCCGGCCGTACGCGCGCTTCGGCCTCCTGCTCGCCGCCGTCGGCTTCACGTCGCTGATCAGCGTCCTGCACGACGCGAACCACCCGATCCCGTACACGATCGGCGTGCTCGCATCGAACGTCGTCTTCGCAGTGATCGTGCACGCGCTGCTCGCGTTCCCGAAGGGTCGGCTGCATACGCGCACGCGGCGCCTGCTCGTCGCGGCCGCCTATGTCGACGTGCTCGCGCTGCAGGCGGTCGCCGTCCTCTTCGACCCGCTCACCCGCTACCACAGCGACCACCCGCGGAACGTCGTGCTCATCGCCGCGCATTCGAACCTCGCGACCACGCTGCTCGAGCTCGAGGCGGCGATTGCAGCCGCGCTCGCGCTCACCGCAGTCGTGGTCCTCAGCAGGCAGGCCCGCTCCGCCACCGCCGCCGCGCGGCGACAGCTCCAACCGGTGCTCGCGGGCGGCAAGGCCGCGCTCCTCCTCTTCTCGCTGGGACTGGTGCTCACCCCCCTCTCGTCGAGTGCCGGGATCGTCGGCTTCGGCCTCGGCTTGCTGGCAGCGCTCGCGATCCCGGCGGCGTTCGTCGTTACGCTCGTGCAGGGACGGCTGTCTCGCGCAGCGGTGGGCGAGCTGCTGCTCGAGCTGCGCGACCCGGGCGAGCAGCCCGACCTGGAGGAGTCGCTCCGGCGCGCGCTCGGCGACCCGACGCTCCGGCTCGGGCGGCTCGGCGCCGGTGTGGACGACTACATCGGCTCGGGCGGCGAGCCGCTGCGACTGCCGGTCTCCGGAGACGCACAGGTTGCGACGCCGATCCTCCACCACGGCGAGCCGATCGGGACGCTCGTGCACGACCGGTCGCTGCGCCTGCGCCCCGAGCTGCTCGACGCCGTCGGCGCGGCGGCCGGGTTCGCGCTCGCGAACGAGAACGCGCTGCACGCGGCCGAGCTCGTCGAGGAGCGGAACCGCGCGCTCCTCGACGCGATCCCCGACCCGATGATCCGCGTCGCCCGCGACGGCACGTACCTCGACGTGCGCGCCGACGACGCATCGCAGCTGCTGCTGCCGCCGGAGGATCTGGTCGGGCGCAACGTCCGTGACGTTCTGCCGCAGCCGCTCGCCGACGAGATCGTGGCGTGGATCGAGCACACGCTCGCGACCGGGAGCCTGACGACGTTCGAGTACGAGCTCGAGGCAGACGGGAGGCGGCGCCGGCAGGAGTCGCGGATGACGCCGAGCGGCCCGGACGAGGTGGTCACGATCCTGCGCGACTTCACGGAGCAGCGCCGCGCCGAGGGCGAGCTGCGACGGCTCGCCGCCGAGCAGGCGGCGCTCCGGCGGGTCGCGACGCTCGTGGCAGGGAACACGCGGGCCGAGGAGGTCTTCCAGACGGTGACCGAGGAGGTCTGCCGGCTGCTCGGGCTGCGGACGGCGGTCCTGCACCGTTTCGAGAGCGCGACGACGTCGACGATCGTCGGCACCTACGGCATGGCCGAGGGCGGGGCGCTCGAGTTCGGCTCGGAGATCGAGCTCGAGTTCGGTGCGGCACGGCGGGTGCTCGAGACGGGCGCGGCGGCGCGCTGCGAGTACGAGGAGCTCGACGGACCCGACGCGGCGGAGCTGCTGCGGCTCGGCTTCGTGCGTAGCGTCGGCGTCCCGATCACGGTCGCGGGCGCGACGTGGGGCGCGCTCGTCGTGGTGCTGCGCGAGGACGAGACGCTCCCGATCGCCACCGAGCACCGGCTCGCCGCGTTCGCCGAGCTCGTCGCCCTGGCGGTCGCGAGCGCGCACGCGCGCGACGAGCTCTCGGCCTCGCGCCTGCGCATCGTCGAGGCGAGCGACACGGAGCGGCGGCGCCTCGAGCGGAACCTGCACGACGGCGCGCAGCAGCGGCTCGTCGCGCTTTCAGTCGGACTGCGCCTGGTGCAGGCGAAGCTGCACGCGAGCCCGGAGGAGTCCCAGGAGCTGCTCACGACGCTGGCGGAGGAGCTCGCCGCCGCGATCGTCGAGTTGCGCGAGCTCGCGCAGGGGATCCACCCGGCCGTGCTGACCGAGCGCGGCCTCGGCGCGGCGCGCGAGGTGCTGGCGGCGCGCGCGCCGCTGCCGGTGTCGGTGGACGTCGACCTGCCGGAGCGGCTCCCCGAGCACGTCGAGACCGCCGCCTACTACGCGGTCTCCGAGGCGCTCGCGAACGTGGTCAAGCACGCGGCCGCGACCTCTGCGTCGGTACGCGTGGAGCGGCTCGACGGGCGGGTCGCGGTCGAGGTGTCGGACGACGGCGCCGGCGGCGCCGATGCGGGTCGCGGCACCGGCCTGAACGGTCTCCGGGACCGCGTCGAGACGCTGGACGGCGTGCTCCGGATCGACAGCCCTGCCGGCGGCGGTACGCTGCTGCGGGCCGAGCTGCCGGTCCGCTCGCACTCGTTGGCGCCCGTCGGGAGGGACGGCTGAGGCTCACCTTCTTCTTCAGCGACGTGGAGGACTCGAGCGGTCTTGCCGACCGGCTCGGGAGCCGCTACGCGGGGGTGCTCTCGGACGTGCGCGAGCTCCAGCGCGGCGCCGTCGCGCGCACGGGCGGCCGCGAGATCGACTGCCGGGGGGACGAGCTGTTCGCCGTCTTCGAGGAGTCGCGCCTCGCAACCGCTGCGGCGCTCGAGATCCAGCACGCGGTCACGGGCCGGGACTGGCCCGCTGACGAGCGCGTGCGTGTCCGTGTCGGCCTACACACGGGCGAGGCCGAGCAGGCCGGCGACGGCTTCGTCGGCCTCGAGGTCCACCGCGCCTCCCGCATCTGCCAGGCGGCGCACGGGGGCCAGGTGCTCCTGTCGGAGGACGCGCTCGACGGAGCCGCCGCCGACGTGCAGGAGCTCGGCGAGTACGAGTTCCGGGGCCTGCGCGAGCCCGAGCGCCTCTTCCAGCTCCTCGCCGACGGGCTGCCGGACGACTTCCCGCCGCTGCGGGGCGTGCGCAAGCGCGAGCACGCGCTGACGGCGGTGGTCGCCGACGATTCCATTCTGCTCCGCGAGGGCCTCGCCCGCCTGCTCGCGGAGGCCGAGATCGACGTCGTCGGCCAGGCGAGCGACGCCGACGAGCTGATGCTGAAGGTGCGCAGCTACCACCCGGACGTGGCGATCGTCGACATCCGCATGCCGCCCACGCAGACAGACGAGGGCATCCGCGCCGCGCGCGAGATCCGCGCCAGGCACCCGAGCACGGGCGTCCTCGTCCTCTCGCAGCACGTCGCGCACACCTATGCGGTCGAGCTGCTCGCCGACAGCGCGCAGGGGCTCGGCTACCTGCTCAAGGACCGCGTGGCGGACGTGGACGAGTTCCTCGGCGCGGTGAGACGCGTCGCGGAGGGCGGCTCGGCGCTCGACCCGCTCGTCGTCGCCGAGCTCGTCGGCCGCTCGCGGGGCGACGACCCCGTCGAGCGGCTCTCGCCGCGCGAGCGCGAGGTGCTCGAGCTGATGGCCGAGGGCCGCTCGAACCAGGCGATCGGGCAGCGGCTCTTCATCTCGCCGCGCGCCGTCGAGAAGCACGTCACGAGCATCTTCACGAAGCTGCGGCTGCCGGCCGCTCCCGAGGACCATCGTCGTGTGCTGGCCGTGCTCCGCTTCCTCGGCTCGTGAGGAGCCACCTGTAGTTCCCGGGCCTGATCCGATCGCACTCGCCTCCTAGCGCGAGTTCGCCGACGGATCGAGGCCGAGCCCGAAACCGGCCGGCGCGAGGAGCACGAGCTCGCCGGGCGCTACCCGTTCATCCTGACCTTCGAAGCTGCGGTCGCCGGTGGCGGCGCATGAGCCGCTGCGGCTGTTGCTCGACGCGGATGTGTCGGGCCACGGCTTGCTGCGAGCGCTGGCCGACCGTGGCCACGACGTCGCCAATGCGTTCGCCGAGATGATCCCTCGCTTCGATCGCTGGCTCGAGCGGTTCCCGTTTCGTCGCGAGTGGCTCGACCGCGCTGTGTGCCTGTAGCGCACGAGTGCGGTTAGCCGCACCTGCGAACACCTGAGCGCCGTAGACGCAGCCTCCAGGCCGGGAGCGAACGTGAAGGCATGCCTGCAATCGAACTTTCCGAAGCGCGGAAGTCGCGCGGCGAGCTCCAGTCCTGGTACCTGACGAGCCTGCGTCCGAAGGTGGCGAGCGCCGCCCGGTCGGGCGTCGTCACCGCGGCCGCGGCCGCGGCCCTCGACCGGCAGCTGTGCGTCTTCCTCGACATCCCGGAGTCCCGGGAAGAGGGGTGAGGAGCATGAGCGTGCACGCAACGGAGCAGGACCGGCGGAGATGGATCGCGCTCGCCGTGATCGTGACGGCGCAGTTCATGGTCGTCCTCGACGTGGCGATCGTGAATGTCGCGCTGCCGACGATCAAGGACGACCTGCACTTCAGTCAGGAGAGCCTCCAGTGGGTGGTGACCGCCTACTCGATCCTGTTCGGCGGCGTGCTGCTGCTCGGCGGCCGGATGGCCGACCTGCTCGGGCGTCGGCGCCTCTTCATGGTCGGCCTGGCGCTCTTCACGACCTTCTCGCTGCTCGACGGGCTCGCGTGGTCCGAGGGGTCGTTGATCGCGTTCAGGTCGCTCCAGGGCCTGGGCGCTGCGCTGCTCTCGCCGGCAGCGCTCTCGATCCTGACGACGACCTTCGCGGAAGGCCGCGAGCGGAACCTCGCGCTCGGCGTCTGGGGTGCGGTCTCGGGGAGCGGCGGTGCGGCGGGCGTGCTGCTCGGCGGCGCGCTGACGAGCGCCCTCAGCTGGTCCTGGATCTTCTTCATCAACGTGCCGGTGGGCCTACTCGTGCTGGCGCTCGCACCGCGGCTCGTACGCGAGAGCCGGGCCGACGTCACCCACCGCCACTTCGACGTGCCGGGCGCGGTGTCGATCACGGCCGGGTTGATGCTGCTCGTGTACGCCATGACACGCGCGATCACGCACGGCTGGGTCACGGGCGAGACGATCGGGACGCTCGCCGCCGCGGTCGCGCTCGTGCTCGCGTTCGTCGCGATCGAGGCGCGGTCGAGCGCACCGCTCCTGCCGCTCCGCATGTTCCGGCTGCGGACGCTTACCGGCTCCAACATCGCCGGGCTCCTGATGGGCGGCGCCGTGTTCTCGCAGTTCTTCCTGCTGACGCTCTACATGCAGCAGGTGCTGCACTACTCGGCGCTGCAGACCGGAGTCGCATACGTCGCGCTGACGCTCGCGGTGATCGTCTTCGCGAACGTCTCGCAGGCGGTCGCGCTGCGGCTCGGCATCCGGCGGGTGCTGCCGGTCGGCCTTCTGCTTGCCGCGGCGGGCCTCCTGCTCTACGCCCGGCTGCCGGTCGAGGGCCACTACTTCTGGGACCTGTTCCCGGCGTTCCTGCTGACGGGGATCGGGATGGCCTTCGCGTTCGTCCCGATGACGATCGGCGCGCTCGCCGGGGTGCGGTCGGCGGACGCCGGCATCGCGTCGGGCCTGATCAACACGACGCAGCAGATCGGCGGGGCGGTCGGCGTGGCGGCCGCGACGACGATCTCCTCCACGTACACGAGCCACTTCGTGAGCGGCCACGCGGGCGCGAGCCCGCTCGGCGGCCCCGCGCTCGTGCACGGCTTCGAGATCGCCTTCTACGTGCTCGCGGCCGTGACGATCGCGGCCGCGCTGCTCACGGCGATGGTTGTCGAGTCGCAGCCGGCGCCCGCCGAGGAGGCGGAGCCGGTCGAGGCCGAGGCGGTCTTCGAAGCGGCTGCGTGAGCCCGAGTCGTCCTGGTGTCAGACACCTTCAGGGTGTCTGACACCAGCGGCTACCGGACCGCCCGCACCTGCAGGTATGCCCAGATCGCCGCGGCGGCTGCAAGCCCGAAGATGATTGCGAGGACCCAGTGGCCGCTCGCGAGGAAGATGAGCGCGAGGAGGACGAGCACCGCGGCGAGGAGTGCTCCCCGCCGCAGCATCCGCTGCCGCGCCTCTGCCCTCGTGCTCATGGCTCGTTCCGCCCGCTCACCGGAGAGATTCCAGCACGTCCGTCATCGTGACGCAGACTGGACCGTGGCCGCGAAGTTCAGCGCAGCATCTGTTCGAGGCGGCGCGTCGCTTCCGAGGCCGGCGAGTCGAGCGCCTCGACCGGGATGCCGTAGACCTCGAGCGCTGCGGCAAGCGAGCGGAAGCGGTGGCCCGACGCGGCGACACCCCCGACCGGCACGTAAAGGCGCCTGGGGTAGGCGTGCGACGCGCGGAAGCCGCGCTCGCACTCGATCACCGTCCCCCAGAGCATCACCTCGCCGACGACGTGCGCCACCGCCTCGGTCGCGGTCGGCGCCATGTACTCGCGGATGCCCGAGAGCCGACCGGCGTAGATCCCGCATTCGCATTCGTCGTCGGGCGCGGCGTGCGCCTTCGGCTTGCGGCGGAAGAGCGCCGCGAGCGTCGGCTCGCGGAGGCACTCGGCCGAGAAGGGCTCGCCCGGTGCCCAGAGCGCTGTCTTGACGACGCTACCGAGGCGGTAGCCGTCCTTCGTGGCGACGACGCGCCAGACGCGCCAGGCGACGAGCGGCTCCGCGAAGTCCGGAGCCTCGTGCAGCTCCAGCCCGGTCGCGGTCATCGTGCCGGCGTCGGCTTCGGCGCCTCCCGCGCCGGGCTCGGAGCCGGCGCCTCCCGCTTCGGCACCGGGTCACGCAACGGCTCGACCCGGTAGACCCGTTTCGGCTTCCCGATCTCCATCACACCCTCCAGGAAGTTCGTACTGCGATATGTCTTTTTGATTCCGGGCGCGCCGCGCCTGAAACGTGTTGTGGACGTCCGTCGTCTACTGCGCTCTCACGACCTGATCGAGACGGATCGGCAGCCGCCGGAAGCGGACCCCTGTCGCGGTGGTGCACGGCGTTCGTGACCGCCGCTGCGGTCCCGACGATGCCGATCTCGCCGATGCCTTTCGAGCCCATCGGGTTCAGGTACGGAACGAGAAGGCGCAGGAAGATCCTCACCTGCTCCTCGTGGCGGCCGTTGGCGCTCATCCCTCGCACGTACCGCAGCCTGCGGACTGGAAACCCGGGGCACGGCCGATTGGGTCGGCGCCGCGGCGGGCAGTCGATCTGTAACCGATGCACTCTGGCGGTCACAGGAGCGCGCGCGATCTCGGGGCCCAGATCGCCCTGTGGGTGTGCTTCGGGCTCGCCTACGAGGCGGTGCGCGGGGCGCGCGGCCACGATCGAGCAGCGGCGTTCGCGAACGGGAGGTCGATCATCGCCGCCGAGCGAAACCTGCACTCGCTGTTCGAGGCAAGCCTTCAGCATGCCGTCGGCGGTCTGGGCGCGCTCTCCGACGCGGCACGCGCGACCTACTGGCTCTCGGAGTTCGCGATCCTCGTCGCAGCGCTGACGTGGGTCTACTTCCGCGACCGGCACCTCTACGGACGGTTCCGGAATGCGGTCCTCGCCGCGAACGGCGCGGGGCTCGTCGGCTACGTCCTCCTGCCGACCGCGCCGCCACGTCTGTTCCCGTCCGCCGGGTTCGCCAACCGGCTCTCGGGCCAACCGAGCCCGAAGCATCCCGGCGGGTTGATCGGCTTCGCCGCGAACCCCTACGCGGCCATGCCGAGCATCCACGCCGCCGACGCGTTGCTGATCGGCGTGTTCCTGGCGGCGGCGAGCGCGACCGTGCTCGTACGGGTGCTGTGGCTCGCGTGGCCGCTCTGGGTCTTCTTCGCGGTCCTCGCGACGGGGAACCACTTCTGGCTCGACGTCGTCGCCGGAGTGGCGGCCGCGCTCGTCGGGTTGGGAGTCGCCGCGCTCCTTGCGCGCGGGACGCCCGTGCGCCTATCCCGTTGCTGCCTCGATCGGCGCCTCGTGCGTCACCGCCGTGCCGGCGGGGACGGCCGGCTCCTGGGCGACCGGCACGAGGCCGACCTTCTCGTGCTCCAGACAGAGCTCACCGAGCGTGAGCGTGTTGCACCCGGGGAAAGAGCAGGTCCGCAGCATGGACATCAACGATCTCCTTCCGGTCGCCGTCCCGACGTGCGAAGGATCAAGCCTAAGGCTTAGCGGCGCATAAGGGTTTCGTGAGCGTGTCCTTGGCGGTCCTCGACGCTGCCGCCCGGGCAACGCTTTCGTCAGGGTCGTGGACGCGGCCGGGGAAACGCCACGTTTCGCCGCGTTCCCCCCGGGCAGCCTCACGGTCGATGAAGGCGCTGGCCTGGCACGGCACCGGCGACGTCCGCGTCGACAACGTCCCCGATCCGAGGATCGAGCAACCGACCGACGCGATCGTTCGGATCACGTCGACGGCGATCTGCGGCTCCGACCTGCACCTGTACGACGTGCTCGGGCCGTTCCTCGAGGAGGGCGACATCCTGGGCCACGAGCCGATGGGGATCGTCGAGGAGGTCGGCTCCGAGGCGGCGGCGCATGTGCAGGTGGGCGACCGGGTCGTCATCCCCTTCAATATCTCGTGCGGCCGCTGCTTCATGTGCGACCGGCAGCGCTTCGCGCAGTGCGAGACGACGCAGGTGCGCGAGTACGACACCGGCGCCGCGCTCTTCGGCTACACGAAGCTGTACGGCCAGGTGCCGGGCGGCCAGGCGGAGTACCTGCGCGTGCCGATGGCGCACTTCGGCCCGATCAGGGTCCCCGAAGGGCCGCCGGACGAGCGCTTCCTCTACCTGTCGGACGTCCTGCCGACATCGTGGCAGGCGGTCGAGTACGCGGACATCCCCGACGGCGGCAGCGTCACCGTCTTCGGGCTGGGGCCGATCGGGCAGATGAGCTCGCGCATCGCGAAGCACCGGGGCGCACGCGTGCTCGCGGTCGACCTCGTGCCGGAGCGGCTCGAGGTGGCGCGCCGACACGGCATCGAGGTGCTCGACCTGCGCGACCACGACGACGTTCCGGCGGAGATCCGCGAGCGCACCGACGGCCGCGGCACCGACTCGGTGATCGATGCGGTCGGCCTCGAGGCGCACGGCAACCCGATCGCCGCGATGGCGCAGCGGCTCGTGGGCCTGCTTCCCGATGCGGCCGCGCGCAAGGTGATGCAGACCGCCGGCATCGACCGGCTCGCCGCGCTGACCCAGTCGATCGAGACCGTCTGCCGTGGCGGCACGATCTCGATCATCGGCGTGTACGGCGGTACCGCCGACCCGCTCAACATGCTCCAGCTTTTCGACAAGGGCGTGAAGATCGCGATGGGGCAGGCGCACGTGAAGCGGTGGGTCGACGACCTGATGCCGCTTCTCTCCGGCGACGGCGACCCGCTGGGCGTCGAGGACCTGTGCACGCACCGGCTGCCGCTCGCCGACGCGCCGCGCGGCTACGAGCTGTTCAAGAACAAGGAGGACGGCGCGATCAAGGTCGTGCTGCAGCCGTAGCCGGCTCGCTCAGCGCGCTCGCAGCGAGCCGGCGACGCGCGTCAGCTCAGAGCGGCTGAGGTCGCCGCCGACCGTCACGACGAGGTCGTCCGTCAGCGCCCACAGGTGTGGCAGGGCGCGGGGCGAGAGGACGAGCTCCGCGTCGGCGCCGGCGAGCGCGCCCGCCGGGAGGTCGACGCGGTCGGGATGGTCGACGAAGCCCTCGCCGCTCGCGAGCGGGTCGCTCCACGTGCCGTTTCCGCGCAGCCGTGTCGTGACCAGGAACTGGTCGAGGCCCCGCCGGTAGGAGAGCGAGACGACTCCTTGCGACCGCGGGTTGCCGCCTTCCTTGCCGGTCGGCGCGCTCTCGCGGGCGACCGCCACCTCGGCGAGCTCGTAGCCGGCGGGCACCCGGTCGGGGACGAGCGGCCGGTAGCCGGCGACGCCCGCGGCCCGCGCGAGCGGCACGCGCTGGAACCCGTCGTCGCTCCGCATCACCTCGGCGCCCGCCGGGAACTGCGCGCGGAAGGCGCCGGCCGCCGGCGCCGTGTCGACGGCGAGCTGCCCGAGCCGGAGCGTTCGCAGCACCTTCCCCTGCTTCTGCTCGACGACGAGCACGGGCATGCCCGTGCGCCGGTCGACCGTCACCTGCAGCTCGTCGCCGGACAGCTCCGGCGCGACGGCGTTTGGGACGGTGTGGACGTCGAGCCGCCAGGCCGCCCGGCCCTCGTAGGTGACCTCGCGCACGCCGGGGTCGCGGGAGGCGAGCGCGGCGCGGACGTAGGCGCCGAGCCGCTCCGGGATCAGCCAGCTGGGCGGGCCGAGGTCGGGCGGCCCCGGCGCGACGCCGGTGCGCTCCGCGTAGAAGAGCGCGCTGCCGCCCATGCTCGCGCTGTGCTGGATCGAGCGCGCGACGCCGGTCGACGAGTCGTAGGTGACGACCTCGCCGTCGCCCGGCCCCTCGAGGCGGACATCTCCCGCGACGTCGAGGACGAACCGCCACCGCTCGGTCGTGCCGCGGCTCGCCTCGGTCGCGACGAGCATCCCGCTCAGGTTGCGCATCGCCGTCAGCGCCTCGCGGAGATGCGACTTGACGAGCGCCGCGCTCGCCGGCTGCGGCCCCGCGATGCTCGGCGTCTTGTGCGTGCGAGGGATCCCGATCGCGATCAGCGCCACGGCGACGGCTGCCGCGGTCGCGGCGGCCGCGAGCGGCCACGCCCAGCGGCGGCGCGACGCGCGGCGCTCGGCGGAGAGGCGGCCGCGAAGCTCCCGGTGGAACTCCGGGCGGTGCTCGGGCTGGTCGAGGGCGCGGAGGGCGGCGCCGAGCCGCTCGTCGCGGTGGTCGGTCTCGTTGCTCATCGTTCGTTCGCTCCTTCCAGGCGATCGTCGAGGTGGCGGCGGAGTGCCGCCCGGGCGCGGTTCAGGCGGGAGGCGACCGTGCCGTCGGGCACGGCGAGTATCTCGGCGGCGCTCCGGTAGTCGAAGCCCTGCGCGTCGACGAGCAGCACGGTTGCCCGGTCCTCGGGCGGCAGGGCGGCGAGCGCCGCGCCGAGGTCGCCGCGCGCCGCCACCCGCTCGTCGGCGGGCTGCGACGGGTCCGCGCGCTCGCGCACGCTGTCGAGCGGGACGACAATGCGCGTCCGCCGAAGCTCGTCGATGCAGGCGTTGTAGGCGATCCGGTAGAGCCACGTCGCGAGCTCTGCGTCACCGCGAAAGCCGGGCAGGGCCCGGAAGGCGTTGACGTATGCCTCCTGGAGCGCGTCGTCCATGCGGTCGCGGTCGCCGAGCAGGCGGTAGGCGAGGGCACGCAGGCCGTCGTCGTAGTGCCGGACGAGTTGCGCGAATGCGCGCTGGTCGCCGCGCCGGGCGCGGCGGACGATCCGCGGGTCGAGGTCTTCGGCCATCTGAGCGTTGGACGTCGGAAGGGGGCGATTCCTTCGCGCTCCGGCGGCCAGGTTAGATGGTTGATTCCAGAGTGCTGTGCCCGCGGGGAGGGCATGCACCAAGCAGTGTGGCCGGCTCGACCGGTGTCAAGGCCGGTGCCCCTTGGCGCCGGGCGAGAGGGACGCAATGCGCCGCGTGCAGGCCCCCATCCGCGGGCGCTTCGACTCTGGGATCAATCGTCTAAAGTCGCCGCCATGGCCCGCGCGGTCCGCCTCGAGCTCGATTCCGGCGCCGTCGTCTGCGAGAGCTGCCTCGTGGCCGACAAGCCCTGGACGCGGATGCGCGGGCTCCTCGGCCGCAGCGAGCTCCCTGCCGGCGAGGGGATCCTGCTGCGCCCGTGCGGTTCCGTGCACATGATGTTCATGCGCTTTCCGATCGACGTCGTCTTCTGCGACCGCGACCTGCAAGTCCTGTCCGTGGTGTCGGAGCTGCGACCGTGGCGGTTCGCGGGCAAGCGCGGCGCGAAGGTGACGTTCGAGCTCGCCGCCGGCGAGGCGGCCACGCGCGGCGTCGCCGCGGGCGCACGGCTCCGCACCGTCGACGCGTGAAGCGGCTCGCCGGGCCGGCCGCCGTCGTGGTCGCGGCCGGGCTCGTCGCCGTGACGCTCGTGCGCTACGGGCCCGGCTGGAACGGGGCGGCGTGGTCCGCTGTCCAGGTCGCGCTGGTCGCGCTCGCGTGGGTCGACCTGCGCGAGCGCCGGCTCCCGAACGCGATCGTCGTCCCGCTCGGCGCAGCCGCGATCGTTCTCCGCGCGGCCTTCGAGCACGATGCGCTCGTCGAGATCCTCGTCGCGGGCGCGATCGCGTTCGCCGTATTCCTTGTCCTCGCGGTGGCCACCCGCGGCGGTCTCGGGATGGGCGACGTGAAGCTGGCGGCGGCGGAGGGGCTGCTGTTCGGGAAGGCCGCAGTCGAGGCACTCCTGCTCGGTGTCGTCCTCGGCGGCGTCGCCGCCGCGCTCCTGCTCGTCACGCAACGCGCCGGCAGGCGGGCGACGTACGCGTACGGCCCCTACCTCACGCTCGGCGCCGCGATCGCGATCCTCGCCTTCCGCCTGCCTCCGCTCGTGTGATCTCCGCTCATCGGGGTACGCGGCTCCGGGAAAGAACACGAGCGACGGAGGAGGACTTGATGGCAAGCACCGCGACCGGCGACATTCTGGCGGAGGCGAACGCGGACAAGCGCGCCGAGATCGTCGAGCTGCTGACACGCGCCTACTGGATGGAGATCGAGACCGTCATGAGCTACGTCGCGAACTCGATCAACCCGGACGGCGTGCGCGCGCAGGAGATCCGCGACTCGCTCGCGGCGGACGTCGCCGAGGAGCTCGGCCACGCGCAGCAGTTCGGGCAGCGGATCAAGGAGCTCTACGGCGTCGTGCCGGGCTCGCTCGACTTCCATGCGGAGCAGTCGTCCCTACAGCCCCCGCACGAGCAGACCGACATCGTGCACGTGATCAAGGGCGTGATCGAGGCCGAGACCGGCGGGATCGAGCACTACACCCACATCATCGAGGCGACCGACGGCGTCGACTGGGTGACGCAGGACATGGTGATCGCGATCCTCCACGACGAGCAGCGCCACCGGCGGCTGTTCGAGGGGTTCCTGCGGGAGTTCGAGAGCGGCTGAGCGGTTAGCGCGGCCGAAGGGGCAGGCGCGCGCAGACGGTCGTGCCGACCCCGGGCGGGCTCTCCACGGCGAGGCGCCCGCCGAGCGACTCGACGCGGTCGGCGAGGCCGCGGATGCCGGTGCCGGCCGCGAGGTCGGCGCGGCCGAGGCCGTCGTCGGCGACCGTCACCTCGAGCGCCTCGTCGTCCGTGCGCAGCGTCACCGTCACCGCGGCCGGCGCCGCATGCTTCGCCGCGTTCGTCAGGCTCTCGGAAACGAGGTAGTAGACGGCCGCCTCCACGCGATCGTCGAGGCGCTCGTCGGGCACACCCGCGATCTCGACCGGGAACGGCGCGCGCGCGGCGAGCGCCTCGAGCGCGGGGGCGAGGCCGCGGTCGCTGAGCACGGCGGGGTGGAGGCCGCGCGCGAGTTCGCGCAGCTCCTCGAGCGCGAGCTGCAGCTCCTCGCCGGCCGACGCGATCAGCGTCCCGGCGGTCGCGGCGTCGTCCGGCAGCTTCCGCTCGGCCAGCTTCAGCTGCAGCGAGAGCGTGACGAGACGCTGCTGGGCGCCGTCGTGCAGATTCCGCTCGAGGCGACGGCGCTCGGCGTCGCCGGCGCTGACGATGCGCGACCGCGACTCGAGCAGCTCGCCCCGGGCGTGCGCGCCCTCGAGCGCGAGCGCGACGAGCTCTGCGAAGCCGCCCAGCCGACGCTCGGCGTCGAGGCCGAGCGGCTCCGTCGCGGTCGACGAGACGAGCACCATCCCCCAGGTCCGCCCGTCGACGACGATCGGGGCCCCGACTCCAGAGCGGTACCCGGCCTCGTGCATCCCGCGCGCCGCCTCACCGCGCACCTGCGAGTAGTCGTCGATGCGCGCGGGCTTGCCGGTGCGTGCGACCACCGCCGTCAGCCCCTCGCTGTCGCGTAGCGAGACAACGGCTCCCGCGCGGAACGCACGCACCTCGCCGGCGGCCCAGCGGCCGACCGTCGTCGCGGTGTCGCCGTCGAAGCGGATCGTCCCGGACGAGTCGGCGCCGAGCAGCCGCCCCGCCTCCTCGGCGACCGCCTCGAAGACGAGCTCCGGCTCCGGGGAACGCGCGACGAGCGTCGCGACGCGACGGAGCGCCGCCTGCTCGGAGGCGAGCCTGACGATCTCGGCCGTCGCCTGCTCCCGCTCGGTCACGTCGAGCCCGGTGGAGACGAAGTAGGTGACGTCGCCGTCCGCGTCGACGAGCGGCCGGTTCGAGAACTCGATCGTGCGGCGTCCGCCGTCCCTCGTCAGCCACCAGCCCTGCATCGGGTGCGGCTCGTGACCCTCGAACGCGCGCTCGAGGATCTCGTCGAACAGCCCGAGGTGCTCGGGCGGGATGATCAGCTCGCGCGCGTCGCGGCCGACCGCCTCTGCCGCCGTCCAGCCGGTCACGCGCTCCGCGGCCCCGTTGAAGCGGACGATCCGGCCGTCGCGGTCGAAGACGCAGATCACCGTCTGGCTCAGCTCGACGACCGCGGTCGCGAAGTCGCGTTCGTCGTGCAGCTGTCGCCGCGCCTCGTGGTTCGCGAGCGACTGGGAAACGAGCTCCGCGAAGCCCGCGAGCTGCTGCTCGCTGCCCTCCGGCATCACGCCCGCGGTGGTCGACGCCGTGATCGCGCCCCAGAGGTCGTCCTGCACGAACACCGGCGCCGCCACCGTCGAGCGGATGCCGAGCTCGCGGATGTACGCGGCGAAGCTGCCCTCGATGCCCGTGTAGTCGTCGATCCGCACCGGCTTGCGACGGCGGTGGACGAGCGGCACCGCCGTCGGGCCGTCGAGCCGCAGGCGCCGGCCGATCGTGACGCCGCCGTCTCCGCCCTCGCTCCACGTGCCGACTGCCACCGCCTCCGACTCGCTCTCGAAACGGTACGTGTTCGCCGTCTGCGCGTGGAGCAGCTTCCCGACCTCCTCGGTGACTGCCGAGAACACGTCGTCCGGCGCGGCCTCGTGCGCAACCAGCAGCGCGACGCGCCGAAGCGCCTCGTGCCCCTCGAGCGGAATCGACCCTGCCGTCGCCATGCCCCCGGCCAACGGTAGCGATCGGGGGGTTAGCCACACTGACGCGGGGGACATGTCGTGGCACGATCGAACGAATGGCGACTTTCCTGATCGTCGACGACAACGCGGGCTTCCGGCGTACCGCTCGCGCGCTCCTCGAGAGCGAGGGGTGGGAGGTGGCCGAGGCGGAGACGGCGGGCGCCGGCGTCGAGAGCGCGCGCACGCTCCGCACCGAGTTCGTGCTCCTCGACCTGCAGCTCCCCGACTTCGACGGCTTCGAGGCGGCCGCGCGGATGGCCCTGCTCGACCCGCCGCCGATCGTCATCCTCACCTCGAGCCGCGACGGCGCCGACTACGGCTCGCTGATCTCGACGAGCAGGGTCCGCGGGTTCATCCCGAAGGGCGAGCTCTCCGGCGAGTCGATCCGCGCACTCCTCCCGTAGGCTTCCTCACGTGGCGGCGGCCGCGCCCATCCGCGTCGTGCTGGCGGACGACTCCGTTCTCCTGCGCGAGGGCATCGCGCGGCTGCTCGAGGACGCCGGCTTCGAGATCGTCGCGCAGACGGGCACGGCCGACGACCTGCTGCTAAAGGTGCGGTCGTACGACCCCGACGTTGCGATCGTCGACATCCGCATGCCTCCCACGCAGACCGACGAGGGCCTCCGGGCGGCGAAGGAGATCCGCGAAAGCCATCCGCAGACCGCCGTCCTCGTCCTCTCGCAGTACGTCGAGACCGGGTACGCACTCGAGCTGCTGCAGGAGAGCGCGGAGGGCGTCGGTTACCTCCTCAAGGATCGCGTCTCCGACGTCGACGAGTTTGCTGCGGCGGTGAAGCGCGTGGCCGAGGGCGGGTCGGCGCTCGACCCGTCTGTCGTCTCGCAGCTCGTCGGCCGTCGCCGCCGCGACGACCCGCTCGACGAGCTGACCCCGCGCGAGCGGGAGGTGCTCGGGCTGATGGCGGAGGGCCTCTCGAACGCGGCGATCGGCGCGCGCATCTTCATCACGGAGCGCGCCGTCGAGAAGCACGTGACGAGCATCTTCCAGAAGTTGCGGCTGCCGACCGCGCCCGACACGCACCGGCGC
This sequence comes from Thermoleophilia bacterium, assembly GCA_025934335.1. Classification (GTDB taxonomy): domain Bacteria; phylum Actinomycetota; class Thermoleophilia; order Gaiellales; family Gaiellaceae; genus PALSA-600. The sequence continues at coordinate 1,995 of JAICYG010000036.1, read as the reverse complement.
GTGCTCGCGGTGCTCGCCTACCTGCGCCGGTAACCGGTAGCGGCGGGGGGTGGGGCTAACCACACCCCGAGACGCCTGGAGGCTCCATGTTCGCGGCGCCTCCGCGAGGCGAGGCTTGCGAGGTGACCGCAAACCGCTCGAAGGGAGACACTCCGATGCCCGCACAGAACCTCGCCGGCCGTGCCGGCCGCTGGGCAGCCGACCACTGGAAGACCGCGGTGTTCGGCTGGCTCGCACTCGTCGCAGTCGCCGTCGTCGCCGGGGGCGCCGCCGGCACCGTCAAGCAGAAGGACTCCGACTCGGCCACCGGCGAGACCGCCAGGGCCGTGGCCATCCTCGACCGCGCCGGCTTCCAGACGCCGGCCGGCGAGAGCGTCCTCGTGCAGTCGAAGACGCTGACCACCGCCGACCCCGCGTTCCGCGCCGTCGTCGCCGACACGATCGGTCGGCTCTCGCGCCAGCCGGACGTGCGGCGCATCGAGTCGCCGTTCGCGCCCGGACACTCCGGGCAGGTCTCGAAGGACGGCCGCTCGGCGCTGATCCAGTTCGACATCGCAGGCGCAGAGGAGAAGGCGGCCGACAAGGTCGAGCCGATCATGGCCGCTGTCGCCGCCGTGCAGAAGGCGAACCCCTCCTTCTTCGTCGGCGAGTTCGGGTACGGGAGCGCGAACCACGAGCTGAACGACACGCTCGGCAAGGACTTCCAGCGCGCCGAGATGACGTCGCTCCCCGTGACGCTCCTGATCCTGCTGATCGCCTTCGGCGCGCTCGTCGCCGCGGGCGTCCCCGTGTTGCTTGCGTTCTCCGGCGTGCTCGCGACGATGGGCCTGGCGCAGGTCGCGAGCCACGTCGTCCCGGCCTCCGACTCGACGCAGTCCGTGATCCTCCTGATCGGGATGGCGGTCGGCGTCGACTACTCGCTGTTCTACATCCGCCGCGAGCGGGAGGAGCGGGCCAAGGGCCTCTCGCACCGCGACGCGCTGCTCAAGACCGCCGCCACCTCCGGGCAGGCGGTGCTGATCTCGGGGCTGACGGTGATGATCGCGATGGCCGGCATGCTCTTCACCGGCTCGAAGATCTTCACCTCGATCGCCGTCGGCTCGATGCTGATGGTTGCGGTCGCGCTGATCGGTTCGCTGTCGGTGCTGCCCGCGCTGATGTCGAAGCTCGGCGACCGCGTGAACAAGGGCCGCATCCCGTTCCTCTCGCGGCTGCAGTCGCGTAGCTCCGAGCCGCGGGCGTGGGCGTTCGTGCTCGACCGCGTCGTCCGTCGGCCGCTCGTCTCGGCGCTCCTCGCCGGCGGGCTGCTGGTCGCGCTCGCGCTGCCGACCTTCACGCTGCACACGCAACTGCCGAGCTTCACCGACCTGCCGAAGTCGATCGGCATCGTCGCCACCTACGACCGGATCCAGGCCGCCTTCCCGGGCGCGCAGACTCCGGCCGAGGTCGTCGTCCGCGCGGACGACGTGACGGCGCCGTCGGTGCAGCGCGCGATCAGGCGCCTCGAGCGGCATGCGCTCGCGACGGGCGAAATGACGCAGCCGATCCAGACCCGGATCAACCCGTCGCGCACCGTCGAGGTCGTCTCGATCCCGCTCCAGGGCGACGGCAACGACGACGCGTCGAAGCAGGCGCTCGACACGCTCCGCGGCGAGGTCGTCCCGGCCACCGTGGGCGGTCTTGCCGGCGCCGAGGTCGCGGTGTCCGGTCAGACGGCGGGCACGAGCGACTTCAACGAGACGATGAAGAGCCACATGCCGATCGTCTTCGGCTTCGTGCTCCTGCTCGTCTTCCTGCTCCTGCTCGTGACGTTCCGTTCGCTCGTGGTCGCCGCGAAGGCGGTGGTGCTGAACCTGCTCTCGGTCGGCGCCGCGTACGGGATCCTCGTCGCGATCTTCCAGCACCGCTGGGCGGAGGGCCTGCTCGGCTTCCACTCGAACGGCGCGATCGCGACCTGGCTGCCGCTCTTCCTGTTCGTGATCCTGTTCGGCCTCT
>JAICYG010000198.1 GCA_025934335.1 Thermoleophilia bacterium | reverse complement strand
GCGTTCCGCGAGCTGGGTGCGGCGCGCGGCATGGACGCGGCCGCGGCGTTCCTGCGCGAGCTCGGCGGGGGCACGCCCGCCGGGCCTCGCGTGCACGGCGAGCTGACCGCGCGCGAGCGCGAGGTGCTGGGGCTCGTCTCGCGCGGCATGACGAACGGGCAGATCGCGCGGGCGCTCTTCATCAGCGAGAAGACCGCGGGCCACCACGTGAGCCGCATCCTCTCGAAGCTCGGCGCGCGCAACCGCGCCGAGGCGGCGACCCACGTCGCCCGGCTCGACGCGGCGCCCTAAAGCGCCCTAAAGATAGGGAGGCGGATAGGGAGCCCGGCCGATGTGCCGGACGTCCCGTCGCAGCCACACTCGTCCGGCTGTCATACGACGAGGAGGGCGAGATGGCCACAATCGATGTGGACACCCTGAAGGCGGCGCACCATGCGACCTGGGCGGCGGGCGACTACGCCGCGATCGCCGAGCTGATCGACGAGATCCCGCCCGCGCACCTGCTCGACCGCGTCGGAGTCGAGCACGATGCCACGCTGCTCGACGTGGCCACCGGGACCGGCAACGTCGCGCTCCGGGCGGCCGCCGCGGGCGCTGCGGTCGTCGGTCTCGACCTGACGCCGGAGCTCTTCGAGACGGCCCGCCTGCGCGCGCAGGCACTCGGCGTCGACATCGAGTGGGTCGAGGGAGATGCCGAGGACCTGCCGTTCGCCGACGCGAGCTTCGACCGCGTCGTCTCGGCGTTCGGCATCCAGTTCGCGCCGCGGCACGCCGTCGTGGCCGCCGAGCTCGCGCGCGTCTGCAGGCCCGGCGGCGCCGTCGGCCTGTGCAACTGGACGCCCGAGGGCAAGGTCGGCGAGCTCTTCTCGATCATGAGCCGCTACCTGCCGCCCGCGCCCGCCTATGCGTCGCCGCCGCCGTTGTGGGGAGACGAGGCGCACGTGCGCGAGCTGTTCGCGGACGCCGACGTCGAGCTCGCGTTCGAGCGGGCGACGACGCCGTTCCGCTTTCAGTCCGCCGAGCACTACGCGTCGTTCTTCGAGACGAACTACGGCCCGACCCTCAAGGCGCGCGAGCGGCTCACCGCCGAGGGCAGCTGGGACGCCTGCCGGGCCGAGATCGTCGAGATGATGGAGCGGCGGAACGTCGCGACCGACGGAAGCCTCGACGTTCCGGGCGAGTACCTGATCGTCGTCGCGCGGAAGAACGGGTAGCCGTGTCGATCCTCGACGCGATCGGCAACACCCCCCTCGTCCCCCTCCGCCGCTGCGCACCTGCGAACGGCGCCGAGGTCTGGGTGAAGCTCGAGTACCTCAACCCGACGGGCTCGATGAAGGATCGGATGGCACTCGCGATGATCGAGGGCGCCGAGCGAGACGGGCTGATCTCGCCGGGCGACACCGTCGTCGAGTACACCGGCGGCAGCACCGGCCCGTCGCTCGCGCTCGTTTGCAGAGCAAAGGGCTACCACCCGTTGATCGTGATGGCCGACTGCTTCACGGAGGAGCGCTTCCAGCTCCTCCGTGCGCTCGGCGCGGAGGTCGACGTCGTGCGGTCGGTCGAGGGGAGAGGGCGCGTCACCGCCGTCGACATCGAGAACATGGTCGCGCGCGCCGCCGAGCTGGCGGCGCGGCCCGGCCACTACGCGACCGACCAGTTCAACAACCCGTACATCGTGCCCGCGCACCGCGACGCGCTCGGCCGCGAAATCTGGGAGCAGACGAACGGCCGCGCCACCGCCTTCGTGCAGGGCATCGGCACCGCGACCTCGCTGGTCGGCGTCTCCGAGGCGCTGCGGCCGCGCGGCGTGTTCGTCCAGGCGCTCGAGCCGGCGGGCTCGGCGGCGATCGCCGGTGGGCCGGCGGGCGCGTTCGCGATGCAGGGCTGGGCGGGTCAGATCGTGCCGCAGTGGGACGGTGGCCACGTCGACGCGCTCGAGGCGATCGACGACGACGAGGCGATCGACATGACGCTGCGGCTCGCTCGCGACGAGGGCATCTTCGCCGGCGTCTCCACCGGTGCGAACGTCGTCGGCGCGCTGCATCTCGCCGAGCGGCTCGGGCCCGACGCGGTGATCGTGACGATCGCCGTCGACTCCGGGTTCAAGTACCTGAGCGTCAGGCCCTACGCCGGCGCAGGCTGATACTCCTCGTCGGTTACGTGCTCGCCCCAATCTCCTTCGTCCGGCCCGGGCGGTCAGGCGACGAGACGGAGCAACGCCGCCGTGGCGGCCGCCGCGAGCACGACGACGAGGAACGGCGCCCGCCGCCACACGAGCACCGCGGCCACGGCGAGCGCCGGCGCCCGCGCGTCGAGCACCAGGCGGTGGCCGTCGCCGAGCGTCTGGACGACGATCAGCGCCGCGAGCACGGGCAGCGAGACCAGCTCGAGCGCCCGGTTCAGCCCCGGGTCGAGCCGGCGGCCGCCCGCGAGCATCGGGCCGAGCGCCTTCAGCCCGTACGAGACGGCGCAGAAGGCGAGGAGGATGCGCCAGCTCATGCGCGTGCTCCTCTCGCGACGAGCACGCCCGGCAGGACACCGGCGAGCGCGGCGATCACGGGGACCCCCGACGGGGCGAAGGGGACGAGGAGCAGGGCCACGGCCGCGCCGGCGACGGCGGCGACGGGCGCACCGGGCCGGCGCAGCTGCGGCCCGAGCAGCGCCAGGAACGCCGCCGGGAACATCGCGTCGAGCCCGAGTGCCCGCGGGTCGCCGATCACGCCGCCCATCAGCGCACCGGCCGCGGTGCCGACGCCCCAGCACACCCAGACGCTGATGCCCGTCAGGACGAACGCGCGGCGCGACGCGGCGACGTCGTCCTGCGACCGCGCCATCGCCGTGGTCTCGTCGATGACGAACTGGGCGGCGATCGCACGGCGGTGCAGCCGGCCCGCCAGGACCGGTGCGAGCGAGATGCCGTAGGCGGCGTTTCGCAGCGCGAGCATCACCGCCGGCCCGAGTGCGGCGAGCCCGCCGCCGCCCGCCGCGATCACGCCGACGAATGCGAACTGCGACGCGCCGGTGAAGACGACCAGCGACATCACGCACGCCTGCGCCGGGCTCAGCCCGGCCGCCACGGCGAGGACGCCGAACGAGACTCCGTAGACGCCGACCGCGACGCCGATCCCCACCGCGTTCTGGAGCAGCCCGTCCGGCCTCCGCTCGACTGCCGTCGCGGCCACCGCCGCACGCTACCCGCCGCGATCACGCCTGCGCTCCGACCGCCGCCGGTGCGACGGAGCGGCCTCGTAGCGCCATACTCGAGCGGTGAGCTTCGCGGACCTGTTCGCGGGTGACCTCGAGCCGCCGGCTCCGCCCGAGCCGCCCGCCGCGCACGAGCGGCCCGCGTGGCTCGGGCCGCCCGACGGCGAGCTGGGCATCGCCGTGCCGGTCGGGCTCGTGCTCGGCCGCGGCGAGCACGGCGTGATCGCGCTCTCGCACGCGCTCGCCTACAGCACCGGGCTCTCGTTCGACCTCGTCGCGCACGTCGACGGGCTCGAGCGGCGGCAGGCGGGCCTCATCTTCCACGAGCAGCACGCCGCGAACGGCGATCCGGCCGACCTGCCCGACGGGTTCCTGCGCTTCGGGCTCGAGCTGCCGGACGGCACACGCGTCTCGAACCTCGGCGGCCGGCATCGCTGGGCAAGCCTCGGCGAAGAGCCGGCGGGGCCGGTCCTGGCACAGCAGGGAGGAGGCGGCGGCCAGTCGAGCGGGACGAGCATCTCGTGGAGCCTCGGCTTCTGGCTGTGGCCGCTCCCTGCGCCCGGCACGCTCCGACTCCACTGCGAGTGGCCGGCCGCGGGAATCGCGCTGAGCGTCGCCGACCTAGATGCCGCGACGCTCCTCGAGGCGGCGTCGCGGGCAACGCGGATCTGGGACGGCGACGATGCGGGGGGCCCGTGGACGAGGCGGATCTCGCAACACGTGATGAGGGCGACGGAGGCCCCTGCCGAGATCGACGACACCACCTCGGTGCCGGTCGCTGCGGGCGAGCTCCGCGCGCTGCAGGAGACGCTTCAGTCTGCGCTGCGGCTACTCAGACGCCTCGAGCGCTGAAACCGGCTCGCCCCG
>JAICYG010000086.1 GCA_025934335.1 Thermoleophilia bacterium | reverse complement strand
GTTTTGCCAGAGCAGCGTCGGGTTCTTCGTGGCCGACGCGTTCGGGTACCACGAGTTCCAGTCGGGCTCGAGCTTCACGTTCGAGTTGATCCCGATCGCCTGCAGGTTCTTCGTGATGATCTGGTTCGACGCGACCCAGTCCGACCACCCGGAGATGACGTGGATGTCGAGGTTGACCGCGTTGCCCTTCGGGTCGATCAGCTGGCTGCCCTTGTAGGTGAAGCCGCTGTCCGTCAGCAGCTTCTTCGCCGCGGTCGGGTTGTAGGTCGCGAGCTGCTTCGCCTGCGATTTCACCGACGCGTCGGTGACCCATTGTGGGAAGAGGCCGCTGATCCCGATTGCGTCCGTCGGAGGCGCGTAGCCGTACTCACCGAGCTTCGACACCGTGTTCCGGTCGATCGCCATCGAGAGCGCCTTTCGGAACTGCACCATGCTGTACGGGTACTGCGACGTGTCGAGCAGGAGCGAGACCGGGTATGCGGTCGTCGCGTAGAACGAGTGGAAGTGCTGCGGGTCCTTCGCCTCGTACGCCTTCTCGACGTTCGGGACGAAGTTGTGCGTCCAGTCGACCTGGCCGCTCTGGATCAGCGCGAGCGCCGCGTCGTTCGACGCCGCCTGCACGTACTCGAGACAGCCGATCAGCGGCTTGCCCTGCTGCCAGTAGTGCGGGTTCTTCGAGAAGACGTAGTCCTGGGTCGTGAAGCGGGCGATCGTGGTGAACGGGCCCGAGGCGACCGGATGCGGGTTCTCGAACGTGGCCGGGTTCTTCACCTTCGACCAGATGTGCTGCGGCACGACGATCGCGCCGTTCAGGATCGACGAGACGAACTGCGAGTCGACCGTCTTCAGCTTGAGCACGACCGCGTACTTGCCCTTGGCCGCGATCGACGCGATGTTCGTGTCGGGCCGGGTGTAGCCGATGATGTCCATCGTCTTCGACTGCGCGCCGTTCCCGCCCTTGAGCGAGTAGACGACGTCGGCCGACGTCAGCGGCTTGCCGTCCGACCACCTGGCGTTCTGCGCGAGGTTGAGCGTCAGCGTCCTGTTGCCGTTCGACCACTTCCAGCTCCGTGCGAGCCACGGCACCGCCGGCAGCCCGCCCTCCGGCGAGATGACGAGCGGCTCGTACATCGCGCCCTTGATGAACTGGCCGCTCGGCAGGCCGGTCGCCGTGTACGGGTTGAAGTTGCGGACGAAGGCCGGGTCACCCGACCCGGTCATGACGAGGCACTTGTGCGCCGTCGTCCGACTGAGCGCCGAGGGCGCCGCCGAGCGCGAGGCGACGGCCACCGTCGCGACGACGAGCACTGCGAGTACGGCGAGCGCTCCGACCGCTGCGACGGCGAGTGCCGGGCGCCTCGGTGAGCCTCCAGGACGTGACATCTGCGTGTGACCTCCTCGTTTCGGACTGCCGGCGACCGCTGGGGGCAGGCGTTGTTCCGGAAATGTTCCGGGAACCGTAAACCGGACAGCGGCCAGATGTCAAGCTACGATTTCGCTTGATCGGAAGCCTCCTGTTTGATTGGCTTCCGGAAACGCTTCCGGACCACCTCGATGGCACAGGCCGACATCCAGCGCGACGGGCCCCGTTTCCGGGGCCGCACGACGATCAGGGACATCGCCGATCTCGCCGGCGTCTCGATCGCGACGGTGTCGCGCGTCCTCAACGACCGCCCCGACGTCGCACCCGACACGCGGGAGACCGTGCTCCAGGTCGTCCGGGAGCATGGTTTCAGTCGCAATCGCGGCGCGCGCGCCCTCTCGCGCGGCCGCACCGGCTTCGTCGGCCTGACCCTGCCGCTGATCGCGGACGCGTACTTCGGCCCGATCCTGAGCGGGGCCTCGGAGGCGCTCTACGAGGAGGACATGCGGATCATCCTCGGCCCGACGCACCACGAGCACGACCGCGAGGTGGGGCTGCTCGAGCGGCTCGTGCGCGAATCGACCGACGGCGCGATCCTGATGCTGCCGTCCGAGTCGGAGGCGGAGCTCCGCGCCCTCCAGGGTCAGGGTTACCCGTTCGTCGTCGTCGACCCGATGGAGCCGCCGCCCGACGGCATCCCGTGCGTCTCCGCCATGCACTCCTCGGGCGCAAAGCAGGCGACCGAGCACCTGCTCGCGCTCGGCCACCGGCGGATCGGCGCGATCGCGGGCGCCGACGGCTGGTACGCGACCGAGGAGCGGCTGCTCGGCTTCCGGGCGGCGCTCGCCGGCGCAGGCATCCTCCCCGACCCCGAGCTGATCCGGTTCTCCGACTGGCAGATCCCGTCCGGCGAGGCAGCGGCAGAGGAGATCCTGGCCCACCCCGACCCGCCGACTGCGATTTTCGGCTTCAACGACAACGTCGCGATCGGCGCGTTGAACGCCGCGAGACGTCGGGGCCTGCGCGTGCCGGATGACCTGTCGATCGTCGGCTTCGACGACACGTTCCAGTCACGGATCGTGTGGCCGCAGCTGACGACGGTGCGACAGCCGCTGCAGGAGCTCGGCCGGACGGGCGTCAGCCTGCTGATGCGCCTGCTCGAAGGGCAGCGCGTCGAGGCGCTCCGCATGGAGCTCTCGACCACGCTCGTCGTGCGCGCCTCGACGGCGGCGCCGCGAGGGACGGCCGACGCGTAGGGCGGGCGCCGTCGCGGTCGTCGCGGTCGCGGCGGTCGTCGCGACGCTCGCCGCCCGGTCCAGCGCGCACGAGAACGGGTACGTCGTCCGCAACCTCGTCGCCGATGCGCCCGGCCGCGCGCCGCGCGCCGACCCGCAACTCGTCAACCCGTGGGGCCTCGCGGCGACCCCGACCGGCGAGTGGTGGACGGGCAACGAGGCGCGCGAGTCGAGCACGCTCTATTCCGGTACCGGCCGGAAGACGCCGCTCGACGTGCGCGTCGACGGCGGCCCGACGGCGGTCGTCTACCACGGCGGCGGCGGCTTCGTCGTCCGCGGCGGCGGCCGCAGCGACCCGGCACGGTTCGTGTTCGCATGCGAGGACGGGACGCTGCGGGCGTGGACGCCGACGGTGCCGGACGGCTGGTCGAAGGAGGCGGAGGTCGTGTTCGAGGGCAGCGCGGCAGCGCTCTTCCGCGGTCTCGCGCTCTCTGGCTCGCGGCTGTACGCGGCCGACTTCCACAACGCCGAGGTCGTCGTCGTCGACTCGCACTGGCGGCGGGTGCCACTTGCCAGTAACGCGTTCACCGACCCGTCGATCCCCGAGTGGTATGCGCCCTTCGGGATCCGCGTGCTCGACGGGCACCTGTTCGTGACGTACGCCTGGCGTGCGCCGGTGAACGGGAACGACGCCCCGACCGGCGGGTTCGTCGACGAGTTCACGCCCGCCGGGCGGCTCGTCTCGCGACTGCCGCGCACCGGGCTGAACGAGCCGTGGGGGCTCGCGCTCGCGCCGCGCGGCTTCGGCCGCTTCGGGGGTGACCTGCTCGTCGGCAACTTCGGCGACGGCACGATCGCGGCATATCGCCGCGACGGCGACGGCTGGCGGCGCGAGGGCGTGCTCCGCGACCGCCGTGGGAAGCCGATCGCGATCAGCGGGCTCTGGTCGCTCTCCTTCGGCAACGACGGCCTCGCCGGATCGTCGCGCACGCTCTTCTTCACCGCCGGACCGCACACGTGGCGCGGGCCGACCGAGCAGTCGGTGCACGGCCTGCTCGGTGCGATCGACCCGGCGTAGGCGGCTGTAATGCTTTATCTTCTGAAGCGTGCCCGAGATCCGCATCCCGCCCGTTCTCCGCGCGGAGGCAGGCGGCAGCCGCACGGTCGACGTCGAGGGCGCAAGCGTGCGCGAGGCACTCGACGCGCTCGTCGAGGCGCACCCGGCGCTCGCGTCGCGCGTGCGCTCCGGCGACGGCGTGCCGACCTTCCTGAACGTGTTCGTCGACGGCGAGGACATCCGGCTCCGGGACGGGCTGGAGACGCCGCTCGGGCCGGGAGCGAAGGTGCTGCTGCTCCCGGCCGTCGCGGGCGGCTGATCCCGCCCTCTACGCCGCGGCCGCGGCCCATTCGGGGTAGCCGGGCGCGCCGTGCTCGGCGACGTCGAGCCCCGCCGCTTCGACGTGGTCCTCGACGCGGATGCCCCAGAGCGCGTGTAGCGTGCGCAGCACGCCGAACGACGCCGCGAACGTGAACGCGCCGACGGCAGCGATCCCCGCCGCCTGGACGCCGAGCTGGTGGAACGAGCCGGTGTAGACGAGGCCGCCCGAACCCGTACCGAGCCGCGACGCGAGGCTCGGGACGGCGAAGATCCCCGTCGCGAGCGTCCCCCAGACACCGGCCATGCCGTGCACCGCGACGGCGCCGATGGGATCGTCGATGCCGATCCGCTCGACGAAGAGCACGCCGACGACCGCGACCGCGGCTGCGACGAGGCCGATCACGACCGCGGCCCACGGAGCGACGAAGCCGGAAGCCGCGGTGACGGCGACGAGGGCGGCGATGACCCCGTTCAGCATCATCGAGATGTCCGGCCGCTTCAGCACGACCCAGGCCGTGACGATGCCGCCGAGCGCGCCGGCCGCGGCGGCGAGGTTCGTCGTCAGCGCGACGTACGCGAAGAAGCCGAAGCCGCCGTAGTCGACCGAGAGCGTCGAGCCCGGGTTGAACCCGAACCAGCCGAACCAGAGGATCAGCGTCCCGAGCACGGCGTACGGCAGGTTGTGCCCGCGGATCGGGTTCGCGCGGCCGTCGGTGCCGAAGCGCCCCAGGCGCGGGCCGAGGATGAGCGCGCCCGCGAGCGCGGCGAGCGCGCCCTGGTAGTGGACGACCGTCGAGCCGGCGAAGTCCTGCATGCCGAGGGCGTGCAGCCAGCCGTCGGGGCTCCAGATCCAGTGCGAGACGACGCTGTAGATCAGCGTGAACGCGACGCCGAAGGCGAAGTACACCCAGAGCTTCGCGCGCTCGGCCATCGCGCCCCACACGATCGCGAGGCTGACGCCGGCGAACACGACCTCGAACAGGTAGCCGGCCGCGCCCGGCACCTCGGCGAAGAGCGCGAACGGCTTCTGCCCCACCGCCGTCAGCTCGCCCACCGACGGGAAGAGACCGTGCGTGCCGACGAACGCGTTCCCGTCGCCGAACGCGATGCCGAAGCCGACCGCCCAGTAGACGAGCGACGCGATCGCGAACGTGAGCACGTTCTTGCCCGCGATGTGACCGGCGTTCTTCATCCGCGTCAGGCCGGCCTCCAGGAAGGCGAACCCGGCCTGCATGAACATGACGAGCACGGCCGCGACGACGACCCAGATCGTCGACGCGGCGACGAGCAGATCGTGATTCCTCGGCATCGACGCGCACCTCCTCGGCAAGGAAAAGGACTGAAGGGCGTCGACGCCTCGCTCCGGCGCGCCCACTTCGGCGGCCGGTCGCTCGAGACACTACACAAAATGAAGCGAGTGCTCGATTTGAAGTTTCGCACCCGTGTCGGCTAGACTCCACCCTTCATGCAGCGCGCGACGATGAAGCCGATTTTCCTTCTCTCGGTCATCGCCTGCGCGCGCATGGCCTAGCCGGACACACCCGTCACTCCGGTTAGGCCTCGACAGAGAGACGGGGTCGCGGAAGTGAACGGCGCGTACCACCTGCGCTGCCGCGTCTGCGAGGAGGTCACGGAGCCGGCTCCGGCGGTCGCTTGCCACCGCTGCGACGGCCCCACCGACGTCGCGTACGACTGGGATCGCCTCACGCGCACGTTCACCCGTGAGGCGATGGCGGGCCGGCCGGAGACGCTCTGGCGCTACGCCGAACTGCTGCCGGCCGGCGCCCGGGTCGACGTCGGCGCCGGACGGACGCGGCTCGTCCCCTGCGAGCCGTTGTCCGACCTCCTCGAGCTCGACCTGTACCTGAAGCTCGAGAGCGAGAACCCGACGCGCTCCTACAAGGACCGCATCGCGACGGTCGCCGTCTCGGCGGCGCTCGACCACGGCGTGACGACGGTGTGCTGCTCGTCGACCGGGAACCTCGGCGATGCCGTCGCCGCCGGCGCCGCGGCCATGGGCCTCGAGGCGATCGTGCTCGTGCCGGAGGGGAGCGCGTCCGCGGCCGTCGAGGCCGGTCGGCCGGGCGTGCATGTGCTCGCCGTGCGCGGCACGTACGACGACTGCCGCCGGCTCGAGCTCGAGCTCGGCTCGCTCTTCCCGTGGGGGTTCGTCAGCGGGAACCTCCACCCGTACGCGAGCGAGGGCGCGAAGACGATCTCGTTCGAGGTCGCCGAGCAGCTCGGGTGGCGCCTCCCGGACGCGGTCTTCTGCCCGGCGGCGAGCGGGACGCTGTTCGCCAAGCTGACGCAAGGCTTCGCGGAGCTGGTCCGAGCCGGGCTCGCTCCCGACCCGCTGCCGCGGATGTTCGCGGCGCAGGCGCTCGGCTCGAGCCCGATCGCCGACGCGTTCGCCGATGACCGGAGCATCTCCCGCGTCCGCTCGTCGACCGGCATCGCCTCGCTTGCGGTCGGGAACCCGTCGCACGGCGACCTGGCGCTCGGCGCGGCGCGGGCGACGAACGGCGCGATCGTCGCGCTTCCCGAGGACGAGATCGCCGCGTACACGGAGCTGCTCTCGGAGACGACCGGCGTCTCGCCCGATCCGTCCGGCGGGGCCGCGCTCGGCGCGCTCGTCACGGCACGTCGCAGCGGCCTGCTCGAGGCGGGCGCCGAGGTCGTGCTCGTGGTCACCGGGCGCCGGCCGCGCTCACGCGTCGACGGCCCGCATGTGACGACGATCGACCCCGACGCGGGCGACGTCCTCTCCGCGCTCGGCCTCGGTTCATAGCGTGGCCGACACCGCGGCGCCGCTCCGCCGCGACGTGCGCCTGCTCGGGCGGGTTCTCGGCGAGGCGCTCGTCGAGCAGGAAGGGCCGTGGCTGCTCGAGCTGGTGGAACAGATCCGGCGTGCGTCGCAGGCGGCGCGCCGCGACGGCACGGTCGCCGACGTCGACACCGAGCTCGGCGCGCGTGAGCAGGCGCTCGTGCTGCGCGCGTTCGGGCTCTTCTTCCAGCTGACGAACCTCGCGGAGCAGCTGCACCGACTGCGGCGGCGGCGCGAGGACCGACGGCACGGCCGCATCGCGCGCGAGTCGCTCGAGGATGCGTTCAGGCGTGTCTCGACAGGTGACCCCGAACGCGCGCGCGGCGCGCACGTCCGGCTCGTCCTGACGGCGCACCCGACGGAGGCGACGCGGCGCACGATCCTGCTCGCCCACATCCGCATCGCGGAGGCGCTGCACGAGCTCGACGACCCGCGCCTCCTGCCGGCGGAACAGCTGGCTCTGGAGGCGCGACTCGCGGAGGAGGTGACGCTTCTCTGGCAGACCGACGAGGTGCGCCACGACCGCCTCCGGATCACGGACGAGATCCGGCACGGCCTCTGGTTCTTCGAGCACAGTCTCATGGACGCGGCGACCGATCTGCTCGACGACTGGCGCGAGCGGCTGCCGGAGGCGCCGCCGCCGCTTCGCTTCGGCTCGTGGATTGGCGGCGACATGGACGGCAACCCGGCGGCCGGCCCGGCATCGATCGCGGAGGCGCTGGCACGCGCTCGCACGCTCGCGCTCGACCGCTACCGCACCGAGGTACGCGCGCTCGCGGTCGAGATCGCATCCGCACGCTCGCTGGTGACGGTGTCGGCGGAGCTGGAGGCGTCGCTCGCGCGAGACGCCGAGGAGCTGCCTTTCTACGCGGCGGAGATCGGCGCGCGCAACGAGCTCGAGCCGTACCGGCGGAAGCTCTCCTTCATGTGGTGGCGGCTCGGGAATGACGGCTACCGCGACGCCGACGCGCTGCTCGGCGATCTGCGGCTGATCGCGGCTTCGCTGCGCGCCCACGGCGGTCGTCGGGTCGCCGAAGGCCGCGTGGCGCGGCTCGAGCGGATGGTCGAGACGTTCGGCTTCCACGTCGCGAAGCTCGACGTGCGCCTCCACGCGCGCGACCTCGGCGGCGACCGCGCGCGTGAAGCGCTCGATGCGGCGGGCGAGGCACGGCGCGTGCACGGTGCGGCCGCGCTCGACACGCTGGTCGTCTCCGGGACGTCGTCGCTCGACGACGTGCGGCGTGCACGTTCGCTGACGGAGCTGAAGGTGGTGCCGCTCTTCGAGACGGTCGACGACCTCGCGGCCGCGCCGGCGATCGTCGATCAGATGCTCGCCGACGACCCGCGGCCGACGGAGGTGATGGTCGGGTACTCGGACTCTGGCAAGGACGGCGGGTACCTGGCCGCGCAGTGGGCGATCTACCGTGCGCAGGAGGAGCTCGCGGACGTGGCGCGCCGCCGCGAGGTGGAGCTGACGATCTTCCACGGCCGCGGTGGGAGCGCGGGCCGCGGCGGCGGGCCGACACACGCGGCGATCGCGTCGCAGCCGGCGGGCCATCCACCCGGACGGCTGAAGGTGACGGAGCAGGGCGAGACGATCTCGTTCAAGTACAGCCTGCGCGGCCTGGCACGGCGAAACCTGGAAGCGGCGCTCGCAGGGACGCTGCTCGCGACCTACCCGGAGCTCGGTGACGCGCCGCCGTCGGCAGAGGATCGCGTCGTGCTCGACCGGCTCGCGGGCCTCTCGCGCGCGGCGTACCGCGCCTTCGTCTGGGAGGAGCCGCGCTTCCCGGCGTTCTTCCGCGCGTTCACACCCGTCGACGAGCTCGCGCTGCTGGAGATCGCGTCTCGTCCGGCGCGACGGCCGGGCGGCGACGACTTCCTCGCGTCGCTACGCGCTATCCCGTGGGTGTTCGCGTGGACGCAGAACCGCGTGCTGCTGCCGGCGTGGTTCGGCGTCGGCACTGCGTTCGCGTCGGTCGAGGCGTCGTTGCTGCGCGATCTCTACGTGCGCCTGCCGTTCGTGCGCACGCTCGTCGACAACCTGGAGATGACACTCGCGAAGTCGAGCCTCTCGATCGCGCGCGGCTACCTGCGGCTCGTCGATGACGCCACGCTCTTCGAGCAGATCGAGGCCGAGCACGCGCGCGCGGTGTCCGGTGTGCTCGCGGCGACCGGCGTCGAGCGGCTGCTCGAGCGCCAGCCGATGCTGCGGCGCTCGATCGACCTGCGCAACCCCTACGTCGACCCGATGAACGCCCTGCAGGTCGAGCTCCTGCGTCGCCACCGCGCGGGCGACGAGAGTGCGCAGCTGCCGCTGCTCCGCTCGATCGCCGGCATCGCGGCGGCGCTGCGGAACACGGGCTGAGGTAACGCTGCATTACTAACCGAGGGTCGAGGTACGGTTCAGCGGTTTGGCCGGGGCTCGACCCGCATTCGACGCCGACGATGCGAGGGACGACGATGCATTCCGCTCTGGCCATTCTCGAAGAGCGCTGCTCACGTGCGTGCTCGGCGCGCTCGTCTTCGGCTCCTGGGAAGACGCGCGGACCCGTGAGCTACGCAAGCTCATGACCGCGCTGGAAGGCCAGCGCCGCATCCGTGACGCACGCGCTCGTAGGGCACGGCCGCCCGGAGACGTGCTCCGTTCCGCAAACGACGAGCAACGCACTGTCGACGCGGACCTGGAGCAGCGCGACATGCACGCAGCCGAGGTCCAGACCGACGGGATAACCCGCAAGGCCCGCAAGGCCGAGGAACAACAACGCCGGCGCGAGGAGCAGGAGCAAGCGGCCGCGCTGAACGCAGAGCGGCACCGCGAGAAGCAGGCCGACGCCGCCAGACGCAAAGCGGAGCAGGCCGCACGCAAGGCCGAGCAGCAGCAACGCCGACAAGATGAGAAGGAGCAGGCGGCCGCGCTCGCCCTGGAGCGGCGCCGAAACGAGGCCGAGCGCAAGGCGGCGGCGGCCGCGAGTCGCACCGAGAAGGAACGGCGAAGACCGCAACAGCCGCCTCGGGCCTCGGCCGAAGAGCGCTTTGAGGCCGCCCAGCAGAACCTCACCGAGCGACCGTTGTACGCCTGGGCCCAGCGGATCGAGAGCGAGAATCGAGCGGAACCCGAGACGGACTGAATACTCTCCCGACCCCAGGGGTCGAAGCGCGGCGGACCGCGCTTCGCTAGGAACTCCGGGCCGATGACGACGCTCGTGTCGAGGAGGTTGCCGCTCACGCGTCGGGCCACGGATCCTCGACGGGCTCCTCGACCGCGTCGAGATCGCGGGCGAGCTCCTCGTCGACAGGCAGCGCCAGAATCCCGCGGATCGTCGCCCAGTCGACGTCCACGCGGGGCGCCCGGGGTCTCCGGGCGGGACGTCCCGCGCGACCGGCCGGCCGCGTACCGTCACGGTAAGGTCTCGCCGGCCTCGGCGGCTCGCAGAACGGCGCCGATGTTGTTGCGAAGCTCCCGCTGCGGATCGTGCGATCCCGCGATCTGCTACGGAGCGAGCAGATGGCGACTACAGAACCGCGAGGTCGAAGCGTGGCACGTACCCCGCTTCGAACGCGGCGATCTCGTCCTCGCGGCGCAGGGTGCGCGCGACGTCGTCGAGACCCTCGACGAGCGTCTCCTGCGCGTGCGCGTCGAACGGGAACGCGAGGCGCAGCCCATCGGGATGCGAGAGCT
>JAICYG010000120.1 GCA_025934335.1 Thermoleophilia bacterium | reverse complement strand
GCTGCTCGTCGGCGGCGTCATCTGGGCGTTTCTCGGGATCATCTTCGAGATCGTCACCGAGACGGTCGCGTGGGAGCGCTGGGAGGGCACGATCGAGTACACGTTCATGGCACCCGTCTCGCGGCCGGTGCACCTGATCGGCATGGGCGTCTACGCGGTGCTGTACGGGCTCCTGCGTGCGGCCGCCGTCTTCGCGGCCGTGGTCGTCTTCATCGGCATCCACA
The DNA here is from genome assembly GCA_025934335.1 of Thermoleophilia bacterium. GTDB lineage: Bacteria > Actinomycetota > Thermoleophilia > Gaiellales > Gaiellaceae > PALSA-600. The sequence goes on along the minus strand of JAICYG010000120.1, from coordinate 7,983 downwards.
TTCCGAACGCGAACTACGGCGCGGCGATCGCGCTGCTCGCGATCGCGTCGGTCTCGTTCATCGGGATCGGGATGATGACGGCCGTCCTGCCGCTCGTCTCGCCGGAGAAGGGCACGCAGCTCGGGTTCGTCGCGCAGGGCCTGATGCTCGTCGTCTCAGGCGTGTACTACCCGGTGAGCGTCCTGCCGGAGTGGATGCAGTGGGTCGCGAAGGTCTCACCGGCCACGTACGCCCTGCGCGGGAACCGCGAGCAGATCCTGCACGGCGCAGGGCTCGCCTGGCCCGACGTGTGGCCGCTGCTCGTGATCGGCGCGTTCTCGATCCCGATCGGGCTCGCGGTCTTCAAGGCCGGCGAGCGCTACGCGAAGAAGCGGGGCAAGCTGAAGCGGTCCGGGTGATCGGCTAGGGTCGCCGCATGGCGATGATCGAGAGCAAGGACCGCGCGACGTCCGACCCCGCCGCGCGCAAGCACGTCCTCGAGCAGATGCGCGGCGACGGGGTCGAGTACGTCCTCTTCTGGTTCACCGACATCGAGGGGCACCTGAAGAGCTTCGCGATCACACCGTCCGAGATCGAGGGCGCGCTGAACGACGGCATGGGCTTCGACGGCTCCTCGATCACGGGCTTCAATGCGATCGAGGAGTCCGACATGGTTGCGATCCCCGACCCGGCGAGCTACCGGGTGATGCCGACGCGTGACGGCGAGGCGAAGGTCGGGCGCATGATCTGCGACATCGTCACGCCCGACGGGCGCCCGTACGAGGGCGATCCGCGCTACGTGCTGCGTCGCGCCCTCGAGCGGATGGAGTCGCTCGGCTTCGACACGTTCAACATCGGCCCGGAGCTGGAGTACTTCCTCTTCGCGAGCAAGACGTCGCCGGCGACGCTCGACGAGGGCGGCTACTTCGCCATGACCGCTCTCGACGCCGCCACCGAATTGCGCAACGAGACGATCCGCGCGCTCGAGGCAATGGGGATCGCGATCGAGTACCACCATCACGAGGTGGCGCCGTCGCAGCACGAGATCGACATGCGCTACTCGAGCGCGCTCGACATGGCCGACCAGACGGTCACATACCGGCTCATCGTCAAGGAGGTTGCGGCGAAGAACGGCGTCTATGCGACGTTCATGCCGAAGCCGCTCTTCGGCGAGAACGGCTCCGGCATGCACACGCACATGTCGCTGTTCAGGGACGGCCGCAACCAGTTCTTCGCGGGCGACGACCAGTACAACCTGTCGCCGACCGGGAAGCAGTTCATCGCCGGCCTGCTGCGGCATGCGCGCGAGTTGTCCGCCGTGTTCGCGCAGTGGGTGAACTCGTACAAGCGGCTCGTGCCCGGGTACGAGGCGCCCGTCTACGTCGCCTGGTCGCAGCGGAACCGCTCGGCCCTGATCCGGATCCCGCTCTACAAGCCGGGCTCCGAGCAGGCGACGCGGGCGGAGATCCGGTGCCCCGATCCGGCGTGCAACCCGTACCTCACCTTCGCGGCGCTGCTGCACGCGGGCCTCGAGGGGATCGAGCAGGGTTACGAGCTCGAGCCGCCGATGGAGACGAACCTGTACCACCTGACGCCGGAGCAACGCCGCGAGCGCGGCATCGTCTCGCTCCCGGAGACGCTCGGGGAGGCGATCGACGAGTTCGCGGGCAGCGACCTGATGCGCCGCGCGTTCGGCGACCACATCTTCGACAACTACGTGAAGCTGAAGCGGAGCGAGTGGGACGAGTACCGGGTGCAGCTCACCCAGTGGGAGCTCGACCGCTACCTCGGAGTGCTTTGACCTGCCACGCAGGGTGTCGGACACCGAAAGGTGTCGGACACCTCGTTACAAGAACGTCCGGATCGACTCGCGGTCGACGCGGAGGCCGATCACCTTCGCGCCGTCGTCGATCTGCTCGATCGAGTCGGCGGGCACGATCCGGCGGCGTCGGGCGAAGAATCCGGAGCGGACGGAGAGCGCATCGGGCTGCTCCGGCGACGTCCCGTACATCGGGCACTCGACGGTGCCGACGACGCGGCCCCGCGCGTCTGCAACGAGGAATCCGGCGGTGCGGCGGAGGTCGATCGCGAGTGCACTCATCTACAGCGAACCTATTCCCCGTCTACGAGGAAATACCTCGTGCGCCGTAAAGCTTTTGTGAAAGTGGCCCTTCAGGACCACTTGCCGGACATCGCGAGCAGCGCGACGGTCAGCAGCACCAGGTAGAGCACGGTCAGCGTCACGGCGGCGCGGCCTGCGGCCGGCTTCCCGCTGCGGGCCCACCAGTAGGCGCAGCCGATCGCAAGCAGCAGGACGACGACGCCCGGCTCGAGGACGTTGTGGCCGAGCGTGAGCCAGGTGGCGCTCGAGTTGCCGAGCCCCTCGTCGCTCTCGATCCAGAAGCCGCCGCCGAGCGTCAGCGCCCACGCGGGAACGGCGACGAGAAGCGCGGCGAGCGTGGCCCGCGGCAGGCGCGCGGCCGCGAGGACGATCGCCGCGAGCACGGCCCCCCAGAGCGTCATCGCGCCGAGCACGTGCAGGAAGAGCGGCCAGAACGGGCGGCTGACAGCGAGGACGGTCACGGCTTCCAGATCATCAGCACGAGGATGGCGAGGGTGGCGGCGCCGGCGGCCCACGAGACGGCGAGGCCGGTGCGGTCGCGGAGCAGTGCCCGCAGCTCGCCGGTGGAGGCGTCGCCCTCGCCGGCGAGCCGCTCGGCGAGCTCCCGGGCGCGCTGCTGATGGCGGCCGCCGATCCCGCCGAGCGCGTTCGCGACCACCCAGAGCGCGAGCGACGCCCAGATCCAGCCTGCGCCGATCGAGAAGCCGAGGCGATGCCACAGCCAGATTCCGAAGACGAGCGTGCCCAGGACGCCGAGGAACACGACCGGCAGCGTCACCCGGATCAGCCGGAGCAGCTGCGCCGTCTCGCTCGGGCGCTCGGCGCGGATCGCGAGCGTGTTCAGTATCGCCGCCGCCACCGAGCCGCCGAAGAAGCAGAAGGCCGACGCGATGTGCAGCATCAGCAGCCACTGGGTGCCGGTCACCGCGCGAGCGTACCCTTCGTGCGCGGATGGACGCACGCGAACGTCACCTGCGCCTGCTGACGGAGACGATCGAGGCCGTCAACTCGACGCTCGACCTGCAGGAGGTGCTCGCGCTCGTCGCCACGAAGGTGCCCGACGCGCTCGCGACCGACGCCTGCTTCGTCTACCTGTACGACGAGCGCGCGGGCGAGCTGGTCCTGCGCGCGACGCACGGCACGCCGATCGACGAGCTGTCGCGGCGGCCCCGGATGCGGCCGGGCGAGGGGATCACCGGCTCGGCGGCCGCAGCGCGCGCGCCGGTGATGCTCGAGTCGGCCGCCCATCTCGATCCGCGCTTCAAGAACTTCCCGAACCTGCCCGAGGACGAGTACCAGTCGATCCTCGCGGTGCCGATTCTCACCCGCGACGGCACGCTCGAGGGAGCGCTCAACGTGCGGACCCGCGATCCCCGTTCCTTCTCGGAGGACGAGGTCGAGCTGCTGCTCGCGATCGCGGCGCAGGTGGCGCAGTCGATCGAGCACGCGAAGCTGTATGCGGAGGCGCAGCGGCGCGTGAACGAGCTCGAGGCGCTGGCGCGGATCTCCGAGGCGGTGCAGGACTCGCTGTACCTCGAGGAGTCGCTCGAGGCGATCGTGAAGACGACGATGGAGGCGCTCGGCGCGACCGGCGCCGCGCTCGTGCTCGACGACGGCAGCATCGCGTGGCCGGAGGGTGTCGCGGCGGCGTACGCGATCCGCCAGCCGCTGCGCTGGCGCGGACGCCAGATCGGCGAGCTCGTCGCCGACCGCGACACGCAGTTTTTCGACGGCGACCGCGAGCTGCTCGCGTCGATCGCGACGCACGCCGCGGTCGCGCTCGAGCACGGGCGCGCCGTCCTGCGCGGCGTGCTCGCCCAGGAGATCCACCACCGCGTCAAGAACAACCTGCAGACGGTGGCGTCGCTCCTGCGCCTGCAGGCGCGGTCGGAGGAGGCGATCGACCCGCGCGAGGCGCTCGAGCACTCGGTGAACCGGATCCTCGCGATCGCGGCGGTGCACGAGCTGCTGACCGAGCGGCGCGAGGAGGACGTCCAGCTCGCCGACCTGATCGACCGCCTGCGGTCGATGCTCGTGCAGGGGGTCGGCGGCGGGAAGGCGGTGACCGCGTCGCTCGCCGAGGTGAGCCTGTCGGGCGCGCGGGCGACCGCGCTGGCTCTCGTCTTCGCGGAGCTGCTCCAGAACGCGCTCGAGCACGGCGGCGACGCGATCACCGTCGAGCTCGTGCGGCGGGACGGGGATGTCGTGCTCGCGATCGCCGACGACGGCCCGGGCCTCTTGGGCGCGGCCGCGGGCACGGGGCTGTCGATCGTCCGTGCGCTCGTCCGCGACGAGCTGCGCGGCTCGCTCTCGCTCGGCGAGGGCCGGGGCGCGCGAGCCGAGGTCGTCTTCCCGGCGTAACGAAGCGAGAATCCCGCTGTGGACGGTCCGTGACGGTTTCGTGCCGGTGGCTGCCACAAGACATGGCCGCCCGAAAACCGTGCGTGAGCAGGGGAAGTCGCGGAGTCGTGACGGACCGGTTCCACTTCCTCCTGGATGGGTGCTCCACGGAGCGCGCGGCGCCGCCGGCTTGCCGTCCTAGTGTTCCTGCTCTTCGAAGGTGAAGTGGAAGTGGTCGTCGTGGGGGTGCACGCCGAGGACCTGGTCGGCGAGCACCTCCGCGGCCAGGCTGTCCAGATAGACGAGGGCGCCGCCGCGCTCGACGGTGTCGTCGCCTTCGTGCGCGGAGCCCGCCTCGTCGATCTGGAGCTCGACGCCGTCGTCCGTCTCCTCGGCCGTGATGCGGAGGCCGCCCATCTGGGTGAGCGCGTCGACCGCGTCTTCGTCGATCTGCAGCATGCCTCTCCTCGTGTCTGAAAACTTCGAACACCGTAGGGTGTCAGACACGAGGCATCGCGTGCGGATCCTGATCGCGGAAGACGAGACGATCATCCGCCTCGACCTGCGCGACCTGCTCGAACGCGCCGGTCACGAGGTGGTGGGCGAGGCGCGGGACGGCGAGGAAGCCGTCGCGCTTGCACGCGACCTGACACCCGACCTCGCGATCATGGACGTGAAGATGCCGCGGCTCGACGGGATCGAGGCGGCGAAGCGGATCCTCGACGAGCGCCCGCTTCCGGTCGTGCTGCTCACCGCCTACGGCCAGCAGGAGCTCGTCGCGCGCGCCGTCGAGGCGGGCGTCTTCGGCTACCTCGTGAAGCCGTTCCGGGAGCAGGACCTGGTGCCGGCGATCGAGACGGCGCGCGCGCGCCACGCCGAGCTCGCCGCCGTGCGCGAGGAGGCGGACTCGCTCGCCGACGCGCTCGCCGCGCGGAAGGCGATCGAGCGCGCCAAGGGGCTGCTGATGGAGAAGGAGGGCCTCTCCGAGGCCGACGCGTTCGACCGGCTGCGCCGCGCGAGCCAGCACTCGGGCCGTCCACTGAAGGTGATCGCCGAGGCCGTCATCGCTACGCTCGCACCCGAATGAGCACGACCCTGACACCGCCGCGCGAGCGCACGCGCAAGAGCTCGGGCTCCGGCACCGGCGAAGCATGGCGCGTGATCGTCCTGAACGACGACCACAACACCTTCGAGGGCGTCGCGTTCGCGCTCGCGGAGGCGATCCCGGGCGTCGACTACGAGAAGGGGATGGCGCTCGCGAACAGGATCCATACGACGGGGCAGGCGATCGTCTGGTCGGGACACCGCGAGCTCGCGGAGCTCTATCACTCGCAGCTCGAGGGCTACGGGCTGACGATGGCACCGCTCGAGCGCTGAGTGGACGCCCGCGCGGGCATCGACCGCGTCTTCGCGGCGTTCCGGGGCGGCGACGCGCGCGCGCTCTTCGAGGTGATCGCAGAGGACGCGACCTGGATCGTGAACGGCACCGTGCCCGTCGCCCAGTTGTACGAGGGACGCGAGCGCATCTTCGAGCTCTTCCGCGAGACGCGCCGCCTCACGGACGGCACCTACCTCTCGACGCTGAAGTGGTCGCTCGCCGACGAGGAGCACGCGGTCGCGGTGTACCGAGCCCAGGGGCGCCGCGACGGGCGCGAGCTCGACATCGACCAGGTGCTGCTGATCGACCACGAGGACGGGATCTGGCGGCGGATCGTCGCGATCCCCTCCGACCCTCCGGCATTCGAGGCGTTCTGGGCGGCGTAGGCTTGACGGAGCCGCGTGAGCGCAGGTGCCGGCTTGGCCGGCGCCGGAGCGGAACGCTGTGAAGGTGGGGATCCAGTTGCCGGAGGTCGAGCGCGTCGTCCGGCGCGACGAGCTCGCCGCAATGGCGCGCGCGGCGGAGGGGTGCGGCTTCGACTCCGTCTGGGTCGGCGACCACCTGCTCTACCGCGGCCCCGACCGCGGCCCCTGGGACTGCTGGACGACGCTCGCCTGGCTCGCCGGCGTCACCGAGCGCGTCGAGCTCGGCCCGCTCGTCGCCTGCACCGCATTCCACCCACCCGGCGTGCTCGCGCGCATGGCGGCCGCGACACACGAGCTCTCGGGTGGACGGCTCGTGCTCGGCCTCGGTGCCGGCTGGAACGACGACGAGTTCCGCGCGTTCGGGATCCCGCTCGACTACCGTGTCTCGCGCTTCGAGGAGGCGTTCGAGATCGTGCGCCGCCTGCTCGCCGGCGAGCGCGTCACCAGCCACGGCCGCTTCCACGACGTCGAGGAAGCCGCTCTGCTCCCGGCGCCCACGACCAGGCCGAAGCTGATGATCGGCGCGAACGCGCCGCGGCTCCTCTCGATCGCGCTGCCGCACGTCGACGTCTGGAACACCTGGTTCACGCACTACGGAAACACGCCCGACGGCTTCGCCGAGCACAACGCCGAGATCGACGACGCGGCCGAGCGCGCCGGCCGCGAACCGAGTGAGATCGAGCGGAGCGCCTGCGTCTTCGTCGCCCTCGACGGAGCGGGCGCGCGTCAGAACGACGAGAACGTGCCGGCGGTCGCGGCCGACCGGCTCGCCGAGCACCTGACCGCGCTCAGGGAGGCGGGCGCCGACGAGGCGATCCTCGTCGTCGATCCGATCACGGAGCGGTCGATCCGCTCTCTGCGAACAGCGCTTCCCAGCGCTCGAGCAGCGCGCTGAGCTCGTCCCGCGCGCGCTTGTGCGCCGCCACGAGCTCGACGTCCGACCAGTCGGAGGCGAGCTTCTGCTCCACCTCCGAGAGCCGCGCCTCCGCCCGCTCGACCTCCGCCTCGACGAGCTCGAGCGCCGACGCCCGCGGCTTCGCCGCCCGCTTCGGCCGCTCCCGCTCCCGCCGCGGCTTCGGCGGCGGCGGAGCCGGTGCAGCCTCCTCCGCCTGCGCCCGCACGTAGTCGGCCCAGCCGCCGGGGTACGACGCGATCCCGCGCGACTCCACCGCGAGCAGCCGGTCCGCGACGGCGTCGAGGAGCGCGCGGTCGTGCGAGACGAGCAGCACCGTCCCGGGAAACGCCTCGAGCGCCGCCTCGAGCGCCTCGCGCGACTCCAGGTCGAGATGGTTCGTCGGCTCGTCGAGCACGAGGAAGTTCGCGCCGGAGGCGACGACGATCGCGAGCGCGAGCCGACGCCGCTCGCCGCCCGAGAGGGCGACGACCGGCTTCTCGTGCTCGTCCCAGCCCGAGAAGAGGAACTTGCCGAGCAGGCTCTGCGACTCCGTGCGGTTGAGCCCCGTCATCGTCTGCACGCACTGGAGCACCGAGCCGCGCGTGTCGAGCTCGAGCTCCTGCTGTGAGAAGTAGCCGATCTGCACGCCGTGTCCGACGCGAAGTTTCCCCACTCGCTCCGTCGAGCCTACGCCGGTGCCGTCGCCGCGCACGATCCGCTCGAGCAGCGTCGTCTTCCCGGAGCCGTTCGGCCCGACGAGTGCGGTGACGGATCCGTCCGGCACGGCGAAAGCGCACTCGTTCACCGCGGTGACGCCGCCGAACCGCTTCGTCAAGCCCTCGAT
>JAICYG010000180.1 GCA_025934335.1 Thermoleophilia bacterium | reverse complement strand
GTACTCCTCCTTCAGCCCCGGGTACTGCTGGAGCTTCGGCGGCACGGCCGTGTACTTCGCGAGCCGCTCCGGCGGGATCGACTCGGGCACGACGACGCGCGTCGCCGCACGGCAGCCGAGCTGATGCTGGAGCCACGCCCACTCGTAGTCGAACGTGGTCGCGCTCGGGATGCCGAGCCGCCGGGCCGTCATCGTCAGCTCATGCGACCCGTGCGCGAGCGCGACGTCGAAGCCGCGCCCCCTGGCCCAGCGCCGAAGGGCCTTGAGCCGCGAGCGCATCTGGGAGAACTTCCCGAACGCGGACCGGCCGCCGTGGTGGCCGATCACCGTCGCCTCCATCCCGTGCGACTCGATCAGCTGCAGCGTCTGCGCGTAGTCGCGTGCGGTGATCTCGACCTCGTGCCCCTGCGCGCGCAGCCGCTCGACGAGCGGCCGGAAGACGAGCGGGTGCGCGCTCGCGGTGAAGTCACACCAGACCTTCACGACGCGACCGCCTCGAGCGGCACGCCGCGGTCGATCCCCTCCACGTGGTGCTCGTGCCAGAGCGTGAACGCGAGCAGCCCCCACAGCTGGCGCGACAGGTCTTCCCGCCCCGCCACGTGCGTGTCGAGGAGCCGCGTCACCGCCTCCGGGCGGAAGAACCCCTGCCGGCGGACGGTCTCGGGCGAGAGCGTCTCACGCGCGAATGGCTCCAGGTCGCCGCGCAGCCATGCCGCCGCCGGGATCGAGAAGCCGCGCTTCCGCCCGTGCACGACCTCGTGCGGGAGCAGCGGCTCGACCGCCTTCCGCAGCAGGCGCTTCTTCGAGAGCCCGCGCACCTTGTGCCTCACCGGCAGCGAGAACGCGAAGTTCGCGACCACCGTGTCCATGAACGGCACGCGCGCCTCGAGCGACCATGCCATCGACGCGCGGTCGGTCTTCGTGAGCAGGTCGTCGACGAGGTAGAGGCCGAAGTCGACGTCCTGCAGCCGCGTCAGCAGCTCGTGCCCCTCGGTCTCCGCGAACCGCTCGCGATGGGCCGTCAGCGGATCGAACGCGCTGCGCCGCCCCGTCAGCTCTGCGCGCGCGTCGGCCGAGAAGATCTCCTTCCAGCCGTGGTGCCGCTCGAGCGGGGGCAGGTGCGCCGCGCGCGTGAACCGCTTCGCCTTGTAGTCGAAGCTCACGCGCCGGGTCGACGTGGGCAGGCGCTCGGCGAGCGGTCGCGCCGCCGCGGCGACGCCGCCGAAGCGCTCGGCGAGCAGATCTGCGACGTAGGTGTAGTAGCCGCCGAAGAGCTCGTCGCTGCCCTCGCCGGACAGCGCCACCTTCACGTCCTCGGCCGCCAGCTTCGAGACGAGGTAGGTCGGCAGCGCCGACGAGTCGGCGAACGGCTCGTCGAACGCGGCGGCGAGCGCGGGCAGGAGCAGCGCCGCGTCGGGGCGCAGCGTCAGCTCGCGATGCAGCGTGTCGTACCGGCTCGCGACTGCGCGCGCTCCCGGCAGCTCGTCGAAACTCGCCTCGCCGAAGCCGATCGAGAACGTGCGGAGGCGCTCCGACGACTCCTCGGCCGCGAGCGCCGCGAGCGCTCCGGAGTCGACGCCGCCCGAGAGGAGCACGCCCACCGGGACGTCGGCGACGAGATGCGCGCGCACCGAGTCGCGGAGGCGCGCACGGCACTCCTCGACGAGCTCGGCCTCGTCCTCGCCGTGGCGCGCCGGCAGCGGTCCGGTACGGGCGAAGCGTGCGAGCTCGACCGCGCCGTCCGTCCACGTGAGCGTGTGCCCCGGCGGCAGCTTGCGGATGTCGACGAAGATGGAGAGCGGCGCGGGGACGGAGTTGAACGCGAGGAACGCCTCGAGCGCGTCGAGGTCGACGTCGCCGTGAGGGAGTGCGTCGAGCTCCGACGCGAAGGCGAGCTCGCCACCGGTATGGCGGTACGCGAGCGGCTTGATCCCGAAACGGTCACGGGCGAGCACGAGACGCCGGTGGCGCTCGTCCCAGACGGCGACCGCGAACATGCCGCGGAGCCGCTCCCACAGCTTCGCGCCCCACTGCTCGTAGCCGTGCACCAGCACCTCGGTGTCGCAGCGCGTCCGGAAGCGATGGCCCGCGCGCTCGAGCTCGAGCATCAGCTCGCGGTAGTTGTAGATCTCGCCGTTCTGGACGACGACGACGGTGCCGTCCTCGTTCGCGATCGGCTGGTCGCCGCCGGCTACGTCGATGATGGCAAGCCGGCGCGCGGCGATGCCGACTCGCTCGGTGAGGTGGGTCCCCTCCGAGTCCGGGCCCCGGTGGTACAGCGCCTGCGCCATCTCGCGGAGCCGGCGCTCGTCGACAGGCTCGCGCGCGGACGCGATCCCGCAGATCCCGCACATGGCGGTCTACCTTAGTTGCGGCGCCCGAGGGTCTGGGCGAGCACCCGCACGGCGGTCACGAAAACGGTGCGCAGGTAGAGACGCACAGAGCGGTCGGCGATCCACTCGAGGTCGTGCGCCAGCTTCTCGGCCATCGACGTCTCGTAGCCGCGCCGCACCTGTGCGAAGCCGGTCAGCCCGGGGCGGACGACGAGCCTCTGCCAGTACGCGGGCAGGTCGTGCGCGAGCTCCGCGAAGAACCGCGGCCTGATCGGTCGCGGGCCGACGAACGACATGTCGCCCCGGAGAACGTTCCAGAGCTGCGGGATCTCGTCGAGCTGCGACGCCTTCAGCCACCGGCCGAGCGTCGTCAGCTCGGCGTCGGTCGCCTTCACGAGCTCCTCGCCGAGGTACTGCCCGATGCGCGCCGCGGCGCCGGGGCGCATCGTCCGGAACTTGAGCATCTGGAAGAAGCGGCCGCGGCGGCCGACACGCTCGCCGTGGTAGAGCACGGGCCGGCCACCCGTGGCGATCTGGGCGAGCGCGATCAGGAGGCCGAGCGGGAGTGCGACGACCCCGAACAACACGGCGAGGGCGATATCGAGCGCGCGCAGCTCGAGGTCGATGCGGCGGTGCTCGGCCTCCGCCGCGAGCCGCACGTAGCCGCTGACGAGTGTCTCCTCGAGCGGTGGCGGCGCCGCTTGCACGAATCGATGGTAGACCCTCGGGTGTGGCGGTCACGGGCATCGACCACGTGCAGGTTGCGGCGCCGCCGGGCTGCGAGCCGGAGGCGCGCGCGTTCTACGGCGGGCTGCTCGGGCTGGAAGAGCTGGCGAAGCCGGAGCCGCTCGCCGCACGCGGCGGCTGCTGGTTCCGCGCCGGCGGGCAGGAGCTGCACGTCGGCGTCGAGGAGCCGTTCTCGCCGGCGCGGAAGGCGCATCCCGGTCTCGTCGCCGACGACCTCGATGCACTCGCAGAGCGGCTCGCGGCGGAGGGGATCGCGGTCGAGTGGGACGAGTCGATCCCGGAGGCGCGGCGCTTCCACACGGCAGACCCGTTCGGGAACCGGCTCGAGCTCCGCGGCATTGACCGATAAGATCTGCTTATGGATACGCGGCAGCTGCGCGTCTTCTGCGAGGTGGTGGAAAGAAAGTCCTTCTCGCAGGCGGCAGAGCGTCTCGGCGTGACGCAGCCGGCAGTCAGCCTGCAGGTGCGTGCGCTCGAGAAGCGCCTCGGGACGCAGCTCCTCGACCGCTCCGGCCGCCGGGTCGAGCCGACGGAGGCGGGGGCGAAGCTCTACCGCTCCGCTCAGCGGCTGCTCGCGCTCGAGGAGGAGATCGTCGGCGAGCTTGCCGACGAGGCGACGGGCGAGCTCACCGGCACCTTCGCGATCGGCGCGTCGACGGGGCCGGGCGGCGTCGTCCTCTCGACCCTCCTCTGCCAGTTCGCGGAGCTCCATCCGGAGCTGCACGTGGAGCTCTTTGTCTCCGCCACCCAGACCGTCGTCGAGCACGTGGCCGAGCGCACGCTCGAGCTCGGCGTCGTCGGCGCCGCGCCGCGGCACCGCGGCGTCGAGTACGAGCCGTTCCTGCACGACACGGTCGTCCTCGTCTGTCCGCCCGGCCACGCGTGCGTCGGCCGGACGGTCACCGTCGAGCAGGTGGCGGGCGAGACGCTGATCCTGATGCAGGAGGGAGCGGGCGTCCGGCAGATGCTCGAGGAAGAGCTGCGCCGCACCGGCCGTCGCCTGCGCGATCTTGGCGCTCGCATCGAGCTCGGGCTGCAGGAGTCGGTCGCGCACGCGGTGCGCGCCGGCTACGGGATCACGTTCATCTCCCGCTCTTCCGTCGAGGCGGACCTCGCGGCCGGCACGCTCGTCGAGGCGCGCGTCCGAGGGCTCGAGCTCGAACGCGAGATCCACCTCGTGCGCGCGGCGGGCCGCAGCGAGACGCGCGCCGCGCGCGCATTCGTCGAGTTCGCCCGCGAGCGGTTGCCGTGATCGTCCGCTGGGGGCTCTCCGAGCTGCCGGGGACGCTCGAGGAGGTGCGCATCGCCCGCCCGCTCGTGATCGCGAGCCCTCGCTGGCAGTCGCTCTCGATCCCACATCTCGACTGGTGGTCGGAGGTACCGGCGACCGAGGTCGAGGTGCCCGACGACGCCGACGGGATCGTCGCGATCGGCGGCGGCTCGACGATCGACACGGCGAAGCATGCGTCGGCGCAGAGCGCGAAGCCGGTCGCGCACGTGCCGACGACGTACTCCGGCGCCGAGTGGACGACCTTCTACGGGATTCGCTCCCCCGACCGCCTCATCCGCGGCGGCGGCGCGGGCGCCCACCCCGTGGCGATCGTCTACGACGTCGACCTGACGCTCGACCTGCCGTCGGACGTCACCGCGGGGACGGCGATGAACGCGCTCGCTCACTGCGCCGAGGCGCTCTATGCCGAGCGTCGGAGCGTGGAGGGGGACGAGCAGGCGCTCGCGGGCGCGCCGCTGATCGCCG
>JAICYG010000069.1 GCA_025934335.1 Thermoleophilia bacterium | reverse complement strand
GCTCGCGGCCGAGTACGACCCGAAGCCGGTGTTGATGGGCGAGACCTACGTCCCGCTCGAGCAGATGTTCCCCTACTGGCAGCAACTCGACCTCGTCCAGAACTTCGACTTCCTGAACGCGGAGTTCACGGTCGGCGAGCTCCGTCCCGTCGTCGAGCGCACGCTCGCGAGGCTGCCCGCGGGGCGGGTGCCGCTCTGGTTCGGCTCGAACCACGACCACTCGCGGATGGCTACCCGCTGGGCGCACGGGAACGTCGACAAGCATCGCGCCGCGCTCTTCCTGCTGCTCACGCTGCCCGGGACGGCGATCCTCTACGGCGGCGACGAGATCGGGCTCGAGGACGGCGACGTCCCGGACGAGCGGCTCGTCGATCTCGCCGAGCCGCCGCGCGACTACGAGCGCACGCCGCTGCCGTGGCACGAGGTCGAGCGCCAGGAAGCCGACCCGGGGAGCGTCCTCGCCTGGACGCGCAGCCTCGTCGCCGAAAGGCGGAGCTTCACCGACGACAGCTACGAGACGCTCGGCAGCACGACGCGCTGGGTGTGGGCGTACAGGCGTGGCGATCAGACCTGCGTGATCAACATGACCGCGGCGCGGCGCCTCTGGGAGGGGCGGCGGCTCGCGCCGTGGGAGTGCCTGATCCTGTAGGCGCGATCAGCGCGGCGGAACCGGTGTCTGACACCACCGGTGTCAGACATCTTCGACGGTTCGTCCGCGCCTACCGCGGCGGGTGGCCGAACTCGCGCATCAGCTGGTCGAACCGCTCCCACTCGAGCTGCCAGGTCCGCTTCGCCTTGCCGGGCTTCCAGTCGATCGAGCCGCGGCTCACCTTCAGCTGCCCGAGCCGCTCGCCGTCCTGATCGACGATCACCTTGACGTCGACGTTCCCGACGGGCAGCTCGTGATCGATCTTCAGTCCCAGCGAGTGCGCCACGTGCCGAGTATCTCAGCCGAGCGAGACGGTCCCGTCTTCACGGACGGTCCAGTGCGGGTTGTGCGCGACTTCCCACGGATGCCCGTCCGGGTCGACGAAGACGCCCGAGTAGCCGCCCCAGAAGGTCGCGGCCGGCTCGCGGGCGATCCGTGCACCGGCACGACGCGCCTCTTCGACCGTCGCATCGACCTCCTGGGGCGAACGGGTGTTGTAGGCGAGCGTGACGCCGCCCCAGCCGCCCGCGTCCTCCACGCCCGAGTCCTCGGCAAGGGACTTCCTCGACCAGAGGGCGACGATCATGCCGCCTGCCTGGAAGAAGACGACGTCGTCGGCCGGCTCCGCGCGCGTCCGCCACCCGACCGCCTCGTAGAACGCGCGCGCCCGTTGCAGGTCGCGCACGCCGAGCGTGACGAGGCTCAGCCGCTGCTCCACAGCGACACTCTAAGCTCGCGTCGATGGCCACCGTCGCCGACGCGTTCCACGCGCTCTTCCGGTCGTTCTGCGAGGAGCACGACGCCGCGGCGTTCGCAGCGCTCTGGCTCGTCGACGATCCGTCGATCACGATGTGGGGCTCCGACCTGTGGGAGCAGGCGGAAGGGCCCGACGCCGTGCGTCGCCTCGGCGAGACGCTCGCCGGCGACGAGGTGGAGCTCGGCTTCGAGTGGGACGAGCTGCAGATCCACGAGCGCTCCGAGGTCGCCTGGGTGAACGCCCGCGGCGCCATTCTCATCGGCGGCGAGCGGAGCCCGTACCGCGTCACGGCCGTGCTGCTGCACACCTACGCCGGCTGGCGGTGGCACACGTTCAACGGCTCGATCCCGGACTGAGCCGTGTCAGGCGGCGGACTGGGCGTCCTGATCGAGCGGCTGCGCGGGCGGGAACGTCTCCCGCTCGCGCATGAGCCCGGCCGCGCGCAGGTCGGCTGTCATCCGCTCGACGAGCGCGGTCCGCGTGCGCAGGTCGCCCGCCTCGACGCGCAGCTCGCCGTCCACGTAGCGCACGATCCCCACGCGGTGCCCGTCGCGCCAGCCGGTGTACCCGGCGTCCATCAGAGGCCGGAGAACGAGACCGTCGACCCATTCCGCATGCATCGCTCCAGACTGCCTGCGGCCGGTGGCCCGGCGCGTCATCCTCTCGGGCCATCTTTGCAAGATGGCCCGTTGTGGCTACTAACGTAGAAGGCCATGCAGCAGGAGATCCGCTACCTCGACTTCGAGGGCAAGCGCCTCGCCTACTCGGTCTACGGCGACGGCCCGCCGCTCGTCATCGGCCCGCGCTGGGTGTCGCACCTCGAGGAGGAGTGGGACGACCCGGAGCAGCAGCCGTTCTACGTCGAGCTCGGCCGCACGCATCGCGTCGTCCGGTTCGACCGCATCGGCTGCGGGCTCTCCGATCGCAGCCTCGAGCCGCGACCGACGATCGAGAGCGAGAGTCGGCAGCTCGAAGCGGTGATCGACGCCGTCGGCGGCCGCGCCGCCGTGTTCGCGTCGTCCTGCTGCTGCCTCGCTGCGTCGCAGCTCGCCGTGCGCGACCCGCTCCGGGTCGAGCGGATCGTGTACTTCGGCGGCTACGCGACGCGACACGACATCCCGCCGGCGATGCGCACGTCGCTCGTGCAGTTCACGCGGATCAACTGGGGCCTCGCGGCTCAGATGTTCGCCAGCCTGTTCGACCCGAATGCGGGAGGCGACCGCCTGCAGCGCTACACCCGCATGCAGCGGAAAGCGGCAAGCGCGGAAGCGGCCTCGATCTTCCTGGAGCTCGATCTGGGCGCCGACCTGCGCCCGGTCGTGCCGCACGTCACCGTGCCGGCGCTCGTCCTGCACCGCCGCGGCGACCGGACGGTGCCGATCGCCCGCGGGCGCGAGCTCGCGTCGCTGCTCCCGAACGCGCGCTTCGTGCCGCTCGCGGGCGACGCGCACGTGCCGTGGGAGGGCGACCGCCGCGAGGTGTTTCGCGCTCTCACGGGCTTCCTCCACGGCGACGTGCCCGCCGAGGTCGACGCGCGATCGCCGCTCACGTCGCGCGAGACGGAGGTGCTCCGCCTCGTTGCGACCGGGATGTCGAACCGCGAGATCGCCTCGACACTCGTGCTCAGCGAGCACACCGTGCATCGCCACGTCGCCAACATCCTGCGCAAGCTCGCGCTCTCGACGCGCGTCGCCGCAGCCACGCACGCCACCCGCGTCGGGCTCATCTGACGAAGGTTGCGATGCGGCGGCCGATCGCGGCGCCGCGGTCCTCCTGCAGGAAGTGGCCCGCACCCTCGAGCGGCGGGTCGAGCTCCGCGTTCGGGAGCAGCTCGGCCATCGCCTCGGCGGCCGGCCGCGGGAAGATCGGGTCGTCGGCGCCGAAGAGCACGAGCGCCGGCTGCTCGAACTGCCGCAGGCGCTCGCGCACGTCGAGCATCGCGGCGGCGGACGGGTGATCGGACGACGTCGCGACGAGCTCCGGGAACCGGACGATGCCGATGCGCGAGCGCGGCTCGGGGAACGGGGCGTCGTACCCTGCGATCACCTCGTCGCCGGCCGGCTGCACGAGCGTCTGCCGCACGAGCCGGCCCGCCTCGATGTCCGTGCCGACGCGCTGCATGTACGCCTGGAAGCGCAGCCATTCGTCGTTCGGAGCACGGGCTCCGATACCCGTGTTGAGGACGACGAGGCGCGCGACCCGCTGCGGCTGCTCGACGCAGAGCCGGAAGCCGATCGGGCCGCCCCAGTCCTGCACGACCACCGTCAGGTCACGCAGGCCGAGCTCGCGAACGAATCGCTCGATCGCCAGGAAATGCGCGTCGTACGAGTACCACTCCGGGTCGACGGGCTTGTCGGAGCGGCCGAAGCCGAAGTAGTCCGGTGCGATGCAGCGCGCGCTGCCGGCGAGCTCGGCGATCACCTTGCGGTAGAGGAACGACCAGGTGGGCTCGCCGTGCAGGAGCAGCACCGGCGGGCCGGCGCCCTCGTCGACGTAGTGCATCCGGAGCGAGCCGAGCTGCAGGTACTGCGGCTCGAAGGACCAGTCGGGCAAAGCCGCAAAGCGCTCGTCGGGTGTCCGGTAGACGTCGACCGGCGGGACCTTAGCTGTGGTCCGCCGGCAGCTCCAGCACGATGCGCTCCGGGGGCCGGCGCGGCAGCTCGCTTTTCACGTACGACCTGACGGCCTCGTCGATGCCGACGTCCTTGCCCGCCCGCTCCGAGAGGAACCAGCGGTGCTCGAGCACCTGGTGGAAGACCTCGGCCGCGGGGAGCGCCGCCCACAGCTTCTCCGGCACGGCGTTGATCGTCGGCTCGAACACCTCCTGGCGCCACTTCGACGCGACCACCGACTCCGGGAGCGCGCGGCCCTCACGCCGCTCGAGCGCCTCGCGGTAGCGCGCGATGTCGTTCAGCATGCGCCGCGCCTGGTTCTCCTGCGCATCGAGTCCCGTCAGCCGGAGCAGGCGATGGCGGTGGTGGCCGGGCTCGACGACGAGCGGGTCGAGGTGCAGGCGGTAGCCCGTCGGGGTGGCGTCGAGCTGGATCTCCTCGACGTCGTACCCGAGCTCGTTCAACCGGTGCAGGCGCTCGTCGAGCCTGTACCGCTCGTCGGGGCCGAACGTCTCCTCGCGCGTCAGCTCTCGCCAGAGCGCGTTGTAGCGGGCCACGATCTCGGCGCCCGTCTCGTCCGGGTCGAGCCGGTCGGGCAGGCCGACCTCGGCGTCGACGTCGAGCAGCTCGCCGACGATGTTCGTATGCGCGATGTCGAGGTCGTACTCGCGCTGGCCGTCCGACAGCTGCCCGTGCAGCTCGCCGGTCTCCGCGTCCACGAGGTACGCCGAGAGCGCGCCCGCGTCGCGGCGGAAGAGCGCGTTCGACAGCGAGCAGTCGCCCCAGAAGAAGCCGCGAATGTGCAGGCGCGCGAGCAGCTCGGCGAGCCCGTTCAGGAGGTGCGTGCGCAGGTCAACGATTGCGGCTGCCCGCGAGAAGAGCGTGCGGTAGGGGAGCGAGTACTCGAGGTGCCGCGTGATCAGCACCGCGTCCATGTCTCCGTCGCGGCCCGTGACGATCCCGACCGCCTCCACCACCGGCAGCCCCTGGCCCTCGAGCCGGCGGAGTAGCGTCCATTCGCGCCGCGCGGGCCGCTCCGGCAGCTCCTTGAGCGCGTAGAGCGCGCCGTCGTACTCGACGAAGCGCACCACGTGGCGGCTGATGCCGCGGATCAGGCTCACGAGGCGCGGCGAATCCCACTCGGCGAGAGGCGTCTCCCACGGCAGGTCGAGGAAGCTCGGGTGGCCCGTGCGGGCGACGAGCTGGAAGTTCGAGGGCATCAATCAGTCGATCGTGTTGTGGTGGAGCTTCGCGTGCGCGAAGAACTGCTCCTGGATCGGCAGCGTCGCGTCGGTGATCGTGTTGCGCTCGATCTCGCACTCCGAGTGGTCGAGGCACAGGATGCCGACGCCCTTCGAGCCGACGACGGTGTTGTGCGAGATGGTGCCCATCGACATCTCGCCCATGTCGATCCCGCGCAGCGTGGTGCCGCTGACGTGGTTGTGGGAGAGCTCGGCCATCGTCCAGTGCGTGACGATGCCCTCACGCACGCCGTCGATGCGGCAACCCTCGACCATCGACATCTCCTTGTCCATCGCGAACGAGATGTCGATGCCCTGCACCCACGGCCCACGTGGCGACGACACGCTGCAGTCCTTCACCATCACGGAGCCGCGGCGCACGTGGATGCCGTCGAGCGTCACCCCGGTGACGTGCACGCCGTCGAGCCGAACGTGCTCTGCGCTCTCGACGTCGATGCCGTTCTCGCCGCCGATCACCGTGACGTCCTTCAGCGTCACGTGGTCTGCACGGATGATGATCCCGCCGCGGACGGTGCCGCCGACGAGCGTCTGGGCGTGGTCGATCACGAGCGGCCCCTGCACGACGCCGTGCAGGTGATGCGTCGGCGGGATCACGGCCACGGCACCGGCGACGCCGGCGAAGACGACGGCCGCGACCGAGGCCGCGAGCAGCGCGCCCGCGCGGCCGAGCTCGCCGCCTCCCTCCGCGTACTCGAGCCGCAGGCGAGGGAAGAGCGCATGCCCGCAGACCTGCGCAGTCGCCCAGCCGAGCGCGAACAGCCCGACGGCGCTCCAGGTCACGGGCATCCGCATCGCGAGCACGACGAGGCCGAGCTCGAGCGCGCCGAGCGGCAGCGCGAGCCAGCCCGGCTGGTACTCGAGCACGCGGTCGTAGACGCAGAGGTCGAGGGCGACCCCGAAGGCGAGCATCAGCGCGACCAGCTCGATCGCCCACCACCGGTGGATCGCGAGCGCGACGAGGAGCGGCGGGACGGTCGCGACGAGCCGCGACTCGAGGCGGCCTCTCAGCGTGTACGACATACGCGGCGGGCGAACGCGCGGGCGGCGTACTTCGCGCCCGCGATCGTGTCGGCGGCAGGGAACGCCCACTGTCCGGGGACGCCGGCGACGGAGAGCGTGCGGCGGTCGTCGGTGAGGGCAGGAACGGTGGAGTCGGCGGCGAGCACGAGGAAGCGGTCGTGCGTCTCGAGCCCGTGCGCCTCGACGAGGTCGGCGAGAAGCATGTCCTCCCGCCATCCTTTCAGGAACCCGGTCGCCGCAATCACCTGGAACCCCGAGGGGGGCTCCGCCACGACCCGCACGTCCACGTCCCACTCGCGGCCCGGCGGGTAGGACGGGCGGCCGAGGTCGCGCAGGAGCTCGACCCGCGCCCGCGGCGGCAGGCGATGGAAGCTCTCGAGGCCGCGCCTCGAGAAATACGCCCGCGGGACGTTGAGCGGGCGGCGGAGCGGCTCGCGGCGACGGATCGAGACGACCTCCGAGCCCGCGGCGAGCGCGTTTCGCCATTCGGTCGCGGCCGCCATGCCGGCCCCGATGACCGCGACCCGCGGCTCGTACGCGTGCGGCTCGTAGGCGTGGACGGCGCCGGGGAGACGGGCGAGGCCAGGATGCCCGGTCGCGATCAGCACGTGCGCGAACGGCCGGTCCCCGTCCACCTCGAGGCCGCCGTCGACCGCCCGCACGCGCTCGACGCGCTGCTCGACAAAGCTCGCATCCCAGCCGCTCTGCGCGCGAACACCTGCCGCGTGCGCGAGGAACAGCTCCACCGGCGGCCGGTAGCGATTCGTCACCGTCTGCGCCAGCGCGCGCAGCGATCGCTCGCGCAGCGCGAGCCCGGGGAACGCGGCCGCACCGAGGTGGCCGTCCGATTCCGAGCGCATCCGCTGCTGCCGGATCGCCGCGGCACGGCCCCGCCACACCTCGGTCGGGTCGGCGTGCGTGCCGAAGACGGCGATCTCCTCCGCCGGCACGCCGGCGTGCCGGAGCGTCGCGTACGACGCAAGGGCCGCGAGCCCGCTACCGACGATCGCGCAGCGCATGGTGGAGTCGCAGGTACATCGCGTGCGACCAGAGGAGCGGGGAGGGCGGCGGGCCCCACTTCTCGACCCACGGCTCGTATCGCTCGGGCCTGAGCAGGTGGTCCCGGGACTGCTCGGGCAGGTCTCCGTCATGCGTCGCGTGCGCCTCGATCCAGGTGAGGCACTCTCGTGCGCGCTCCGGCTTCGCGAGGCCGAGCATCGCCGTCAGCAGCAGCCACTCTCCGCCGCCGTAGTACTCGTCGTCGAGGTGTCGCCAGACCCCTCCGCCCGGGGAGACGAGCGAGCCCTCGACCCACGAGACGAGCTCGGGCCGCCCGATGAAGAGGAGCGACGCGTCGAGGCGATCGTGTGCCCGCGCGAGCGCCTCGCGGCGGATCTCCTCCGACTGCAGGCCGTTGCCGACGCACCAGAGCGTGACCGCATGGAGGCCCGTCCGCTCCTCCCACCAGTCGACGGACGGCTCCCCCCACACCTGCTCGAGCCAGCGCGTGACGTGCGCGGCCGGCTCGTCCCAGCGGGCGGAGCCGCGGCGGCGGACCGTGCCGAGGAAGAGCCCCCAGCCGTCGATCTGCCGGTGTGGCCACCCGGTCGGGTCGGGCCGGCCCTCGAGTGTGTAGCGCGCGTCGAAGGGGCCGTCCGGCGAGCGCAGCACGATCCGCGCGCACCAGTCGAGGAAGCGGTCGCAGCTCTCGACCTCGCCCGCCTCGCGCATCGCGTCCGCGACGAAGCAGCCGTCGCGGAGCCACGAGTAGCGGTAGTTCGGGAAGCTCGGGCAGGCGACGTAGCCGCCGGACGGCGACTGGCCGGCGAGGATCACCTCGACGGACCTCCTCACCAGGTCCACTACTTGACGGAGCCCGCGAGCAGTCCCTGCACGAAGTAGCGCTGGAAGGCGAAGAACACGCCGAGCGGGATCACGAGCGACATGAACGACGCCGGCGCGATGATGTCGATGTTCGAGCCGAACTGGCGCAGCTGGCTGAAGATCGCGACGGTGATCGGCTGCTTCGACTGCGCCATCGTCAGCGCGACGAGCAGGTCGTTCCACGTCCACAGGAACTGGAAGATCGCGAGCGACGCGATCGCCGGCAGCCCGAGCGGCAGGATCAGGCGCAGGAAGATGCGGATCTCCGAGGCGCCGTCGATGCGCGCCGACTCGAGGATGTCGCGCGGTATCCCGATGAAGAAGTTGCGCAGCAGGAAGATCGCGAACGGCAACCCGAACGCCGTGTGGAAGAGGATCAGCCCGATCACCGTGTCGTAGATCCCGAGCGTGTTGTAGAGCCTGAACATCGGGATCAGCGCCATCTGCAGCGGCACGACGAGGAGGGCGATCACGATCACGAACAGCCAGTCGCGGCCCGGGAAGTCGATCCACGCGAATGCGTAGCCGGCGGAGGCGGCGATCACGATCGGGAGGAGCGTGCCGCCGACCGCGATCTCCGCGGTCAGGAGCAGCGAGTGCGGGATGTCCGTGTGGTTCCAGACCTCGCCGTAGTTCGCCCAGGTGGCGAGGTGCGGGTGCGCGATCACCTTCCACCAGCCCTCCACGGCGTAGTCGGTGGGCGAGAGGAGCGACGTCAGGAAGAGGCCGAGCGCGGGGATCAGCCAGAGCACGCCGACGCAGAGCAGGAAGATCTGCATCGGCAACTTCGTCACGAACCGCCCGATGCGTGCCGCGGGCGCCTCGGACGGGTCGCGGATGACGACGGGAGCCTCGGCCTCGTACGTGGTCATGTGATGGTCAAACCTCCCGCCGGAAGCGGCGCACGTTGAGGAGCAGTACCGGGACGACGAGCACGAACAGGAAGACGGCGATCGCCGAGCCGAGCCCGAAGTTGTTCGAGCCGCCGAAGCTCTGCCGCCACATCTGCACGGCGATCACCGCCGCGTCGGACTGCGTCGAGCCGGGCGCGATCGAGATGATCACGTCGAAGACCTTGAGCACGTTGATGAGCATCGTGATGAAGACGACGCTCAGTACGGGCGCCAGCATCGGGACCGTGATGCGGCGGAAGACCTGCCATTCCGTCGCTCCGTCGGTGCGGGCGGCCTCCAGCACCTCACGTGAGATCGCGGCGAGGCCGGCGCCGATCACCACCATCGCGAAGCCTGCCCACACCCAGATGTAGGAGATGATGATCGCGGGGGTGATCAGCTTCGGGCCGAGCCACGAGACGCCGCCGTACGGTGCGGCGAACGTGGAGCTGTCGACGCCCGCCCGGAGCCCCGAGCCTTTCACGTCGGCGAAGGTGAAGGTGCCGTCGTCCGCTGCCGTCGTCGTCTGCACCTGCTTGCCCGACGAGTCGAAGAGGTCGACCGTGACTCCCGGCAGGCCGAGCTCGCCGTTCTCGACCTTCCCGGGGGTGCCGCCGCCGGGCGAGAAGTCGCGCCAGACGACGCCCGTGATCGCGCCTTCCTTCGACCGCGGCGTCACCGCCTGCTTCGCGGCCGCCGGGACCTCGTCGGGCGGGATCGCGGTCAGCCCGAGCTCGGCGGTGCCGCCGGCCGCGAGCGGCTTGCGGAGCACGAACCCCGACTGCGGCGAGCCGGTGAGCGTCGGCGTCGACGGGTTCGCCGACTGCAGCACGCCCGGCGCCTCGAACCACGAGCGGACGGCGCCGATCCCGGCGTTCACGGCGCCCTGGCTCGGGTCCTTGATGTACATGACGTGCCAGATCACGCCGGTCGCGAAGAGCGAGATCGCCATCGGCATGAAGACCACCGTCTTGAAGGCGACCGCCCAGCGGATCCGTTCCGTCAGGACGGCGAACACGAGCCCGATCGCCGTCACGAGCGCCGGGGCGACGAGAATCCAGATCGCGGTGTTCTCGATCGCCTTGACGAGGATGTGCGTCGTGAAGATCGCCTTGTAGTTGTCGATCCCCACGAAGCCGCCGTTGCGGCCGAAGAAGCTCCGCCAGATCGTGTAGATGGTCGGGTAGACGATCCAGACGCCGAGCATGATCGTCGCCGGCAGGAGGAAGCCGATCGCGACCGCGTGTCTGCGCAGGAAGCTGCTGCTGGGCGCGGGTGGAGCCGCCGCCGGGGGCGGCTCCACCGCAATTCCGCCAGAGCTTCCGCTCACGTACCTATTTACCTGCGGCGTACGCCTTCGCGGCCGCCGACTCGAGCGACTGCGCGATGCCGTTGACGTTGGACGGGCTTCTCAGGAAGTCCTGGAAGATCTTGAACTCGCCCTGACCGACCGTGCCGCCGAACGAGGCGGGCTGGAGGTCGGACAGGTCGAAGCGGAAGACCTCCGCCTTCCCGATCGCCGTCGCCGTCTTCCGCGTGATCTCGTCGGGATACGCGCTCGCGGGCACCGTCTTCGCCGGCGCAGAGTAGCCGCCGAACTTCGCCCAGATCGTCTGCGCCTCGCCGGTCGCCAGGTACTTGACGAGCGCGCGGATGGCGGGCGTGTCACGGAACATCATCAGCTCGTCGCCGCCGCCCTCGACCACGTTCGGGCCGCTCGAGCCGACCGCCGGGAACGGGTAGACGTTGTAGCCCGTGACCGGCTTGAGCGGGTTCTTCGAGAGCACGCCGGGGACGAAGTCGCCCTCGATCACCTCGGCGGCTTTCGGCTTCACCGCGAAGACGTTCTGCACCGACGTCGGGAAGTCGGTCTGCAGCGCACCCGACGTTCCGCCGGCGATGTTCGACGTGTCGTTGATCACCTGCCCCATCGTCGTGAGCGCCTTCTTCACCGACGGATCGGTCCACTTGATCTGGTGCTTCGACAGCTTGTCGTACATCTGCGGCCCGGCCTGGCGCAGGTAGATGTTCTCGAACAGGTCGGTGAGCGTCCACCCGTCAGCGCCGCCGATCGAGTACGCCGGGATGCCGCTCGCCTTGAGCGTCTTCGCGGCTTTGAGGAAGTCGTTCCAGTTCGTCGGCGGCTTGACGCCGGCGTCGTTGAACGCCTTGACGTTGTACCAGACGGTCGACTTGTTGGCCGCCTTGATGATCAGCCCGTAGAGGTGCCCGCCGATCTCGCCGAGCTTCTCGATGTCCGGCGGGTAGTTCGCGAGCACCGTCTGACGCGCGAAGTCCATCGTCTTGAGCGCGCCCTTCTTCTGGAAGTCGTTCACGAGGCCCGGTTGCGACACCGAGGCGAGGTCGGGCGGGTTGCCGCCGGCGACCGCGGTCGAGAGCACCGTCGGCGTATTGTCGCCCGTCGAGCGGTAGCTCACCTTCACGTTCGGGAACTTCTTCTTGAAGCCCTTCAGGACGGCCTGGAAGTGCGTCTGCTCGGCGCCCGTCCAGACGCCGACGATGTTGATGCTTCCCTTCACGGAGGTGGACCCCGACGTGGTCGAGGTGCCGCCGCTCGTTGTCGTGCCGCTGCTCGACTTGTTGCTGCTTCCGCAGGCTGCGAGTGCGAGCGCCGCGACGACGAGCACTGCGGCGAGCGCGAACGGGTGTCGCTTCACGTGGTCGCTCCTTTCGAGCTGTCGTAGATGCCTTGGCCCGTGTCGGGGTCGAAGAAGTGGAGCGCGCGGGTGTCGACGACGGCCGTCACCTGCTCGCCCTCCTGGACGCGGGAGCGAGCGCCGAACCGTCCGACGACGACCGCCTCGCCTTCCTTGACGCCGACCTGTTGCTCGACGCCTTCGGCACCCGCGTCCTTCGCGAGCTCGCGCGTCTCGTCGGTCTCGGCGTGGGCGCCCTTGATCGCGAAGTGCGCCATGATCTCCGAGCCGAGCGCCTCGCGGAGCTCGAGCCGGCCTCTCAGCTTGCGGTCGTCGGGTGCGTCGCTCTCGAGCTCCGCGTCCTCGAGATCCTCGGGCCGGATGCCGATGATCACGCTCTTGCCGGCGTAATCCTTGAGGGCGGGACGCGCGTCGAGCGTCTCCTGCCCGAGCGAGATGGTCTGGTCGCCGATCGTCGCAGTCATCGTGCCGTTCGCGCGAATCGTCGCGTCGAGCATGTTCATCGCCGGGCTACCGATGAAGCCGCCGACGAACAGGTTGACAGGGCGGTCGTACAGAGATTGCGGGTCGTCGACCTGCTGCAGCTCGCCCTTGCGCATGACGGCGACGCGGTCCCCCATCGTCATCGCCTCGATCTGGTCGTGCGTGACGTACAGCGTGGTCACGCCGAGGTCGTTCTGCAGCTTCGCGATCTCTGCGCGCATCTGGACGCGCAGCTTCGCGTCGAGGTTCGAGAGCGGCTCGTCCATCAGGAACGCGGCCGGCTCGCGCACGATCGCGCGACCCATCGCCACCCGCTGGCGCTGGCCGCCGGAGAGGGCGCGCGGCTTCCGCTTCAGGTAGTCGCCGAGGCCGAGCAGCGAAGCGGCGCGCTGCACGCGCTCGTCGATCTTGCTCTTCGGCATCTTCTTCAGCCGCAGGCCGAACGCGATGTTCTCGTAGACGGAGAGGTGCGGGTAGAGCGCGTAGCTCTGGAAGACCATCGCGATGTCGCGGTCGCGCGAGGGCACGTGGTTGACGATCCGCTCGCCGATCCTGAGCGCGCCCTCGGAGATCTCCTCAAGCCCCGCGACCATACGCAGGGCGGTCGTCTTGCCGCAGCCCG
>JAICYG010000063.1 GCA_025934335.1 Thermoleophilia bacterium | reverse complement strand
GTCCTTGTGCTCGGCGTCGCGTACAAGCCGGACATCTCGGACTCGCGCGAGACGCCGGCCGAGAAGCTGATCCACCTGCTGCGGAACGCCGGTGCCGAGGTCGCCTACCACGACCCCTACGTGCCGGAGTTCGACGGCATGACCTCGTCGCCGCTCGAGCCGGAGGCCTACGACTGCGTCGCCATCGTCACCAACCACTCGTCGATCGACTACGGCGAGCTCGTGCGCCGCGGCAGCGTGATCGTCGACTTCCGCAACGCCACCAAGGGCGTCGAGGTCGACGGCAAGGTCTGGAAGCTCTGACTCGGGTGGCGAGGGTAGGCGTCGTCGGCCTCAACTACTGGGGCCCGAACCTCGTCCGCAACTTCGACGACCTGGCCGAGCTCGCCTGGGTCTGCGACCTCGACGAAGAGCGCCTCGCGACGCTCGCGGCGCGCTACCCACAGGCGCGCGCGTCGACGTCGATCGACGAGCTGCTCGCCGACGAGACCGTCGACGCGGTCGTCGTCGCGACGCCGGTGCCGACCCACTACGCCCTCGCGAAGCAGGCGCTCGAAGCGGGCAAGCACGTCTTCGTCGAGAAGCCGCCGGCGATGCGCGCGGCGGAGATGGACGAGCTCGTGCGGATCGCTGCCGACCGAGACCGTGTCCTGATGCCGGGACACCTCCTCCTCTACCACCCCGGCGTCGAGAAGCTGAAGGCGCTCGTCGACTCGGGCGAGCTCGGCGAGGTGCTCTGCGTGTACGGGAACCGCCAGAACCTCGGCATCGTCCGCACGAACGAGAACGCACTCTGGTCGCTCGGCGTCCACGACCTGTCCGTGATCCTCTACCTGCTCGACGAGGACCCCGAGACTGCGACCGCGCAGGGCCGCGACTTCCTGACACCGGGCGTCGAGGACGTCGTCTTCTGCTACTTGCGCTTCCCGAGCGGCAAGATCGCCCACATGCACCTGTCGTGGCTCGACCCGCACAAGATGCGCAAGCTGACCGTCGTCGGGCGCGAGAAGATGGCGGTGTTCGACGACATGGAGCTCGAGCGGAAGGTGACGGTGTACGAGAAGTCGCCGTGGAAGCGCGCGGAGACCTACGGCGAGTGGCAGACGCGCTCGGGCGACATCTACATCCCGAAGATCTCGACGGCCGAGCCACTGCGTCTCGAGTGCACGTTCTTCCTCGAGCTCGTCGACGGGAAGCACGACCGCGCCAAGGTCGCGCGCGACGGCGCCCGGGTCGTGCGGGCGCTCGAGATGCTGACGGAGTCCCTTGGCCGCTGAGATCCACCCGACCGCGACGGTCCACCCCGGAACCGTGCTCGGCGACGGCGTGCGCGTGCTCGAGAACGCCGTCGTCGGCAAGCAGCCGTCGCTCGCTGCGGCCTCGACGGCGAAGCGCGAGCCCCTGCCGCCGACGCGGATCGGCGACGGCACCGTCGTCTCGACCGGCGCCATCGTCTTCGCCGGCTCGACGATCGGCGCGCGCTGCATCGTCGGCGACCAGTCGTGCGTCCGGGAGCGCGTGACGATGGCCGACGACTGCGTCCTCGGGCGCGGCTCGCTGATCGAGAACGACACGACCGTCGGCGCCGGCACGCGCATCCAGGCGGAGGCGTACGTCACCGCGTACTCGACGCTCGAGGAAGACGTCTTCGTCGCGCCGTGCGTGGTGACGACGAACGACAACTTCATGGGTCGCACCGAGCGGCGGAAGGAACTGATGCGCGGCCCGACGATCCGGCGCAGCGCGCGCATCGGCGGCGGCGCGATCCTCTGTCCGGGCATCGAGATCGGCGAGGAGGCGTTCGTCGGCGCCGGCGCGGTCGTGACGAGGGACGTGCCGCCGCGCGTCGTCGTCGTCGGCTCGCCGGCCCGCGTCCTCCGCGAGGTGCACCCGGAAGAGCTCCGGGCGAACGGCGGTTAAGATCGGGTGACCGCGAGGCGGTACTGAATCGGGTTCCGCGACTGCGAGACGAGTTTCGCCGACAGGTAGTACGTGCCGGTGACACGCGCCGTGAAGGAGAGCCGGCTCTGCGCGCCGACGAGGCGCGAGACCGAGAGCCGCTCCTGCTGGGCCTCGAGCGTCTCGAGCCGATCGGTCCCCGGCGCCCACAGGGAGAGCACGACCTTCGCCTTCGTTCCCGGGGTCAGCCGGGCGAAGACGCGCTGTCCCTTGACGAGACGTACGCGATACACGTCCAGGTTGTCGTCCCAGAAATCGAGTGACGCGTCAAGGGTGCGCGGAAGCGACGGCAACGTGTGCGCCCACGGGCCGGCGTCGTCGTTCGGCTCGTAGCGGTCGGGGCGAGGCAGCGGCACGCCCGATGTGAGCCGGGCGAGCGCGCTCGCGACGTCGAGCGTCCCCCAGCCGGAGACCGGGTCGCGGCCGTTGAGGCAGGCCGCGCAACCGGAGAGCGGCGAGGCGTCGTCGGCCGTCCGCTCGAGCAGCCAGGCGACCTGGTCGGGCGTCAGTGCGGGGTCCTGGCCGAGGAGGAGCGCCGCCGCGGCCGACACCTGCGGCGCGGCGAACGAGGTGCCGATCGCGTTCCGGAAGTCGCTCGGCCCACAGTCGGAGTAGGGCTCGACGCAGCCGGTGCGCGCGTCGACGAGGTTGGCGGGGATCGTCGAGAACATCCCCGCGCCGGGAGCGGCGAGGTCGTTGTAGACGGCGTCGCGGTTCGAGTAGTCGGGGACGGAGCCGTCCCGGCGCACGGCGCTGACGCCGATCACGTGCGGCAGGGCGGCAGGGTACGCGGCGTAGGGCCACGGCGTCGTCGGCGACTGCGTCCCGTTGCCGACGGCGGCGACGACCACCACGCCTTTCGAGTACGCGTACTCGACCGCGGCGCGCTCGAGCGGCGAGTACGTGTCGCGCTCCGGGTCGAGGGGGTCGCGGACGCCGCCGAGGCTCAGGTTGATCACCTGCGCGCCCTGCGCCACCGCCCAGCGGATCGCGGCAACCTCCGCCGGCAGCGATACGTCGCCCTCCGCGGTAACGACCTTGGCGACGATCAGCCGCGCGTTGAACGCGAGGCCGGCGATGCCGATGCCGTTGGAGGGGTTGGCCGCGATCTCGCCGGCGACGAACGTGCCGTGGCCCGCGTCGTCGCGATACGGCGTGCCGCCGACGAACGAGCGCGCGGCCACCACGCGCCCTATCAGGTCGGGGTGGCTGCCGTCGATCCCGGAGTCGATCACGGCGACCCGCACGAGGGGAAGCTGCGGCATCTGCGGCCAGAAGCTCCAGGCCTGGTCGGCGTCCAGATACCACTGCTTCGCCGCGAGCGGCTCGGTGTTCGCGAAGGCGGCCGCAGCGGCGGGAAGCGCGAGCGCGGCCAGCGCGGCGAGGGCGAGCAGGCGCCTCACTGCACCGTGAACGCCGCCGAGACCCCGGCGGCGACGCCGTGCCCGGGCGCGGCGCGGACGCGGTAGGTGCCGGCCGCGAGCGCCCCGTCGAATCGCCACGCCGAGGAGGTGTCGTCGGTGGTCGACGCCAGCGTCTTCCAGCCGCCGGTAGCTGCCTTCTGCTGCAGCTGGACGGGCGCGCCCGGAGCGGCGGGGCCAAGGGTCCCCTCCACCCCCGCCGATGTGACCACGGCCGACACACGCGCTGCGACGGTGACCTTCGCGAGCCCGGCACGTGCGCTGCCCCACGCGAGGCGATACCAGGTGGTGACCTGCGGCCTGACGATGCTCGCGAAGGTGCCGTCGGCGGCGAGCTGCAGCGATCCCGCGGCAGCCCAGGCGCCGCCGGCCGGCTTCGCCTCCAGGGAGACGCCTGCCGCGCCGCGGACGAACCCGGTCAGGCTCACGGCGCCACCGTAGGTCATCGTCCTCGTCGCCGGCAGCAGCTGCAGGAGCGCGGGCGCGAACCAGGTCGAGCGGAGGCCGAGCGCGCTCCGCACCTGGTTACCGGTCAGCGCCACCTGCGCGTCGTCGTCAGAGGTGACGAGCATCGTCTTCACGCGGCCCGACGCGCCGTTCGCGACCGTCACGCTCTGGACCGACGTCGAGAGCTTGAGCCGCCTCGCGACGGCCGCCGCGTCGTAGAGAATCGGCCCCCAGTCGTGGTAGGGCGAGAGCGAGTCGTACGGGTCGTCGACCGGCACGAGGTACGGGACGTCGATGCCGGTCGACTCGAGCGCCGACGCCGTGCGCCCGCCCGAGGTCGAGAAGAAGAGCGTGTCGGCGACCTTGCCGTTGTAGAGGACGACCTGTCCCTTCGTCGCGTCGACGGCGGCGCTCGCAGCGGGAGACTCCGCGGCAATGCCGCCGTAGACCTGGCTGCGCGTGTCGCCGTAGAGGTCGAAGGGGCGTCCCTTCGCCAGGTTCGCGAGGGCATAGGAACGAGCGGCGACGGCCTGCGCCTTCAGCGCCTCCGGCGCCCACGTCGACGGCATCTCGGCCGGGACGACGCCCTTCAGGTACGTCTCGAGCGAGAGCGTGTCGACGAGGTCGAGTTGCTTCCCGTCGAGCTGCACGACGAGCCTGCCGCGGTAGGCGCGCCCGTCCACCGTGAGCGGCTCCTTCGACGTGAACGTGAGCGGCGGCGGGAGCGCGGTCCGGCCGTCGAGCGACAGCTTCGCGTCGAGCGTCACCGTGCCGGGCTCGAGAGCGGTCTTCGCCCCCGCGCCGTCGGCAACCGTCGCGGCGACGGTTGCTCCGATGCGCACGCTCTTCTTCTGCGCGACGAGCACGCGCACGGTCTTCACACGAGAGCGGCCGAGCGTCGTGCCCGGGTAGTAGTGCGCGAGGATGTCGTCGTAGGCGAGGCCGTGCTTCGCGTAGCCGTAGGCTCCCCACTGGGACAGACCGAGGCCGTGACCCCAGCCGTGCCCGGTGAACGCGACGACGCGCGAGGCAGTGCTGACGGCGGTGCCGTCGGTCGTGGTGGCCGTCGCGGCGGTGGTCGTCGCGGCCGTGGTCGTGCCGGCGGCGACGCCGGAGCCGGGAGCGAGCAGCGCGGCCGCGGCACCGCCGGCAGCGAGCGGTAAGGCGGCGGCGAGCAGCACGGCGAGCCGACCCACGCGGATCACGGTAGCCGAGCCGCTGCGAGGCTCCCGCGAGCCTTTACCGAACGTTTCCATAGGTGGTGCCGCGGCAACGTCTTCGTTGCCCGCTCAGGCATGCCTCCCCCTGACGACACGCAGCTCCCGCCCCGGTACCGGCAGCCCCGGCTGATCGCGCGCGGCGGTATGGCCGATGTCTACGCCGCGACGGACGAGGAGCTCGGGCGTGAGGTCGCCGTCAAGGTGCTCGCGGCGCGCTACGCCGAGGACGAGTCGTTCCGCCACCGCTTCCGGCGCGAGGCGCTCGCGGCGGCGAGGCTCTCGAGCCACCCGCACATCGTCACGATCTTCGACGTCGCCGACCACGGCGGCCGGCCGCTCATCGTCATGGAGCTGCTGACAGGCGGTTCGCTGGCGGAGCAGGTCGCACGCGGGCCGTCCCCGCCGGGGCGCGTACTCGACTGGCTGGACAACGCCGCTTCCGCCCTCGACGCGGCGCACGCCGTAGGAGTGGTGCACAGGGACGTGAAGCCCGGCAACCTGCTGCTCGACGACCGCGGCAGCGTGAAGGTCGCGGACTTCGGGATCGCAAGCGCGGTGGGCCTCGCCTCGCTCACCCACACGGGCACGGTCCTCGGCACGGCCGGGTACCTGTCGCCCGAGCAGGCGCGGGGCGAGCGGGCGACGCCGGCGAGCGACCGCTACGGCCTCGCCGTCGTCGCGTGGGAGCTCCTGACCGGCCGGCGGCCCTTCGAGGCAGCGGCAGCAACGACCGAGGCGGCCGCGCACGTGCATTCGCCGGTACCGTCGATCACGACAGCGCGCCCTTCGCTGCCTCGCTCCTACGACGCGATCTTCACCCGTGCGCTCGCGAAGGACCCGGGGCAGCGGCCGTCGACCGCGGCCGAGCTCGCGGGCGAGCTGCGCCGGGCACTCGAGGACGACGCCGGCGACACGTGGGTCGCGCCGACGGCGCGGATGCCGGGTCGCAGGCGGCACCGTTGGCCGATCGGGCTGGCGGCGCTGCTGGCCGCGGCCGGAGTGGTCGCCGCCGTCCTCGCGACGCGCGACGATAACGGGCGGCCGGCGGTCGTGCGCACCGTCACGCGGCCGGGGACGACCGTCGAACGGACCGTGACGGCGCAGCTGACGACGGTCCCGCCCACGACGACAGCGGCAGCGGCAGCGAGCGGCACGGCGCTGAACGACGAGGGGTACGCGCGCATGCGGGCGAGCGACTTCGAGGGCGCGCTGCCGCTCCTCGAGCAGGCTGTCGCGAAGCTGGACGGCACCGGATCGCTCGCGGAGGCGTACGCGGACTACAACCTCGCCTACACGCGCTTCGCGCTCGGCGACTGCACCGACGTCGTCGCGTTACTCGACCAGTCCGAGCGGATCCAGGGACACCGGTCGGAGATCACGCGTCTCCGGCACGACGTGCACAAGCGCTGCCGATGAGTTCCGGCGACACCTCCGGTCGAACCTGCAGACTCGACCGGAAAGGACGCCGACATTGACTGCCACCGACGAACGCACCCGCTGGCTCGCCCTCTACACGCTCTGCGCCGCGAGCCTGATGATCGTCCTCGACGCGACGATCGTGAACGTCGCGCTGCCCTCGATCCGGGACGACCTCGGCTTCACCGAGTCGTCGCTGGCCTGGGTCGTGAACGCCTACACGCTCACGTTCGGCGGACTGCTCCTGCTCGGTGGCCGCCTCGGCGACCTGTACGGGCAGCGACGGCTGTTCCTGCTCGGCATCGCCCTGTTCACGCTCGCCTCGCTCGTCTGCGGTCTCTCGACCTCGCAGGGAATGCTCGTCACCGCGCGCGCCGTACAGGGCGTCGGCGGAGCGGTCGCGTCGGCCGTCTCGCTCTCGCTGATGATGTCGCTCTTCACCGAGCCGGCTGACCGGGCGAAGGCGATGGGCCTCTTCGGCTTCGTCGCCTCGGGCGGCGGCAGCATCGGCGTCGTGCTCGGCGGCGTGCTCACCGACGCGATCGACTGGCACTGGATCTTCCTCGTGAACCTGCCGATCGGCGTCGCCGTCGTCGTGCTCGCGCTGCGCCTCCTCCCGGGCGGCGCCGGAACGGCCGCGCACGGGAACGGCCTCGACCTGGGGGGTGCGGTCACGGTGACGGCCGCGCTGATGGTCGCGGTGTACGCGATCGTGAACGGCAACCAGGACGGGTGGACGTCGGCGTCGACGCTCGGCCGCCTCGGTGTCGCAGCGGTGCTGCTCGTCGCGTTCCTGGTGGTCGAGACGCGCGTCGCGTCGCCGCTGATGCCGCTCGGGCTCTTCCGGCTGCGCAACCTGTCGACGGCGAGCGTCGTCGGCATCCTCTGGGCGGGCGCGATGTTCGCGTGGTTCTTCCTGTCGGCGCTCTACCTGCAGCTCGTGCTCGGCTACAGCCCGCTGCAGGTCGGTCTCGGCTTCCTGCCGGGGAACCTCGTCATGGGGTTCCTCTCGATCGCCGTCTCGGCGAAGCTCGTCATGCGCTTCGGCGTCCACCGCCCGCTCGCGGCCGGCCTGCTCGTGGCGGCGGCGGGGCTGCTGCTCTTCGCCCGCGCACCGGTCGGAGGCGACTACCTCGTCGACGTGCTTCCCGGGATGCTGTTGCTCGGATTCGGCGCCGGCATCGCGTTCAACCCCGTGCTCTTCGCTGCCATGAGCGACGTGCGGCCGGAGGAGTCCGGCCTCGCCTCGGGCATCGTCAACACGGCGTTCATGATGGGGGGCGCGCTCGGACTCGCGGTGCTCGCGAGCGTCGCCGCATCACGGTCGTCGCACCTGCAGTCGG
Source organism: Thermoleophilia bacterium (assembly GCA_025934335.1). Classification (GTDB taxonomy): domain Bacteria; phylum Actinomycetota; class Thermoleophilia; order Gaiellales; family Gaiellaceae; genus PALSA-600. Next base: position 5,975 of record JAICYG010000063.1, on the reverse strand, counting down.
ACGGCCACTCGACCGTGTCGGCACTGACCGGGGGCTACCACGCAGCGTTCGTGATCGGCGCGCTCTTCGCGATCACCGCGGCCGTGATCGGCGCTGCACTGTTCCGGATGCGGACGGCACACGCGCCGGAGCCGGCGACGGCCTAACCGAGCCGAGCCGCGTACTGCGTCTCGTAGTAGCGGCGGTAGTCGCCCGACTTGATCGGCTCCCACCAGTCGCGACTCGCCATGTACCAGTGCACCGTCTCCTCGAGCCCGCCCTGGTCGAACGAGTGCTGAGGCTGCCAGCCGAGGTCGTGCAGCTTCGAGGAGTCGACCGCGTAGCGCCGGTCGTGCCCGGGCCGGTCGTCGACGTGACGGACGAGGTCGGGGCTCGCGCCGGTCAGGTCGAGGATCCGGCGGACGACCTCCATGTTCTCGCGCTCCTGACCGCCGATGTTGTACGCCTCCCCGGCCTTGCCCTTGCGCAGCGCGAGCTCGATGCCCGCGCAGTGGTCGGCGACGTGCAGCCACTCGCGCCGCTGCTTCCCGTCGCCGTAGACGGGCAGCGATTCGCCGTCGAGCGCGTTCGTGATGAAGAGCGGCAGGAACTTCTCCGGGTACTGGCGCGGCCCGTAGGTGTTCGCGCCGCGGGTGACCAGCGCGTCCACGCCGTACGTGCGGACGTATGCGAACACCTGCAGCTCCCCGCCTGCCTTCGACGCCGAGTAGGGGCTCGAGGAGCGAAGCGGCGACTCCTCCGTACAGGCCGGCGCGTCGAGCGGGACATCGCCGTACACCTCGTCGGTGGAGACCTGGAGGAAGCGCAGGCGGTGGTGGCGCGCGTGGTCGAGCAGCACCTGCGTGCCGAGCACGTCGGTGAGGATGAAGTCGGCCGGGCCGAGGATCGAGCGGTCGACGTGCGTCTCGGCGGCGAAGTTGACGATCGCGTCGACGCCCTCGGCCGCACGCACGACCGCCTCGGGGTCGGCGATGTCGCCGTGGTGGAAGTCGTGCTCGACGCCCTCGAGGTTCGCGCGGTTTCCGGCGTACGTCAGCTTGTCGAGGACGACGACCTCCTCGCCCTGCTCGGCGAGATGACGCGCGAAGTGCGAGCCGATGAAACCGGCGCCGCCCGTGACGAGGATCCTCATGCGCGAAGCCTAGCGACGCACTCTGTCACACCTTCGCGCCAGTGAGGGAGCTCGGGCGCGCCCTTCTCGCTGCGCAGCACCGAGTACGCCGGCCGTGGAGCCCTCGCTGCGAACTCGGCGGTCGTGATGCGACGGACGCGCGTCGGGAGCCCCGCCTCCTCGAAGATCGCCTCGGCGAAGTCGGCCCATGTGCAGTCGCCGGCCGCCGCGACGTGGTAGAGGCCGTACGGCAGCTCGAGCACCTGCCTCGTCGCCTCGGCGAGATGGCCGACGTAGGTCGGCGAGCCGCGCTGGTCGTCGACGACCGCGACCTCCTCCCGGTCGGCGCCAAGGCGGAGCATGGTGCGGACGAAGTTCTTCGACGTCCAGCCGTACAGCCACGAGCTCCGGATCACCCACGCCTGCTCGCCGGCGGCCGCCTCGCCGTGGAGCTTCGTACGTCCGTACGCGCCCAGCGGGCAGGGCGCGTCCGACTCGACGTACGGCGCGTGCTTGCGCCCGTCGAACACGTAGTCGCTCGACCACACGACGAGCGGAGCGCCCAGCTCCGCCGCGTGCTGCACACCGCCCACGTTCACCGCCGCCGCGCCCTGCGGGTCGTCCTCCGCGCCGTCCACGTCCGTCCACGCGGCCGCGTGCAGCACGAGGTCGGCCTCGAGGCCCGGCGGCGGCGGCAGCTCGACGTCCCACTCGGCCCGCGTCAGCCCGCGCGCGCCCGGGAACTCCTCGAGCAGCGCCCGACCGAGCTGCCCGCCCGCGCCGGTGACGATCACACGGCGTCGCGAGCCGAGAGGACGGGGTCCTTCGTGCTCCACAGGTCGACGACGCGCGGGTCGTTCCACGGCACGCCGTGCTCGTCGGGGTCAGCGGCGTCGTACTCCTCGGTGACGAAGTAGCAGAAGAGACAGTCCGTCAGCGCCTCGTAGCCGTGCGCATGGACGCCCGGCACGTAGATCGCAACCGGGTTCTCGTCGCCGATGTCCTCGGTGAAGGCCTCGCCGGTCTCGCGGTCGAGGACGACGATGCGCACCATGCCCTGCAGGCAGCAGAAGAGGTCGTCCTGGCCGCGCTCGTGGTAGTGGAGCGCCCTGATCACGCCCCGGCGCGAGCGCGCGAGGTTCGCCTGGCGGACCGGCTTCGGCAGCGCGCTCGCGCGCATCAGCTCCATGAAGTAGCCGCGCTCGTCGTCGAAGCGACGCAACGGTATGCGGGTCACGAGGCTCACTTGTTCGCTCCCGTCTGCTCGATCAGCCTGCCGACCTCCGCGAGGTCGTGCCAGTGCTTGCCGCCGTCGTGCCACCAGCCCTCGACGCGCCGCAGCTCGAGCCGCCCCTGGCGGGCGTAGGCGCGGTTGACGTCGGTGATCTCGAGCTCGCCGCGGCTCGAGGGCTCGAGCCCTTCGATGATCTCGAACACGTCCGGCGGGAAGCAGTAGAGGCCGACGACCGCGTCGTTCGACGGCGGCGACTCGTAGCGCATGTCGACGACGCCCGCCTTCTCGACCACGTCCGCGACCTTCCCATCCTCGCCGTAGACGACGACGCCGAAGTTCTCCGGGTCGGGGACGTCCTTCGCGAACACGAGCGCACCGTCACCCCAGCCCGCGATCGCCCCGGCCTGCGCGTGCTCGAAGATGTTGTCGCCGAGGCAGACGACGAGCCTGTCGCCCGCGGCGAAGTCGCGCGCCATGCCGACGACCTGCGCGATCCCACCGGCCTCCACCTGCACCTTGTACGAAAGGTCGAGGTCGAACAGCACCTCCTCGCCGCCGCGCTCGACGACGTGGCCGTTCCCGAGCAGGTCGATGAACTGGCCCGCGTGCTGCTTCCCCGTCACGATCAGCACCTCGCGCACACCGACACGCTGGAGCAGCTGCAGGGGGTAGTAGACCATTGGCCACCGACCGACCGGCAGCAGGTGCTTGTTCGTGACCCGCGTCAGCTCCTCGAGACGCGTCGCGTTGCCGCCGGCGGCGATGAGGCCTTTCATTGGCCGATCACGCGGGCGATGCTACAGCCGCCTCGGCGTCGTGGCCGCGCGCAGCCGCGAAACCGAGCAGGCCGGCCCAGGCGGCAGGTGCCAGGTCGCTGCATGACCCGGGCTGAGGGTAGCCGGGAAGCGGGTTAGCGCCTGCCCCGCGCGGGGAACGGACCGCCCATGGACGACCGCCACGACTCGCTCGTCGTCGAGGGTGACGACAGCGAGCACGTCTTGCCGCCGACGGAGCTCGATCCGTTCACGCCGGAGCCGAAGCCGCCGAACCGGAAGGCACGGATCGGGCTCGCGATCGCGCTCGCGATCCTTGTCGTGCTCGTGGCGATCGCGATCTACGGCCTCGCGTCGTAGCGTCGGCATCGTCGAGAGGGGTACCGTTCCGCGACATGCCGAGACGCGACGTCGACAAGCTGCAGGAAGAGATCGAGGAGCTGTTCGCCGACCTCTGGCAGGTACCCCGCTTCTCGGGTCTTCGCCACGGGTTCAGGCCGAATGTCGACTCCTTCCACACCGACGACCCGCACGCGCTGACGGTGGTGATCGAGCTGCCCGGCGTCGACCCCGCCAGCGTTCGCCTGGTCGCGGGCGAGCGGGTGCTCGTGGTCGCCGGCGAGCGGAAGCGCCCGAGCGCGCCCGGCCGCGTCTACCAGCAGATGGAGATCGAGTACGGACCGTTCCAGCGGCAGGTGCGGCTCGCGGAGGACGTCGACCCCGAGCACGCCCACGCGCGGTTCGAGCACGGCGTCCTGACCGTCGAGCTGCCCGTGGTCGAGAAGGCACCGCCCGCCGGCCGCTACCGGATCACGGTGGAGCGCCTTGACTGATCTTCCGTTCGAGCCGGCAGAGCTGGAGGAGGCACTGCTCGAGCTGCCCGCGGCGCTGCCCGTGCTGCCGCTGAAGGACACGGTCGTCTTCCCGCAGTCGATGACGCCGCTCGCGATCGGGCAGGCGCGGTCGGTGCGGCTGATCGACGACGTCGTCGCCGGCGACCGGCTGCTCGCGCTCGTCACGTCGCGCGACGGCGAGCTCGAGGCTCCGGGGTGGGACGACATCTACGAGGTCGGCACGGTCGCGCTCGTCCACAAGATGATCAAGGTCCCCGACGGGACGCTGCGCATCCTCGTGCAGGGCCTCGACCGCGTGCGCGTCGACAACCGGCTCGACGTCGACCCCTATCTGCTCGGCGAGTTCAGCGCGCTGCCCGACGCGATCGAGGAGACACCCGAGCTCGAGGCGCTGACGCGCAACGTGCAGGGCCTCTTCGCGCGCATCATCGGGCTCGCGCCCTACCTGCCGGAGGAGCTGCAGCTCGCGGCGGCGAACGTCGACGACCCGAGCGCGCTCTGCCATCTCGTCGCCTCGACGCTGCGCACGATCAAGACGGAGGAGCGCCAGGCGATCCTCGAGGAGGTGAACGTCGAGGCGCGCCTGCGGCTCGTCTCGGCGATCCTGAACCGCGAGCTCGAGGTGTTCGAGCTCGGCTCGAAGATCCAGTCGCAGGTGCAGTCGGAGATGGAGCGCGGCCAGCGCGAGTACTTCCTGCGCCAGCAGCTGAAGGCGATCCAGCAGGAGCTCGGCGAGGCCGACCCGGAGCAGGCCGAGGTCGCGGAGCTGCGCGAGCGGCTCGACGCGCTCGGCGAGCTGCCCGAGGAGGTGCGCAAGGCGGCCGACCGTGAGCTGCAGCGGCTCGAGAAGCTCCCGTCGGCGGCGGCCGAGTACGGCGTCATCCGGACGTACCTCGAGTGGATCCTCACGCTCCCCTGGAACAGCTACACGCCCGACGACTTCGACCTCGCGCACGCCCGAGCGGTGCTCGACGCGGACCACTTCGACCTCGAGAAGGTGAAGGGCAGGATCATCGAGTACCTCGCCGTTGCGAAGCTGCGCAACGAGATCTCGGGGCAGATCCTCTGCTTCGTCGGGCCGCCGGGCGTCGGCAAGACGTCGCTCGGGCACTCGATCGCGAACGCACTCGGCCGCAAGTTCGTGCGACTCTCGGTCGGCGGCGTCCGCGACGAGTCGGAGATCCGCGGTCACCGCCGCACCTACATCGGCTCGATGCCGGGGTCGATCATCCGCTCGCTGCGCGACGCCGAGTCGTCGAACCCGCTGCTCCTGATCGACGAGATCGACAAGATGGGCGCCGACTGGCGCGGCGACCCGGCGAGCGCGATGCTCGAGGTGCTCGACCCCGAGCAGAACCGCAACTTCCGCGACCACTACCTCGACCTACCGTTCGACCTGTCGAAGGTGCTGTTCATCTGCACCGCCAACACGCTCGACACGATTCCCGGCCCGCTGCTCGACCGCATGGACGTGATCCAGCTGTCCGGCTACACGGAGGACGAGAAGCTCGGCATCGCGAAGCGCTACCTGCTGCCGAAGCAGCTCGAGCTGCACGGGCTGCAGCGGGGGCAGCTGCAGCTGTCGGACAGGCTGCTGCGCCTCGTGATCCGCGAGTACACGCGCGAGGCCGGGGTGCGCGGGCTCGAGCGGCGCCTGGCGGACGTGTGCCGCAAGGCCGCCACCGAGGTCGCCACGAAGGGCACGGAGAAGATCCGCGCCGACGAGGCGCGCCTCCGCGAGTGGCTCGGCCCGCGTCGGTTCTCCGGGGAGGTGCGCAAGCGGACGTCCGACCCCGGCGTCGCGACCGGGCTCGCGTACACGACCGTCGGCGGTGACGTCCTCTTCATCGAGGCGACCGCGTACCCGGGCAAGGGGCGCCTGACGATCACCGGGCAGCTCGGCGAGGTCATGCAGGAGTCGGCGCAGGCGGCGCTCTCGTGGGTGCGCGCGCACGCGGGACAGCTCGGGCTCGCGGACGACTGGTTCGCGAACCACGACGTGC
>JAICYG010000207.1 GCA_025934335.1 Thermoleophilia bacterium | reverse complement strand
GATCAGCGTGTCGACCTTCTCCGAGAGATCCCCGATCCCGCTTTCCGCCTGCTGCGAGCGGCGGCGGCCCTCGAACGAGAACGGCCGCGTGACGACGCCGACGGTGAGCGCCTCGAGCTCGCGCGCGATCTCGGCCACGATCGGCGCACCGCCCGTGCCGGTGCCGCCGCCCTCACCCGCGGTGACGAAGACCATGTCGGCGCCCTTCAGCGCCTCTTTCAGCTCGTCGCGCGACTCCGTCGCAGCCTCGCGCCCGCCGGTCGGGTCGGCGCCGGCGCCGAGACCGCGCGTCGCCTTCGCGCCGATGTGGATCTTCACGTCCGCCTCGCACATCAGGAGCGCCTGCGCGTCCGTGTTGACGGCGACGAACTCGACGCCCGTGAGGCCGGCGTCGACCATGCGGTTGACGGCGTTCGTGCCGCCGCCGCCGACGCCGACGACCTTGATCACAGCCAGGTAGTTGCCGGAACGCTCTCTCATGTCAATGTGGCTCGACCTCAAGCTCGAGTGCAGGGTGGGGCTGTCGAGCGCCTCCTTCCTTCGGGAGAGTAGGGACGGTTTCCTGCTCTGTCAACGGGAAGCACTCGGGCTCGACCTCGCTCAACCTCGACCTCAACCTCCGACTTGAGGGTTGGTGTCGAGCACCGGCCGCTCCGGCAGGCTCACATCGAGATAGCCGCCGCCGGCCGTCGCAGCCCTCGTGATGCGCAGGATTCGACGTGCGATCGCGAGCTTCAGGCGCAGGTCGCCGGTGTCGCCGAGCCGCACCTCGAGGCCGCCGGAGAGGTGAAGCGTGAGCGCGTCCTCCCCCACCGTGACGGTCGAGACGCCACCGGGGAGGCCCGCGCCGCGGAGTACCGAAAGCGCTGCCGCCGCGCCCGCGAGCGACGGCGCGAGCGGCGCCCCCACCGTGACCGGAACCGACTTCTTCACCCAGACGCGCGGCAGGTGTGAGAGGCGCGGGTGCGGGAGCTCCTTGAGCACACGCCCGCTCGCCGCGACGAGGAGCGCCTCGTTACCCGGCACCCGGCGGACGACGAGCACCGGCACCTCGCGTTTCACGATCACGCGCAGCGTATGCGGGAACGAGCGGTCGTACGTGAAGCTGCGCACGCCCGGGATCGGCGAGAGGCGTGACTGGACGGTCGTCCCCCCGACCTTGAGAAGACTCGTGCCGACGACGTCCGTGAGCGCCGCGCGCACCTCGGCGCGCAGGACCGGCGTGCCGCCGCGCACGTCGACCGTCTGCACCGCGAAGACGGACGTCTCACGTGCCCCGACGTAGGCGAGGGCGGCGAGAAGCGCGAGCAGCAGCCCGACGCCGAGCGAGCGGAAGGACGGGATCAGGTGCCCGAGCTCGGGCAGGCTCCCGCGCACGGGCAGCGCCGCGACGCGGGCGGTCGTCCTCTTCCGGGCGGCCACGCGGCCAACTTCGCCGCGGCCGCCCCGTTTCCCTACAGAGCGGGCAGCTCGAGCGGCCCGAGGAACTGCACCTCGTGCTGCAGCTCGACGCCGAAGCGCTCGTGCACCCGCCGGCGCGCCTCCGCCATCAGCGCGAGACAGTCGGCGGACGTCGCACCGCCCGCGTTCTCGATGAAGTTCGCGTGGCGCGGCGAGATCAGCGCACCTCCCATCGCGTGACCCTTGAGGCCGCACTCCTCGATCGCGCGGCCGGCGCCGAGCTCCGTGCTCGGGTTCTTGAAGACGCTGCCGAAGGTGCGCTTGTTCGTCGGCTGGGTCGCCTTCCGCTGCGCGAGCAGCTCCCCCACCTTCGCCTTGACCGCGTCGATCGAGCTCGGCTCGAGCGCGAACCGCACCTGCGCCACGACCTGGCCCGCACTGAGCCCCGAGTGCCGGTAGGAGAGCTCGAGCTCCTCGAGGCCCATCGTGTGCGGCCCGTCGGCATCGACGACCACGGCTTCGACGAGCACGTCGCGCCACTCGCGGCCGTAGGCGCCTGCGTTCATGCGCACGCCGCCGCCCGCGGTGCCGGGGATCGCGGACGCGAACTCGAAGCCGCCCAGGCCGGCCGCGCGGGCGCGGTGCAGGGAGACGGCGTTCGGCGCGCCGCCGCCCGCGACGAGCAGGTTCCCCTCGACCCGCGCTGCCGCGAGCTCGCCCGCGAGCTTGAGCACGAGCGCGTCCAATCCGTCGTCGTGCACGAGCATGTTCGAACCGAGGCCGACGACCTCGACGCGCGCCTCGTGGTCGCGCGCCCAGCGGAGCGCGTCGACGAGCTCGTCGAGCGTCTCTGGACGGGCGAAGAAGCGGGCCGAGCCGCCCGTGCCGATCGTCGTGTGCCGGGCGAGCCCGACGTTCTCCTGCATCGCGGTCACTCGCGCAGCATGCCGACGGCGCGGTCGACGTCGCCGGCGCCGAGGACGAGCAGCACGTCGCACTCGCGCGATCTGCGCCGCAGCCGCGCGGCGCCCTGCTCGACCGACGGCGTCCATCCCGCGAGAACGCCGAGGTCGGAGAGCGCGTCGACGATCAGCTTCCCCGTGACGCCGGGCAGCGGCTGCTCCCGCGCCGGATAGACGTCGGTCACCGTCACGTCGTCGGCGGCCGCGAGCGCCTCTGCGAACTCGCCCGCCAGGTACCGCGTGCGCGAGTAGAGGTGCGGCTGGAAGAGGACCCGCACCGGGCGCCCCGCGAAGCGCTCGCGTGCGGCCGCGATTGCGGCCGCGACCTCGGTCGGGTGGTGGCCGTAGTCGTCGACGAGCGTCCGTCCGTCCGCGAGCTCGTGCACCTCGAAGCGCCGGCCGGTACCGGTGAAGCGCGCGAGCGCCGCGGCGGCCTCGTCCCGCCCGACACCGACGAGCGCGAGCGCCGCGAGCGCCGCGCCCGCGTTGCGCCGGTTGTGATCTCCCGGGAGTGCGAGCTCGCCGTCGTACGGCGGCGCGTCGCGCACGACGTGCGGGATGCCGGCGAGCCACCGCTCGAACTCATCCTCCAGCTCGGCCGCCGAGCCGAACTCGCTGTGGTGGTCGAGCTCCAGGTTCGTGACGACGGCGATCCCGGGCTCGAGCGCGAACGCGGTCCGGTCGGACTCGTCGGCCTCGACGACGAGATGGCCGCCGCCGAAGCCCGCGTTCGAGCCCAGCTGCGGCACCGGCGCGCCGATCAGCCACGCCGGGTCGCGACCGGTCTCGCGCAGCGCGAACGCGATCAGCGCGGCCGTCGTGCCCTTGCCGTGGGAGCCCGCGACGGCGATCGTCGGCCTCGCAGCGACGAGCTCACGCAGGAAGTCCTTGCGGCGCAACCCCGGCACGTCGGGGTATGCG
>JAICYG010000174.1 GCA_025934335.1 Thermoleophilia bacterium | reverse complement strand
GATGCCGCGCGGCACGAAGCGCTTCGGGTCGCGCTCGAGCTCCTCCAGGCACGCCTTGACGAGCCGCACCTGGTCGGCCTGGCCGTAGATCGTGAAGCTCGAGCGATAGCCGAGCCGCTCCGCCTCGCGGCGCAGGATGCGGCCGCACGCGGCGTGGAAGGTCATGATCCAGATCGCGCGGGCGACGGGCCCGACCGTCCGCTCGACCCGCTCCTTCATCTCGCCCGCCGCCTTGTTCGTGAAGGTGATCGCGAGGATCTCGTTCGGCTTGACGCCGTGAGCGGCGAGCAGGTGGGCGACCCGATGGGTGAGGACGCGCGTCTTCCCGGAGCCGGCGCCGGCGATCACGAGCAGCGGCCCCTCGGTCGTCAGGACCGCCTCGCGCTGGGCGGGATTCAGGTCTGCGAGGTAGGACTGCGGCTCGATCGTGGCCACCCGTCGAGGGTAGCCGCCATGAACGCGGACGCCTCCTGCAAAGCCGCAGAGTCCGCGGATTTCAGCACGACGTCCACCTCGGGCCCGGCCGGCGTGAAGATCGGGTACGAGCCGACGAGCACCGTCGGCCAGCGCTCGGTCGCCTCGACGAGCGCGCGGACGATGTCCCGTTCCGACGTGCCCGTCAGGTGCCGTCGCCACGACCCGATCGGGGCGGCCCCGCGCAGCTCCTCGGCGTAGTGGTCGAACATCAGCTTCATCTCGGCCGGCAGGCCCGGCAGGACCCACACGTTCGCGATCCGGAAGCCGGGCGCGCCGGTCGTCCCGCCGAGCGGCGTCGCGCCCTCGGGAAGCGCGGCCCAGCGGCCGAAGTACTCGGGGTCGTGCGGGAAGCGCGCCCGCAGCTCCGCCTCCAGCTCGGGCACGACGAGCTGGCCGACGCCGAACGCGGCTGAGATCGCCTCGCGGGTGATGTCGTCGGGCGTCCCGCCGAGGCCGCCCGTGACGATCAGATGATCGACGAGAGGAGCCTCGCGCCGCACGAACGACACGATCCGGTCGAGCTCGTCGGGCACCGCGGCAGTCAGGACGACGCGGACGCCCAGCGCCTCGAGCCGGCGGGCCAGCCAGGTGGCGTTCGAGTCGGGGACGTCGCCGGAAACCAGCTCGTTGCCGATCGTCAGGATGGCCGCATGCACGTCCCGAGTATCCGTGAGACCGCCGCGGGGCGCGACGTCGACGACGTCTCGAGCTGTGAGCGCGAGACGAAGCGGCGATGCGGGGCGAGTACCTACGCGCCTCCTAGCGGGAAGGGCTTCTTCGCGAGCGCGGCCAGCACCTGCGAGGTGACCCACACCGGCGTCGTCACGTACTTCGCCGAGTAGCGATAGCTGCCGTCGGGCCGTCTGAGACGCGCGAGATAGGCGAACGCGCTGCGCGGCAGCCTCACGCCTGCGGCGACGAAACCCTGGATCGCCCAGGCCGTCGACTGGGCGTCGGAACCGCGTCCGTGCGTGAGCTCGAAGCCTCCGTCGCGGTTCTGGAACCCGCGCAGAAAGCGAACGGCGCGCGTCACCGGCGCACCGCGGACACGCGCAACACGCAGCGCCTGCAGCGCGGCGGCCGTGTCGTTCGAATCCGGCTGCCCGCCGACGCCCCACGCGAAGCCGCCGCTGCGCGCCTGGTGCGCCAGCAGGTAGCGGCGAGTGGCCGGGCTCGCACGGCCGACTGCGAGCACGCCCCAGTACGTCGAGTTGAGCGTGGGGCCGATCCGGCCGCTCGCCTGCGGCACGAGCCTCGCGAGCAGCGTGTCGTTGCGGTACCCGAGCGCCTGCTCGGCCAGCGCGACGAGAGCGACGTCCGTGGGCGAGGTCAGTGAGCCTTCCTGCGAGCGGAGGTAATCGAGCGAGCCGGGCGCGGTCGCGCCTGCGGCATGCAATCCGAGCACGGCCCACGACGTCAGCAGCGCGTCGCTCGTGCCCGCCGGCTCCGCGAACGCGCCGTTCGCCGCGTGCGACTGCACGAACGACACGGGCGTCACGGCGAGCGCGACCGCAGCGACGAGCGCCGCTAGGCCCATACGACCTCGGTGTGCAGCCGCGTGGCGTAGCGGTCGAGCATGCGCCGGAGCTCCGGCCCGGCTGCGAGCGCGAGCACGACGTTGCCCCCGGCGTGCGCCGCGTCGAACCAGAGGCCGCGGCCGACGACGGCGGCGAGTGCGGCCCCCGTGTGCGGGGAGAAGCCCCACCAGAGCCACACGTCCATGCTGGCGCTGAACGCGAAGCCGAGCGCGGCCGCGACGGCGGCGAGCACCCACCGGTTCCGCAGGAGCGGAGCCAGCAGTGCGCCAGCGGCGCCGCAGACGCCCCAGCCGAGCATCTGCTGCGGCGTCCAGATCCCCTGCCCGAGGAAGAGGTTCGAGACGAACGCGGCGAGGCCGCCGGTCGCGACGCCCGCGCGCAGGCCGAGCGATGCGCCTGCGACGATCGCGATCACGGTAACGGGCTGCACGCCCGGAACCGCCGCAAAGAGGACGCGCCCGGCAGCGGCCGCAGCGGCGAGCGTCGCGATCACCGCAAGCTCACGCGTGGAGTCGGTCCCGGCCTCGAACCAGGCGACCCCGGCTGCCACGAGCGCGGCGGCGCCGAGCGCGGTCGCGAGCGCGCCGTCGTCGACGACGAGCGCGGCGCCGAGCAGCACCGCAGCGATCGGCAGCAGCCTAGACACGCGCCTCCTCGCGCACGCCGAGCTCGACCACCCTGTCCGCGACCTCCGCCGCCCAGGCCAGGTCGTGCGTGACGACGATCGTCCCGCGCCCGGGCGCCTCCGAGCGAAGCAGCCGCGCGAGCTCGGCCTTGCGCTCCGGGTCGACGCCGCGCGTCGGCTCGTCGAGGACGAGCAGCTCCGGCTCGAGCGCGAGCACCGCAGCGAGCGCGACGCGCTCGCGCTCGCCCGACGAGAGATCACGCGGGTGGCGGTCGAGCTGCGGGGCGAGCCCGAGCTTCTCGAGCCACATGCGTGCCCGGCTCTCCCCCGCCCCGAGGGCGACCTCGTCGAGCACGCGCTCGGTCACGACGTGGCGGGCTGGATCCTGCGCGAGGTAGGCGGCGCGCCCGTGCTCGACCGTGCCGCCTGCCGGCTCGAGCAGCCCGCACACGATCTGCGCGAGCGTCGTCTTCCCGGCGCCGTTGGGGCCGGTGAGCGCGACCACCTCCCCACGCCGCACTTCGAGCGAGACGCCGTCGAGGACACGCGCGTCGCCGTACGCGAACGAGACTCCGCGTGCCCGGCAGAAGAGCTCGGGCTCGTGCGGCAGGTACAGCGGGTGGCTCTCGGCGAGGCGCCGAACCGCTTCGCCGCGCGGCGCGTCGAGCACGATGCGTCCGCTGTCCATGAGGAGCACGCGCGCGACGTGCGCGAGCGGGCGCGCCGGTCGCTGCTCCGAGACGAGCACCGCGCACGGCAGCCGCTCGACGATCTCGAAGAAGGCGTCGGCCGCGGCTGGGTCGAGCTGCGAGGTCGGCTCGTCGAGGAGGAGCAGCCGCGGGCGCAGCGCGAGCGCAGAGGCGAGCGCGACCCGCTGCAGCTCACCGCCCGAGAGCTCTGCCGTCGCGCGCTCGGCCAGATGCTCCGCACCGACGAGCGCGAGCGCCTCCTCGACCCGCGACCAGATCTCGGCCGGCTCCGTCCCCACGTTCTCGAGCCCGAACGAGACCTCGTTCGCGACGCGCGCCATCACGATCTGGTCCTCCGGGTCCTGGAAGACGGTCGCAACGTCGCCGGCGAGCGCGCTCGGTCGGGTCTCGCGCGTGTCGCGACCGGCGACGACGACGCGGCCGGCGAACGTGCCGCCGTGGAAGTGCGGCACGAGCCCCGCAAGCGCGCGCAAGAGCGTCGACTTGCCGGAGCCCGACGCGCCGAGCAGCGCCACGTGCTCGCCCTCGTCGAGGCGCAGGCTCACGTCGCGAAGCACCGGCTCGCCGCCGCCGTAGGCGAAGCGCAGCCCTTCGACGACCGCTACAGCCACAGCGCTCCCACGACGACGAGGGCGACGGCAGCCACGAGCGCGATGCGATCGAGCGCGCGCCAGGACGGGCTCGGGGCACGCGTGCGGCCGGGGCGCCCGTAGCCCCGCGCCTCCATCGCCTCGGCGAGGCTGAGACCGCGCTCGAGCGAGCCGGCGAGGAGCGGCGAGAGCTGGCGCACGGGCCCGAGCTCCACCTGCCGGCCGCGAAGGGCGGTCCGCAGGTCGCGCGCGTCGCGCTCGAGCACGGGCACGAGCCGCGTCGCGAGCGCGACGGCGAGCGTCGAGCGTCGCGCCCAGCCCGCGGCGGCGAGGAGGCGGTCGTGGTCGAGCAACAGCGCGTAGACGGCGAACGCGAGCCCGACGGCGACGAGCCTGAGCCCCTGGAAGAGGCCGTTCCGGAGCTCCTCGGTGGTGACGTCGAGCGTGCCGAGGACGGGAATCGTCGGCCCCGTCCAGAGCGGGTGCGAGCCGATCACCTCGACGAGCGGCGTCAGCAGGAACACCGTCAGCCCGGTCGCGAGCGTCCCCACGAGGTACGGCCAGCGGCGCCTCGCCGGCGCCCGCCATGCGGCGACGAGCAGCACCGCGCAGATCGCTGCAACGGACGCCGTGTGCGCGGCAAGTAGGGCCGCGACGGCGAGCGCGGCGAGCAGGGCGGCGGCGGGCGCGGGGCTCAGAACCGGTACCTCAACGCGTTCGGGTCGTCGGACAGCTTCCGGGCGATGCCGGTGCCGAGCTCGAGGCGGTAGCCGTGGCGGAACGGCCGGATGCGCGCCGTCTCGGGTGGAAGCTTGCCGCTGATGACGATCACGTTCTCCGCACCGCCGAGCGCGCCGACGCTCCCGCCCACCTGACGCGCGATCGTGCGGGCGACCGCAGGGTCGCCGACGACGCGCGTGTCCCTGCCGACGAACGGGTGCGGGTACGCGCCGGCGACTGCAGGAATGTGCTCGGTCGCGGGCGTCCAGCGGCGGTAGTCCCACCAGACGACGTCGCCCGAATGCACGCGCACCTCGGCGGCGCTCCGGTCGCCCTCGATGCCGTCGACGTAGTAGAACCAGTCGCGCTGCGCGGTCAGCGACCCGTCGAGGCCGCCGATCGACTGGAGGTACCGCCCGCCGTAACGGGTCGTCACCTTCAGCTTCCGCTCCACGGTCTGGATCGCG
>JAICYG010000038.1 GCA_025934335.1 Thermoleophilia bacterium | reverse complement strand
TAGCCGACGGACACGACGACGTACGGCCCGATCTTCGCGCCGAGCGACTGCACGAGCTGCACGACGCTCGGCGGGCGAACGCCCTGGTAGGGGCAGCCGTCCCCGTCGACGCGCCGGCACGGGGCGACCTGCAGATCGAGGTCGATCCCCTGCCCGAGGATCGCGACCGCGGTGGAGTCCTCGGCGATCGCGTCGGCGACCGAGTCGCCGATCAGGGTGACGTGCTGGGTCGCGCGGGCGCGCGCAGGCGACGTCGTGACGACGGCGAGCGACGCCAGCGCCGCTAGCGCCAGGGCGATGACCCCCTTCATCGCGCTCGATCGTACCGGCCGCCCTCGCGGGCCTCCCGGCGTCCTTACAGATGCCTTGCAGGCAGGCGCGGCCGGTAGAACCTGTGCGGTGCCGCGCCCCCTCCTCCGCCTGCTGCCGCTCCTCGCCGTCTGGGCGGCGGCCGCGACCGCGCTCTCGATCCCCGCGCGGCGGGTCGTCGACTGGTTCGTGATGACGGACGAGCTTCTGTACGAGCGGCTGGCGTTCAGCGTCGCGCGAACCGGCTCGCCGCTCCCCCACCTGCACGGACAGCGAGTGCCGTTCGCGAACCAGCTCTACCCGGTGCTGCTCTCGCCGTTCGTCAACGGCGGTCTCGTGCCCGACTTCCTCGTGCGCGCGCACACGTTCAACGCCGTGGCCATGACCTCTGCCGTCGTCCCGGCCTACCTGCTCGCCCGCCGGCTCGTGCGCACGCGCCTCGCCGCCTACTCCGCGGCGGCGCTCGCCGTGCTGGTGCCGTGGCTCGTGCTCGCGTCGTTCGTGCTCTCGGAGGCGACCGCGTACCCGGCGTTCCTCTGGGGCGTGTACCTCGTCAGCCGCACGGTCGAGGCGCCGTCGTGGCGGAACGACGCGCTCGCGCTGCTGGGAGTCGCCGTCGCGTGGGGTGCGCGGACGCAGTTCCTGGTGCTGTTCGCCGTCGCGCCGGTGGCGGTGCTCGCGCGAGAGCGCAGCCTCCGGCGCGCGGTGCTCGGCCACCGGGTCCTGTGGTCGGCGCTCGCGGCGGTCGCGCTCGTCGCGATCCTCCTCTCGGCCACCGGCCACAACGTGTTCGGCGCCTACAACGCGGCGACGCAGGGATCGCTGCTCGACACAGACGTGCCGCGATCGCTCCTCGAGCACGTCGAGACGCTCGCGCTCGGCCTCGGCCTGCTGCCGCCGATCCTCGGGATCGCCTGGCTCGTGTCACGCGCCCTCGACTCCGGGACGGCGGTCACCTCGCTCACGGCGGCGCTCTTCCTCCTGCTCGAGGTGACGTCGTTCGACCTCCGCTTCGGCGACGGCCTCGCGCGCGACCGGTATCTGTTCTACCTCGCGCCGCTCCTCCTCATCGGCTTCGTCGGCGCACTCGAGAGCAGGCGGCTGTCGTCCTGGACGGTCACTGCGGCGGCGGCACTCGTCGTGGGATCGCTGCTCGTTGCGCCACTGCCGACGTTCGTGAAGTTGAACGTCGACACACCCGTCTCGATCCTCGACGACTACATCCGGCGGAACGGCGGCCGGTGGATGCTCGTGGGCGCGGCGCTGCTACTGCTCGCGATCGTCGTGCTGGCGCGTGCCCTGCTGCCGCGGCGTCTCGTCGCAGTCGTCCTTGTCGCCGCGACCGGCGCTGCGCTCGTCGGCGAGACTGCCTACGCGTTCGAGCGCCTCTTCCGCGTCGACGGCACGTCGGGCCGCCCGATCACGCTCTCGCAGGGCATCGTCTTCGACTGGATCGACCGCGAGCTCGGCCCGAACGCCGACGTGACGATGATCCCGTACGCCCAGATCCAGGGCGACTACTGGGCGACCGCGGGCTACTGGTGGGATCTCGAGTTCTGGAACCGCTCGGTCGTCCGCGCGGCGTATCCGGGCAACAAGTTCGCGGAGATCCAGTCGACGTTCCCGAAGCTCGACCTCCGCTTCGACCCGCAAACCGGACGGGCGTCCACGTCACCGACACGGTACGTCGCGCAGAGCGACCTCGAGACACGGTTCCGCGTTCGCGGCACGAGCGTCTCGCTGACGCGGGACGTGCGGCTGATCGACGCCGGCCGCTCCTGGCACGCAGACTGGATCTCGTTCGGCCTCGACGACGACGGCTTCACCGTGCCCGGCCGCACGGCGACGCTGCGCATCTTTCCGCTCGCCGGGCAGCAGCACCCGATCCGGCGATACATCACCTTCCACGTGCTCGCCCACTCCGCGCGCCTCGGCGTGACGGTCGACCGCAGCACCACGTTCGTCGATGCAGACCAGGACGAGGACGTCGGCACGTTCGTCTGCGTCCCGCCGCACGGCTACGGCACCGTGCGCGTGCGCGGCGACGGCTCGACGCGTGTGTGGGGCGACCTTGGCACGCGCGCCGGCATCTACCAGTCGCGCGTCCGCGGCGTCCAGATCGGCCGCATATCGCTCGCCGACGAGACCTCTTCGTGCTGACGCCTTCGACGTCACCCGACGATCGTCCACCCCACCCCCGCTTCGTCCGCGTCAGCTCGCCGCCGGTGGCGGCGTACAGCGCAACGAGATCGCGCCGCTACCGGTGCGGCACGGCTCGATCCTAGTCGGTGTTTGCAGGAGGGCGCGGCGGCGGGCTGGGGTCCCGCCGCCGGGCACATCGCTAGTACTGCTCGCCCGCGGCGATCATCAATCGGCTCGTGACGTCGCCGATCGTGTCTTTCCCCTGCAGGTAACGCGTGAGCTGAAGGCTCAGCACCTTCTTCACCTTCGCGCCCTGCACGTCGGCGGCGGAGTACCGGAACACGTTCGCAGTCGTGAGCGACTGTGCGAGGCCCCGAAGCGCCGTTTCGGCGTACGCGTCGGCAGCGACCTTGCGGTTCGGCGAGAGGACGTTCGTCGCCTGCTGCACCCAGGTCGTCGCCGCTTCGGGCGTCGCCAGGTAGTCGACCAGTGCACGCGCCTCCGGCGTGTCCTTCGTCATGACGACGGCGTGCGCACTTCCGATCACGCGCGGCGGCGCCTTGGCGCTCGTGCGCGGGAACGCGAACGTCGAGAACTGCGACAGCGGCCGCATCACGGGCGAGCCCGTGACGACCGGCAGCACGTCACTGCCACCCGGGACCAGGTAGGCCTTCATCGGGCTCCCGAAGACCTTCTTGACGGCGGTCGAATACGAGCTGCCGAGCGATGCCGTCCCGCCGGAGAGCCCGGTGCCGAACATCTGCTTGAACACGCGCAGCGTCGACGTAACGCTCGGGTCGCTCCAGCGCAGCTGCCCGCTCACCAGCTTGTCGTAGCGGCTGTTGCCCTGGAGAGCGAGGTAGAGGTTCTCGAACAGGTTCGGCAGCGCCACCTGGTCGTGGCCACTGACGGCGTACGGGGTCAGGCCGTGAGCCTTGATCCGCCCCACCATCTGCTTGAGGCCGCTCAGGCTGTTGGGCGCCTGGAGCCCCAGGGACGCGAGAGCCTTCGTGTCGTACCAGAACGCCGAGGTGTTGGTGGCGTCGAACACAAGGCCGGTCAGCTTCCCGTCGACGACTCCCGAGCGCTTCCACGTGAACGCGTAGTTCTTGTCCACGGCGGACGCGGCGAAGTCGATCGGCCGAAGAGCGCCGCTGTGCGCCATTGTCGTCATCGCCTTCAGGTCCGTCGGCAGGGTGAGCACGGCCAACTGCGCCTGCTGTGCCCCCGCCGATTGCTGAAGCGCCGTTGCGACGTCTCCCGTCGCCGGCTTGTACGTCACGGTCACACCGGGGTTCTGCTTCTCGAAGCCGGCCAGCACCTGGCCGAACGCCGCAGCGTTCTTCCCCTGCCACGGCCCGGTTACCGTGAGCTGCCCTGCGAGGGCCGACGCGTGTGTCGCGCGCGCGCCGAGTGCGGCGAGAATCGCGACGACGGCGAGCGCCGCTGCTAGGAACCATCTGGATCTCAATCGTCACCTCCACGTCGTGCCGGGGCCGTGAGCCCCGGCGACTTCGTTGCCGCGCACGGACGGGATGACGAAATGAGAGACCCCGTCGCCGCCGCCCCCGCGCGACGACACATCGTCTTCCGCCATTTTGCCCCCACGGCCGCGGCAAGAGCGGGTCGACGACCTGCACTCCCGCGGCCTGCAGCTTCTCGTAATAGGACTCGACGTCCGAAACCTCGACGTACAGCGCGTGAGGCGATGCCGCCCCCAGGCGGGCACGAATCGCTTCGTTGTAATCCGCCGAGTAGAAGGTGCCGGCCGCCTCCAGCATCAGCCGCTCCTCACCGAGGGTAACTGCGACGTTTCCCTCGTTGGAGCGGACGATCTCGAAGCCGAGCTTGTCGGTATAGAAGTCCACCGCACCGGTGACGTCAGCGGTCCGGATCGACGGAATCATGTGCACCTCCTGACGGCAAGCGAACGACCCTCCGCGATTATCTCTGCACCGCATACCGCAGATGCGTGACCCCCACGCCGGCGACGACTGTCGGATTGCCGAGGGCAACCGGGGTGTTCGCCAGGTGGTCGAACAGCGGCACTCCCTTTCCCAGCAACACTGCCGCCAGATCGACGTGGATCTCGTCCAGCAGCCCGGCGTCGAGGCACTGCTGGATCGTCTGCGCGCCGTGGACTCCGACGAACTTCGGCGCTGCGGCCGCCTTCGCCTGTGCAACCGCGCTTTCGATGCCGTCCGTGACGAACCGAACGGTCGAGCCGGGCCTTGGCCAGCCCTCGGGTACCCGCCGGGTGACGACAAACGCGGGCACGTCGAACGGGTGCCGGCCCTCCCAGCCGTTGGCGCGGTCGAACGTACGCCGGCCGGTGAGCATCGCCCCTACTGCGGCCATGAGACCCTTCAGGTGCTCGGCGCTGGGCGGCGAGACGCGGAAGGTGAATGCCCGGCTCGGCGTGACGACCTCGACATCACCCGAGAAGTACCAGTCGAAGACCTCGTCGACTCCGTCGTCCGGATCGGCGACGTATCCGTCCAGAGACATCGACATGAGTGCGACTACCTTGCTCACCGTTTAGCTCCTTTCGGGCGGCAACGTTCACGTGCTTCAGACGCGACGGCGGCCCGGAAGTCATCGGCGGTCGCCGACGAAGGGCCGCGTATAACGCGGAGGCCGCCGGCCGTCCCATGCGGTGCAGCGTCAACGGTCATACGGGCGCTCAGCCCGCGTCGTACCGACGCGAGCGGCTCGACTCACCCGTCCTCGCCCAATTCCTCGCATTCGAGGCAGACCCAGTCGCCGTCGCGGCCCTCGTCTGCGCTCAGCTCCGCGGGCACCATGGTCACACCACAGCGTGGGCAGATCGGCGGCCGGTCGTCGTTCACGCGTCTCAGTATCCAGGTGTGCGGCCCTGACTGGACCGACTCGCCGACTCTCAGAGCTGGACCTGCGCTTCGCCACCCGAGCCGTCGGGCGCGCTTAGCGAAGCCGGTACGGCTGGGCGCGCCACGCGGCCCACGTCCAGTACCACGCAGGCGGGCGCTTCGGGGCGGTCTTCGGGCGGGGCCCCTCGTGGCGCTGGTAGGCGAAGAGCCCGAACGCCCACTGCGGGATCGCGCGCGGCAACGTCCGCGGACGCTTCTTCGCGAGCAGGACGACCGCCCGGCTCGGCTTGCCGGCGTTGCCTGCGCCGTCGGTTGCGCGCACGCGATAGACGGTCTGGGCGCCGGTGGACGGACGGCGCACGGCGACGCGCCGGGCGCTCGCGAGCAGGTCCATGACCGGCGCGCCGTTACGCAACACCTGGTAGGAGGCGACCCCGCTGTCGTCCTGGGCAGGCCCCCACGAGAGGTACAGGCCCTTCGAGGTGAGCCTCGCGTTGACGACCGGTTCGGTCGGTGGTCTCGTGTCCGCCACGAGGCCGAACCAGCCGGGCACGAGCGTCTGGATCTCGGCCGTCCCGTCGGGATCGAGCGTGTAGCCGGAGAGCTGCGACTGCCCGAGGCCCGCCGCCGGCAGCTTCTGGAGCGGCGTCCACGTCTGGCCGTCGGCCGAGAACGCGGGCGTGAGGCCCGTCGCCGGCTTCAGCAGGTGGAGCGTCACCTGCGCGCCGAAGCCGGCGATCGGCGCCTGGTTGTCGCTCTCCGTCGCGGTCAGCTGCACTGCGTAGCCGTTCGGAACCGGCGGCTGCGCGGCGGGCGTCAGCGTCACGACCGCCTGCACCGCGAACGCGGCCGCCGGCCAGCTCGCGACGGCGAGCCCGTCGCCCGACGTCACCTGCCCCGCGGGCGCGGGCTGCGGCGGCGGAGGCGGCGCGCCGATGCCGCCGACGACCATGCTGTCGACGACGTTCGAGTCGATGTTGATCGTGACGCCGCCGTACGTCTCCCTGTGGCCGCCCTTGTACTGGTGCACCCGCTGGTGGTTCGGCCAGAGCGAGTCGCTCACGTACGGGTCGCCGAAGACGCTCTCGACGCCGTTCCAGTTCGCGATCCAGATGACGTCCGGCGTTGCGGAACCGAGAATCGATACGTCGCGGATCGTCGACGCGGCGCTCCCGTAGACGCCCGGGACGTAGCCGCGCGCACGGAGCTCGCCGACCCACGCACCGACGAACGACCTGACCGCATTCGAGCACGTGGCGTTGCCGAGCTTGTAGCCCTCCATGTCGAACCAGATCGGGCTGCCGGGCGGCAGTCCGAGCGTCTGCGCCTGCGCCGCGGCGTCGTCGGCGGCGGTGAGCCCCTGCGCAGCCGCGGTCGTGCCGTTCGTGGAGAGCTTGGCGAGCCCCGACTGGCTCACGCACGGCGCCTGCAGCCCCACGTAGAGCGGCAGAAGACTCCAGCCGAGCCCGGTCACCGCCTGCACCCACGTCGGCGTCAGGTTCGGCTGCTTGCACGCGCGGTTCGCGCCGCCGATGTAGACGCCGACCCCGCGGTACGGCGACGCCGACCACGCCTGCAGCGTCGAGACCGCCGGCGCAGCACACGCGTCGAACGCATAGCCCGTGTACACGCCCGCGCGCATCGAGCTTCCCGCGGCATGCACACTTGCCGGCAGCACGAGCACCAGCACGAGTGCGAGGACGACCCGGCCTCTCACGCGCTCAAGGGTGCAGGTCGGTTGTTAGGAAAGCTGACCGAGCGCCTCGAGCAGCCCGTCCACCTCGGCGGCCGTGTTGTAGTGCGCGATGCCGGCGCGGAGCGACTGCTCCGGCAGGCGCTTGCCCAGCGCAACGCAGTACCAGTTGTCGGCATACCAGATGCCGAACCCGCGTCCGGCGAGCCTGTGCGCCGCGTCGTCCGCGGGGACGCCGTCGACGTTGAAGAGGAACGTCGGGACGCGCCCCGCCATCGTCGGCGGCCCGTATAGCGTCACGCTCTCCGGCAACCCCGAGAGGAAGCGCTCGCCGAGCTCCCGCTCGTACGTGCGAATCGCCTCGATGCCGCCGATCGTGTCGAGGTACGCGATCGTGGCGCTGAAGCCGGCGAGCAGCTCGTACGGAAGCGTTCCCGTCTCGAAGCGGAGCTTCGACGGCCGCGCCTTGTACGGCCGCCACGTCTCCGCCGGCTCCCTCCGAACGTAGGCGATGCCGAGGTGCGGCCCGCAGAACTTGTACGGCGAGCAGAGGAGGACGTCGCAGCCGAGCTCACGCACGTCGATCGGCTCGTGCGCCGCGTAGTGCACGGCGTCGACCCAGGAGAGAGCGCCCGCGTCGCGAGCGAGCGCACAGATTCGTTTCGCGTCGGCGATCGACCCGGTCGCGTTCGACGCAATCGCGAACGCGACCACCCGCGTCCGCTCGCCGAGCTGCCGCTCGAGGTCGTCGTAGTCGACCGTCAGCTCGTCGGTGGCAGCGGCGATCCGGACGACGAGGCTCTTGTCCTCCGCGAGCTCCACCCACGGGGCTACGCCGCCGTCGTGGTCGAGCTGCGTCGTCAGGATCTCGTCGCCTCCGCGGAAGTCGCGTCCCGCCGTGCGAGACAACGCGAAGTCGAGCGTCGTCATGTTCATCCCGAACGAGATCTCGTCGGCATCACAGCCGAGGAAGCGCGCCGCGTCGTCCTTCGCCCGCGCGAGGATCGCCTCGACCGCGCGGCCGGTCGCGTACGGCGCGCCGAGATTGCCGGACGCCTCCCTGAGCGCGTTCGCGATCGCCTGGCCGACCTCGTCGGGCACCTGCGTGCCGCCCGGCGCGTCGAAGAATGCGAACCCGCCCTGCAGTGATGAGAACCGCGCGCGAACGGCGTCGATGTTCACGGCGTCTCCCCTACGAGGATGCGCGTGAGAACGCCGGTGTCGATGTTGCCGCCCGAGACGATACAGACGACGCGCCGGCCCACGTCGTTTGCGAGCGCCGCGGCGAGCGCGAGCGCGCCCGCTCCCTCGGCGACGACACGAGTGCGCTCGGCGAGCAGGCGGACGCCCGCTGCGACCTCGTCCAGAGGAACCGAGAAGGCGCCGTCGAGCAGCTGAGACGCGTGTTCCCAGACGCGCGGGATCACCTCGCGGCTGCCGGAGCCGTCGACCCACGAGGCGGTGTAGTCGACCGCCGTCGGCGCCCCGCCCGCGGCGAACGTCGCGGCGGCCGGCGCTCCCGTCGCCGGCTCGGCGGCGAAGAAGCGAACGTCCGGCCGCGTCGCCTTCACGGCGCTCGCGATGCCGCTGACGAGACCGCCGCCGCCGTAGGGCACGACGACGGCGTCGAAGCCGCCGAGCTGCTCGAGCAGCTCGAGCCCGATCGTCCCGTTCCCGGCCATGACGCGATCGTTGTCGACCGGATGCACGAAGAGGCCGTCGACGCCGGGGTAGGAGCCGCTGACCATCGCCTGCCACCACTCGTCGTAGGGCACCTTGATCACGCGGCCGCCGTAGCGCTCGATCGCGTCGATCTTCGTCTGCGGTGCGTGCTCTGGGACGACGATCGTGGCCGGAACGCCGCGCTGCCTCGCGACGTACGAGAGCCCCTGCGCCATGTTGCCCGCGCTCGCCGTCAGCACGCCGCCGGCAAGGTCGCCGTTCGTCGCCTGCAACACGGCGTTGCCGGCGCCGCGCAGCTTGAACGAGCGCACCGGCTGCAGCAGCTCGAGCTTCAGCCAGATCTCGCCGTCGGTGTCGGCGTCGAGGCGCACGAGCGGCGTGCGCACGGCGAGCCCGTCGAGCACCTCGCGGGCGCGCTCGATCTCGCCGAGCGGGATCACAGCGAGACGACCGTTCCTGCGTCCTCCGCCTCGGCCCGCGCGAGCACGTGCTCCGCGGCGGCCAGGTCCTCGACCGCGATTCCGAGCGACTTGAACAGCGTGATCTCGTCGTCCGACCTCCGCCCCTCGACCGTCCCGAGCACGAGCTCGCCGATCTCGCCGCGGATGTGCTCGGGCCCGACAAGGCCCTCGCGTTGCGGCACGAGGAAGTCGCCGGCCTCGTTCAGCGTCGACTCGCGCCGGTCGACGAACAGCGAGGCGTCGGCGACGGTTTGCGAGTCGAGTTCGCGCGCCGTCGGGATGCTCGAGCCGACGGCGTTCAGGTGCACGCCCGGCTTCAGCCACTCGCGCCGCACGACCGGCTCGGCGGACGACGTGACGGTGCAGACCACGTCGGCGTCTCGCAGGGCCTCCTCGGCGGTCGCGACGCTCTCCGCACCATCGAGCGTACGGCCGCTCGCGCTCCAGACGAGCACGCGGTCGAACTCGCGCACGGCGCGCATCGCCTCGAGGTGCGAGCGGCCCTGGGTGCCGGTGCCGAGGATCGCGAGCGTCTGCACGTGCTCGCGCGCAAGCAGCCGCGTGGCGAGGCCGGAGACGGCGGCGGTGCGCACGGCGGTGATCGCACCGGCGTTCACGATCGCCTTCGGCTCGCCGTCGTCGCCGCCGAAGAGCGCGACGAAGCCCTGGTGGGAGTCGAGTCCGCGGGCACTGTTGCCCGGCACGATCGTGAGCGCCTTCAGCGACCAGAGCGGCGTGCCGCCGCCGCGCCTCGCCGGCATCAGCCCCATCAGGCTGTCGTGATCGGGCGGCCGCGACACGAACCGCAGCGGGTTGAATGCCTCGCCGCGGGCAAGTGCGCCGAGCGCGTCGCCCATCAGGTCGATGCAGTCCGCCATCGGCAGCAGCCGGCGGACGTCGTGCTCGTCCAGCACCCTCACCCTGCTCATGCGAACAGCCCTCCGATCCGACCCACGTCCTCCTCGGACAACTGCAGCTCCATCGCCTCGAGCACCGGGTCGAGGTGTGACGGCCGGTTCGGCCCGCACACGGCGCCGCCGCAGCGGGCGACGACCCACGCGAGCGCGAGCCCGGCCGTCGAGACTCCCCGCTCGGACGCCTCGCGCTCGAGCGCCTCGAGCGCGTCGAAAACCCGCTCGTCGACGTAGGCCTCGTACGGCCCCGGCCGCTGTGTCATTCGCGACCCCTCGGGGAACGGCTCGCCGCGCCGGTACTTGCCGGTCAGCCAGCCGCCCGCGAGCGGCCCGAACGGCACGTACGGGATCCCCTCCTCCTTGCACCACGGCAGCACGTCCTGCTCGTCGGCGCGGTCGAGCAGCGAGAACGAGTTCTGGACGAGCGACGGCCGTGCCGCGCGCAGCCCGTCGAGGCCGTAGTTGCTGAGCCCCCACGCGCCGACGAGGCCGTCCGCGCGCAGCTCCTCGAAGCAGGCGATCGTCTCCGCGAGCGGCACGCCCGGGTCTGGCTCGTGCGCGAGGTAGAAGTCGACGCGCTCGACGCCGAGCCGCTCGAGGCTCGAGGCGAGCTGCCGCCGGACGCGCTCCGGTGCGAGCCCGGTGTCGCCGGGCGTGCCGGTCGTCGAGTGGAACACCTTCGTCGTCAGCGTCGGACGCACGCCGCGCGCCGCGATCCACTCGCCGATCCAGCGCTCGCTCGTGCCGCCGCCGTAGGCGTCGCCCGTGTCGAACCAGGTGATGCCCGCGTCCCACGCGCGGTCCATGATCGCGAGCGCCTCCTCGTGCGGGATCCCCTGGCCGAAGAACGCCGGCGCCGAGCCCACGCCTCCGAAGTTGCCGCAGCCGAGCGCGATCACTCGTCAGGAAGGTTCATGCGCGTCAGCTCGTTCCGGACGTCCCAGAGCTCCGGGTAGAGCGAGTGGTGGATCAGCCGGCCCATGATCTCGACGGGCGTTCCCTGCGTGCCGACCACGTCGCCGCCGATCACGCGCTGCACGACCTTGAAGTGCCGCACGCGCCAGACGGTGATCCGCTCGTCCAGCTCGATCAGCTGCTCGGCGAGGTTGTAGAGGTCGTCGTGCTCGCGGCCGCGGGTGTACACCTCGACGAGCGAGAGCCCCGCCCGTTCGCGCGCCGCGTGGAACGCGTCGCCGAGCAGCTTGCCGACACGTCGCAGCTCCCTGAATCCCGGCGAGTCGAAGCCGCTGCCGTGGCCGAGCACCTTGCGTACCTCCGTGTACTCCCACGGCGACATGTGCTCGAGCATGTCGAGCGCAAGCGTCACGAGCTTGAAGCAGTCGTTCGCGCGCCGCAGGAGCCGCAGCGCCGCGTGGACGTCGTCCTCGCCGACGAGCCGCGCCGCCTCCTCGACCTCGTTCCACGCGAGCTTCAGCCAGATCTCGGACGTCTGGTGCACCGACTGGAAGAGCAGCTCGTCGCGATGGATCCACTCGTCGGCCGTCTTCTGCAGCGCAAGCAGCTCGTCCGTGCGCAGGTACCGCTCGTAGTCCGACCCGGCCGTCCCCGGCAGGACCGGCTTCGCGAGCTCGTTCATTGCCTTTCATCTCCCTTGTAGATCCTCATCTCGAGCCCGGCCAGCGGCTCACCGCCCTGCTCGGTGACGAGCCACGTGTCCTGCATGTAGAGGCACGACTGCCCGTCCTCCGCGATCGCGTGCGGGTGCATCGAGAAGACCATGCCGGACTGCAGCTCCGTCTCGTCGCCCTCGCCGATCTTCGGCCACTCGATCATCGTCATGCCGATCGAGTGCCCGGTCACGTGCCCGAGCCTGAAGCCGCGATCGTGGAAGCCCTTCGCGACCGCGCGGTGCACGTCGTGCGCGGTGGCGCCCGCCTTCAGGGCGCCGCGTGCCGCCTCGTAGTACTCCTCGTAGGCCTCCAGCATCTGCTTCGTCTCGTCGTTCGGCTCCCCCGGGCAGATCGCGCGCGACACCTCGACCCAGTGGCCGCCCGAGCCGGCGATCTCGAGCGACGGCAGCACCATGTCGGTCTCCTGGATCCGGTACTCGCCGGCGATCTTGAACTCGGGGAGCGCGCCGCCGTGCGGGCCGGTCAGGACCATGTCCATCGTCTGCCGGCCGCAGCCCTCGTCGACGAAGTACCGCTCGCAGGGCGCGAGGATCTCGCGCTCCGCCTTCCCCGGCGCGAAGTGCTCGAGGAAGATCCAGAAGCCCTTGGTGTTGATGCGAACGCTGTCGCGGACGGACTCGAGCTCGAGCTCGCTCTTCACGGCGCGCGCGTGGTCGAACTGCTCGTCCCACGCGACGATCTCCGCCGCCCCCGCGAGCGTCTGGTAGTCGCGGACCGTCATCACGTAGTCGAGCCCGTAGACGCCGACGCGCTTGCCCTTGACCCTGTCGGCAAGCCACTCGCCTGGCCTGTCGACGAACACCTGGTCGTCGATCCACGTGGTGCCGTGCTCGCCGACGTAGCGCGCCTCGGTCGGGAAGACGATCGACGGGTCGCCCTCGAGCGGCAGCAGCACGTATGCGTAGCGATGAACGATCACGAACCCGGACATGTACGTGACCGCACCCTCGAAGCCGGTGTACTCGTTGCCGCTGACGATCACGGCGTCGAGCCCGTCTCGCGCCATCGCAGCGCGGACGTTGCCGTAGCGGCGGTCGATCTCCTCTCTTACCAAGAGGCTTCCACCCCTTTCACCAGTGCGTGAATCGTCTGATGGGTCGGCGTCGGCACGCCGAGCCGCCCCCCGAAGCCGGCGATGCCGCCGTTCAGGAAGTCGACCTCGGTCTGCCGGCGCGCCTCGACGTCCTGCAGCATCGACGCCTTGTGGTCGTAGGCGACCTCGGGCCGCGCCGCGTAGTCGATCAGCTCCTCGGGATCGGCGTCGAGCACGATCCCCTGCGCGTCCGCGACCGCCTTGCCCTCGTCGACGAGCTGTGACGCCAGCCGACGCAGCGCGGGCTGCTCGCAGACGCGGCCGTGCGTGAGCCCCGTCAACGCGCCGAGCGGGTTCGTGGCGGCGTTGAAGATCACCTTGCGCCACTGCGGGCCCCGCGCGTCCTCCACTGCCTTTGTCGGCATGCCGCCGCGCGAGCATGCGTCGGCGAGGCGCTCGACCTGCTCGAAGGGCGCCGGCCGCTCCTCGAACGGCCCGAGCGTCGTGTCGCCCTTCACGTCCCACTGAACGACCCCCGGCGCGACGATCTTCCCCGCGGGGAACGTCGTGCCGCGGATCACGCGCTCGACGTGGCGGGCGAGTACCTCCTCGTTGCCGATCCCGTTCTGCACGGTCGCGACGCACCCGTTCGCGAAGGCGTGAGCGGTCGCGGCGACGGCCCTGTCGGTGTGCATCGCCTTCGTGGCGACGATGCCGAAGTCGCACGAAGGCAGCTCGGCGGCGTCGGTCGTCGCGCGCACGCGCCCCGTCACCTCGCCCGCGCCGGTGAGCCTCAGCCCGTCGCGGTTGATCGCGTCGACGTGCTCGCGGGCGAGGTCGAATGCCCACACCTCGACGTCGTCGAGCGTCGCCAGGTTCGCCGCGAACAGCGAGCCGACCGCGCCGCACCCCACAACCGCTACGACCACGAGTCCTCCTTCGCCTTGATCAGCCGTTCCATCGTCTCGTGCAGCGGCACCGGCACGCCGAAACGGCGCGCCTCGCGGACGAGCGCGCCGGTGATCATGTCGATCTCCGTTCGCCGGTGCGCCTCGACGTCCTCGAGCATCGACGGGTAGTGCGCGCTGCCGCGCTGCGTCGCGAGCACGTTCATCTCCCACGGGTCCTCGCCGAGCTCGACGCCCGCCGCGGCGGCGACCGCCTTGCCCTCGTCCATCAGCCCCTTGACGAGGTGGCCGAGGTCGTTCGGCTCGTCGAGCGCCGCGAAGTGCAGGTCGTGCGGCAGGCCCGTCAGCGCCGCCACCGTGTTCACGGTCGCGTTGAAGATCAGCTTCGACCACTGCGCGGGCCGCAGGTCGGGGAACGCCTCCGCCTTCAGGCCGGACGAGCGCAGCAGCTCGGCCGCCCACTCCGCGTCGTCGACCGTGGTGTCGCGGCCGGGGCCGATCCACGTCGCCGTGTCGAGCACGTACCGCACGTGCGTGTCGTCGTGGCGCGTGCCGCTCATGAACGTGACGGCGGCGAGGATGCGCCAGTCGCCGTGGCGGGCGACCACCCCGTCGGCGCCGATCCCGTTCTGCACGGTCATGACGAGCGCCCCCGGCCAGTGCCTCTCGAGGCGCGCGGCCAGCGACTCGAGGTCCGTCCCCTTGCACGCGGCGATCACGAGGTCGGGCTCCGGCAGCGCGTCCGGATCGGTCGCGGCGTCGAGGCTCACGGTGAAGTCGGCGCGGCCGCTCACGCGCAGCCCGCGCTCGCGCAGCGACGCGGCGTGCTCCTCCCTGCGGGTGAGCGCGGAGACGTCGGCGACGCGCGCGAGGTGCGCCGCGAACAGGCTCCCGATCACGCCGGCGCCCGCGACGCAGACCCGCGCCACGCGATTCTCCCTCGTAGTCGGAGCTCCCGGCCGCCCGTGAGGCCGGAGGGCCGGAGGATGAGGACGGCGGCCATCATGACGCCGACGACGATCTCGGCCGTCCCCGCCGGCAGGTCGAGGTTGAGGCCGAAGACGGAGGTGCCGTTCTCGGCGACGGCGAGCCACGAGTCGATCGCGCTGACGGCGAGCGTGCCCACGACGGCGCCGAGGAGGCTGCCCGAGCCGCCGACGACGAGCATCGCGAGCGTCAGGAAGGTCAGATCGAGGTGCACCGAGTTCACGTTCACCGGCAGCAGGTGCACGTACAGGCCGCCGGCGAGGCCGGCGAGCAGGCCCGAGACGGTGAAGGCGATCAGCCGCTGCCGGTACACGGACGCGCCGACCGCGCGCGCCGCGGCATCGTCCTCGCGCGTCGCGCGCAGCAGCCTGCCGAAACGGCTGCGCGCGTACACGAACGCGACGACGATGCAGACGACGGCGCCGATCGCCGCCTGCCGCAGTCCCGTCGTCTCGGGCACCGACGAGAACGCGTTCAGGCCGGGGCCGATCCGCTCCTCGTACTGCAGCAGGTTGTAGGTGATCTCGAGCACCGCGAACGTGGCGATGCCGGCCGCGAGGCCCGACAGCCGCATCAATGGGATGCCGACCACGAAGGCGGCGATGCCACCGACGACCGCCGCGAGCGCAAGCGAGGTGACGTTCCCGACGTGCCTGTGCAGGAGGAACTCGGCGAGGTTCGGCATGATCGCGGGCTTCTCGCTCGGCGGCACCGTCAGCACCCCGGCCGTCCAGGCGCCGAGCGCGACGAAGCTGATGTGGCCGAACGAGAGCACGCCGGAGTTGCCGATGAAGACGTAGAGGGCGACCACGATCGAGACCTTTACGAGCGTGTCCGTGAAGTACGTCTGGTTCGAGATCGACGCGAGCGAGCCGAGCAGCGCTGCCGCGACGACGAGGACGACCGGCGCGACGAGCTCGTCCAGGCGCCTCATACTCGCTCCACGCTCCTGGAGAAGTCGAAGAGCCCGCGCGGGCGGACGAGCAGGACGAGGATCACCGCGACGAAGACGAACGTCGGCAGGTACTGGCTCTGGTTCGTCGGCAGCGCGCCGCCGAGGACGCCCGTCGCGAAGCCGATCGTGAAGCCGCCGAGCGTGGCCGGGATCGGCCGGTTGAGGCCGCCGACGACGACGCCGGCGAGGACGACGATCGTGTCTCTGAGCGCGAAGTCGGGCGTCACGAGCGGCGTCTGCACCGTCAGCATCACCGCCACGACGGCTGCGAGCGCGCCGGAGATGAGCACGGCGAACGAGATGACGCGATTGGCGCGCACACCGAGCATCCGTGACGTCGAAAAGTCCATCGAGGCGGCGCGCATGTGCAGCCCGACCTCGGTGCGCTCGAGTAGCAGGTGCAGGAGCAGCAGGCAGAGCGCGGCCACGATCACCGCGACGATCGTGATCTTCCGGATGTCGACGCCGGAGAGCGTCCACGGCCGGTTCAGGGACGCGAGCGACGTCGCGATCTTCCCGAGCGACCCGAACCACAGGAGCGCGATGCTCTGCAGCAGGAACGCCACCGCGAACGTCGCCACGAGCATGACGGCCGGCGAGTGCCCGCGGAGCGGCCGGAAGACGAGATGCTCCATCGCGACGGAGAGCGCGAGGACGACGGCGAAGCAGAGCACGATGCCCGCCCACACCGGCCACCCCCACTGGGAGGCAAGCGCGAGCGCGAACGCCCCGGCCATCACGAGCTGCCCGTATGCGAAGTTGACGAGCCGCAGCACGCCGAAGACGAGGCCGATCCCGACCGCCATCAGCGCGTAGATCGCCCCGAGCGCGAGCCCGTCGGCGAGCGTCTGCCAGTCGATGTTGAGAATCGCGAGTGTCATGACAGGTAAGCGGCGACGAGCTTCTCGGTGTCGCCCGCGTCGCCGGGCCCGAGCGTCAGCTGCAGCGCGCCGCCGCCGAGCACGTGGCTCCGGTTCGACGCCGCCACGGTCCGCTGCGCCCGCTGCTCGACGAGGAGCACGGCGAACCCGCGCCCCTTGATCGCCTCGAGGGCGGCGAAGACGACGTCGACCACGCTCGGCGCGAGCCCGAGCGACGGCTCGTCGAGCAGCAGCACGTCCGGCTCCGCGACGAGCGCACGGGCGATCGCGAGCTGCTGCTGCTGACCGCCCGAGAGCGCGCCCGCCTGCCGCGCGCGGAACTCGCGCACGATCGGGAAGAGCTCGTAGACCGGATCGAGGTCGACGGCGGCCCGGCTGCGGCGTCCCGCGAGCCCGAGGCGCAGGTTCTCCTCAACCGTCAGCTCGGCGTAGATGCGCCGCCCCTCCGGGACGAGCGCGATGCCGCTGCGGGCGACGTCCTCGGGACGCAGACCGAGCAGCTCGCGGTCGCCGAGGCGGACGCTCCCGCTCGCCGGCGCGA
Organism: Thermoleophilia bacterium; assembly: GCA_025934335.1. Lineage (GTDB taxonomy): Bacteria > Actinomycetota > Thermoleophilia > Gaiellales > Gaiellaceae > PALSA-600. The sequence goes on along the minus strand of JAICYG010000038.1, from coordinate 1,912 downwards.
GCCCCATGATCGCGTGCAGCGTCGATGACTTGCCCGCGCCGTTCGGGCCGATCAGGCCGACGATCTCGCCCGGCGCGACCGTGAACGAGAGGTCGCGCACCGCATGCACGCCGCCGTAGCGCACGTCGAGGTTGCCGACGGTGAGCGTCATTCCTCGGGCACCGGAGTCTCGCCGAGGTACGCGGCGGCGACGTCGAGGTTGGCGCGGATCTCCGCGGGCGAGCCCTCCGCGAGCACCTGCCCCTGGTCGAGCACCTGGATCCGCTCGCACGTCTCCATGATCAGCGCGATGTTGTGGTCGATCAGCAGGACGCCTGCGCCGTGCTCGTCGGCGATCGTGCGCACGAGCGCCGCGAAATCGGGCACCTCGGCCTCCGGCAGACCGGCTGCGGGCTCGTCGAGGAGCACGAACGACGGCTCCGTCGCGAGCGCGCGCGCCACGCCGAGGCGGCGTTCGTCTCCGTGCGCGAGGGCGGACGCGGGCGCGTCCGAGTAACGGTCGAGGCCGAGCCGCGCGAGCAGCGCGTCGGCACGCCGCGTCGCCTCGCGGCCACCGGCGCCGACGCCGAGCGCCGAGACCTCCACGTTCTCGCGCACCGAGAGGCCGCGGAACGCATGGCTGTGCTGGAACGTGCGGGCGAGGCCCTTGCGGCCGCGACGGTGCGGCGACCAGCGGGTGACGTCCTGGTCGGCGAGCTCGACGCGGCCCTCGTCGGGCCGGTCGAAGCCGCTCAGCACGTTGACGAGCGTCGACTTGCCCGCCCCGTTTGGGCCGATCAGCCCCACTACCTCGCCCCGCGCGAGCGTCAGGGTGACGCCGCGCAGCGCTTGCACGCCCTCGAAGGCGCGTGAGACAGAGGAGGCCCGGAGGGTCTCTCCGGGCCTCCTCCCAGCGTCGGACTGGGCGACCGCCGCCACCTAGTGAACCGGCCGCACCACTAGATCTTCGCGACGACCTTCGCGGTGACGGAGCCGACCACCCTCGGCTTGTTGTTCTGGATCCGGATCACGCGGTACTGCCGCCCGAAGACGGTGTGCAGCTTCGGCGAGAAGCTCACCTTCCCCGACAGGGTCGGCACGCCCTTGAACTTCTCCATGATCGACGCCAGTTTTGCGCCGTTCGTGGAGCCGTGGGCGCGGCGGATCGCCGTCGCGACGCCGTCGATCGCCGCCGGGCCGGTGATGAAGCCGCCGGTCGCGGCGTGCACCTGCTTGGCGAGCTTGTTGACGGCCGGGTTCGGGTCGTCGCCGAACGACGACGCGAACGTGACGAACCAGTAGTTCGTCACCTTCGGGTTCTTCGGCAGCCAGTACGTGCCGTCACCGGCCCACGAGTTCAGCACCGGCGTGTCGTTGCCGGCGCTCCGCATGCCGGAGATGAGCGTCGAGAGAGCGCCGAACGCGCCCGCCGTCCCGGTGACGACGACGTCCGCCTTGACGCCGTTCAGGCGGCTGACGGCATTGTTGACGTCGTTGCCGCCGAGCGAGTGGTACGTCTCCTCGTCGACGATCTTGCCGCCGAGCTGCTTGAAGCGGACCTTGAATGCCTGGACGACGTTCTTGAAGTACACGATGACGCCGTCGGTCGCGAGCGCCGCGGTCTTCCAGCCGTGCCCCCACGCGTACTGCGCCATCGCCGAGCCCTCGTCCTGCGCCACGTTGCCGAAGCTGAAGGCGAGCTTGCCCTTCTTGCCGAAACGCTTCGGGCCCATCTGGTCGGTGCCGATGCACGGCGCGACCGCGAGGACGCCGCGGTTGATCGCCTCCTGCACGACCGGCGCGGCGAGATCGACGTCGCAGGTCGTGAAGATGATGTTCGCACCGCCGCCGAGCAGCTTCAGCGCGCACGCCTTCGCCACCGCCGGCTTGTTGCCCTGCGTGTCGCAGGTCTTGATCTGCAGCTTGCGCCCGT
>JAICYG010000179.1 GCA_025934335.1 Thermoleophilia bacterium | reverse complement strand
TCGAGCCGGTGCACCGACTGGCGCACCTTGCGGATCGCACGCCCCTCGAGTGTGAACGAGGCCGTGTCGACGATCGCCTCGTCTCCGTGGTAGAGCGCGTGCAGCCCGTGCCGTGCGTATTCCGGCAGCCGGTGCTCCGACGCACCGAGAATCGCGATCCGCCAGTCGCGCTCGCGCGCGTGCCGGACGAAGCTCGTCACGAGCTCGTCGGCCCGGTCGGCGGGGCCGATGGGGTCGCCCGAGACGATCGCGACCCCGCCGACGACGCGGTAGGCGAGGAACGCGGTTTCGTCGGGCGTGAAGAAGTACGACTTGTCGCCGCGCAGCACGAAGGGCGCGAGCGTGTCGGCACCCCACGCGTGCACCAGGGCGCGCGCCAGCTCGCGCTCGCGCTCCTGCTGCGTCACGCGGTAACGCCACGGAGCGAGCCAGCCGGCGAGGATCCAGAGTGTTGCCGCCACCCCGAGCAGGAGCAGTGACAGCGGGTACCACTCACCGAACCCGTCTGCGAGGTGCGGCGAGCCCTTCAGCTCGAAGCCGAAGACACCGCGCACGATCTCGCGCAGCGCGAACGGCAACGTGAACGGCTGGTCGGCGTTGATCCGGTTCAGCCAGAGCGCAGCGATCCCCCAGGCGGCGATCGCCGCGACGGCGATCGCGAGCCGCCGCGCGATCAGGTTGCGCGTCGCCGTGTCGCCGGGGCCGTCGAAGTCGTGTCGCCGGGCGAGCAGGACGACGACGAGAATCGCCGAGACGAGCGTCCCGTGGCTGAAGCCGTGGAGGACGTGGAGCAGCATCGAGAGCCCGGCGAGGCTGAGCGCAACCTGCCACGCGCGCCGGCGACGCCGCGCGAGCCCACGCGCCGCGACGAGCAGCGCGACGGCGACGAGCGTGCACGCGGCGTGCGCGAGCGGCCCGACCGCGTCGGGCGTCATCGACCGCAGCAGGCCGGTGTCCTCGCCGGGGAGCATCGCGTGGAACAGGTCGAGCGCCGCGCCGGCGGCGACAACGAGGGCGACGAGAGCATGAGAGCGCCGCGCCCGCGCCCGCGGTGCGGCGACGACTGCGACCGCGATCGCGACCAGTGCCGCGGAGAGATAGACCGGCGCGAGCGTGTCCGCGGTGTCGAGCGCGTCGCGCATCGACACCTGGCGCACGACCGCGATCGACACCCCGCTCTGCAGGTAGGAGAAGACGCCGACGGTGACGCCGAGGACGAGCGCCGCGGCGAGGCGGTCGGCGCGCGTCCAGCGGGCGACGACGCCGAGCAGCGTGCCCGCAGCGACCCACACCGCGAGGAACCAGAGAAGCGGCGAGGACGCGTGGCGCGACAGCTCGTCGAGCGGGAGCGCCTCGCCGATGCGCGGACCGGGAAGCGGCGGACGGACGAGGTACAGCCAGCCCGTCGCCGTCGCGGCGAGGACGAGCGCGAGCGGCGGCGCGACGGCCCTACGCAGCACGGAGCCACCTCGAGAACGCGAGGTACGCGCGCGCCGCGTTGCCCCGCCAGATCGCCCAGTTGTGGCCGCCGCGTACGATGTAGAAGGTGTGCGCGACGTGCAGGGCGTCGAGCTGGCGCGCGAACAGCACGTTCTGCAGGCGGAACGGCCAGTCCTCGTTCCCGGTGTAGAACCAGAAGTGGACGTGGCGCGCTCGCAGCGTCGGCGCGGCGGCGTAGATCGTCTTCGACGGGCTGTTGTGCGTCAGGACGGCCTTGCTGCGCCCGAAGATCGCGCGGATCGGGTCGACCTCCTCGTAGCCGCTCCAGCTCTCCACGACGCCGAACTCGCCGGGGTGGTGGAGGGCGATGTTGATCGCGCCGTACCCGCCCTCGGACAGGCCGCCGATCGCGCGGGCTGCCTGAGTCGGGATCGTCCGGTAGCGGCGGTCGATCGCGTGGACGAGGTCGCGTGCGACGAACGTCTCCCAGCCGTCGTGCTTGCCGATCCCGTTCGCCCACTCCTCGTCGGTGAACGAGCCGGTCGAGCCGAAGGGCATGACGAGAATCGCGGGCTGTGCATGGTGGAGCGCGACGAGCTCGTCCTCGACGACGCCGATGCGGACGGTCGCGAGGAACGCGCCGGGGCGCCCCGGCACGCCGTGCAGGAGGTAGACCGCCGGGTATCGCCGGCGCGGGTGCTGCGCGTACCCGGGCGGGAGGTACACGTCGACCGGTTGCCGCCGGCCGCCGAGCGCCGGGCTCGCGAGGTAGAAACGGGCCGTGGTGCCGTGCACCTTGACGAACGACGCGTCGTGCGGCGGCGCGAAGCCGCGGTAGAGCCAGTAGTTGTCGACGTAGCGGTACAGGCCGACGCCGCCCACGGCGAGGAAGGCGGCGGCCGCGACCGCGGCGAGCCGCGGCCAGGGCGGCACGAAGGCCTGCGTCACACCCTGGTTCTACGCCTGGTGCCCTGAGGGACCGAGGAGACGACCGTTAAGGGTTCGTTCACCGCGGTGGCGACAGATGATGAAGCGCCAGCTTCAACCAGGTCGTCCCGTGCGCTTTCCAGAGCGAGGTTGCGTGCCCGCCCGGATAGACCGCGAACACGTGCGGGATGCGTGCGCGATTCAGCTGCGCATCGAAGAGGACGTTGTCGTCGCGGAAGCGCGCGTCGCCGTTGCCGACGTAGAGACCGAGGAAGGTCGGGAGTCGCCGCTCCTGCGCCTTGACGCGCTCGAGCAGGTTGACGGCGCTCGCGGTCGCCTCGCGGCGCAGGACGTGGCTGCCGGACGGGTCCGTCGGCGCGAAGTAGCCGGACCACGACTCGATCGCCGCGAACCTGCCGAGGTGGTGCAGGCCGAGGATCATCGCGCCGTAGCCGCCGGCCGAGAGGCCGATGATCGCGCGCCCGTCGCGGGAGCGGATCGTGCGGAAGTGCGAGTCGACGTAGCGGGGCAACTCGCCGGCGACGTAGTCCTCCCAGTTGCGCCCGACGCCCCAGTTCAGGTACTCCGGGTCGGTGTCGTTCGCGCGGGCGCCCTGGGGCATGACGAGGATCGCCGGGCCGGCGCCCTCGAGCGCGTCGATCAGCCAGTCGTTCCCCTGGTAGGACGCACCGTTCGCGGGCAGGCCGTGTAGGAAGTAGACGACCGGGTAGCGCTTGCGGCTCGTCGTGTACCCCGGCGGCAGCACGACGCGTGCGTGCACGGGCCCGTTGAGGGCGACGGAGCGGAACTTCTCGTCGAGGTCCCGCGACTGGCGAAGAACGGCTGCGCCTGCAGCGGCCGCGAGCGCCAGCACGATCACGGCCACGAGGCCGGCACGCTTGAGGCTCACTGCGGGCACGGTACCCGCCGTAACCGGGGCTGAACACGTACGGCGCTACCGTCGGTTGCCGATGTCGCTCGTCGCCGCCCTCGTGTCGGCTGCGCTCCTGCCGGGCTTCGCGCCGTTCGCGACCGGGCCGCACGGCGGCACCGTGCTCGAGGGGATGTTCCCGCAGAGCTTCCGCGCCGGCTACGTCTACCTGCCGCCGGGCTACAGGCCGACGGTGCCCTACCCCGTCGTCTACCTGCTGCACGGCATGCCGGGCTCTCCGAGCGAGTACCTCGCCGGCACCGACCTCGTCGACTTTGCCGACGAGGCGATCTCGTCCGGCCGTGTGCGGCCGTTCCTCGCGGTGATGCCCGCGGCGGGGACGCGTGCGAAGTACAACGGCGAGTGGGCGGGGCAATGGGAGCGGGAGCTCGTCGACGGCGTCGTCCCCTTCGTCGATCGGCACCTGTCGACGATCGCGGCGCCGGCCGGGCGCGTGCTCGCCGGCCTCTCGGCCGGCGGGTTCGGCGCTACCTACATCGCTCTCCGGCATCCGACTCTCTTCGGCACGGTCGAGTCGTGGAGCGGCTACTTCCATCCGCTGCGCGACGGGCCCTTCAAGCGCGCGACGAAGGCCGAGCTCGCGGCCGACGATCCGCGCACGATCGCGCAGGGAGAGCCGGAGGCGGTCGCGCGCATGCGCTTCTTCCTGGCCAGCGGGCCGTTCCACTCGCACTGGTTCACCCCGGCGGAGACGTGGGCGTTCGCCCGCACGCTGCGCGGCCTCGGCGCGCCCGTGCGGACGTTTTACTACGGCGCGCGGCGCGGCGAGTGGAAGGCGCAGCTCGCGGCCGGGCTTACCTGGGCCCTACGAGGGCAGTGAGGCGCCGCCCTCGTGCAGGACGACGAGTCCGTCGCGGGCGAGCGAGACGAGCGCGTCGCCGTCGGACGGCTGCTCTCCTGCCGCGACGGCGCGCAGCGCCGCCGCGCGGCGCTGGCGGAACGAGCCCTCGAACCGCGACTGCTTGTGCAGCGGCTCGTAGCGCTTGCCGCGTGAGGGGCAGTTACGAGCGAGCGGGCATGCCCCGCAGCGCGGGATGCGCGCGAGGCAGACGGTGGCGCCGAGGTCGAAGAGCGCCTGCGCGCACGACGCGTCGAATGCCTCGCCGGTCCGCTCCTGTACGCGCGCGACGTTCACGTCCACGGGCAGGACGTCGCGGCCGAACGCGAAGTTGCCGATCGCCGCGGCGGTGTAGGGGCCGACTCCGGGCAGCTCCGTCAGGTCACCGGGCCAGCCGTGGCCGGCCACGTGTCGAGCAGCCCGGTGCAGGTTGAGGGCGCGCCGGTTGTAACCGAGCCCCTGCCACGCGACGATCACGTCGGCCGTGGACGTGGCGGCGAGCGACTCCACCGTCGGCCAGCGCTCGAGCCAGGCGTGCCAGCGGGGGATCACGCGCTCGACCTGGGTCTGCTGCAGCATCACCTCCGACACCAGGATCGCGTACGGGTCGCGCGAGTGCCGCCAGGGCAGGTCCCTGGCATGCTCGCCGTACCACCGCAGCAGTCGCTGCTTCACGCCGACGAGACTAGAGAAGCGTCC
>JAICYG010000162.1 GCA_025934335.1 Thermoleophilia bacterium | reverse complement strand
CGCGGTGCGCCCGGTCGCCAAGGCGGTCGCGGAGAAGGTCGTCGACGTCGGCGATCGCGTCGGCGACGCGACGCGGCTGAAGCTCGTCCTGAACACGTGGGTCCTCTTCCTCACCGAGGGAACGGCGGAGCTGCTGGCGCTCGCGGCGGCGGCAGGCTTCGAGCCGGAGCGCGTGCTCGAGGCGCTCGCAGGCGGCCCGCTCGACAGCGTCTACCTGCAGCAGAAAGGCGCGATGGTGGTCGCCGAGCGCTTCGCGCCGCAGTTCAAGCTGCAGACGGCGCTGAAGGACGCAGAACTCGTGCGCGCGCTCGCCGAGCGCTCCGGTATCGACCTGGCGTTGCTCGACGCGGTCGCCGGCCGCTTTGCGCGCGCCGTCGAGCTCGGGCACGGTTCCGAGGACATGGCTGCCACCTGGTACGCGACGCGGAAGGCGACGTGAAGCGGTTGCTCGCGCTCGCACTCGTGCTCGCGGCGACCGGCTGCGGCTCGGAGACGCACCGTGCCGCTCCTCCGGCGCCGAAGCCGAAGCCCGCCCCCGCGGCGCCCGAGCGGCCCCGGCAGTGCACCGTCGCGACCCGCACGCTCGGCACACCGAGCCTCGCCTACGTCGGCCACGCCGCCCGCGGGACGATCGCCTACGCGACCCCGGGCGGACGCGTCGTCGCGAGGTTCGGCGCAGAGAACGTGAACGGCTATCCGACGTTCCTCGGCGTGCTCGCCGAGCGCGGCGGCTGCGGCGTCGCCCGCTGGTACCGCGTGCAGCTGCCGATCCGCCCGAACGGCGCGACGGGCTGGGTGCGCGGAGCGGACCTCGACCTCGAGCCGATCCGCGCCCGCATCGAGGTCGACCTCTCGCGCAGGCTCCTCATCCTCTTCCGCGGCGGCCGGCGCGTCTTCAGCGCGACGGTCGCGATCGGCTCGGCGGCGACGCCGACGCCGATCGGCCGCTACTACGTGAACCAGCGGCTCGTCCCCGACGATCCCGGCGGCCCGTTCGGCCCCGGCGCGATCGGCATCTCGGCGTTCTCGCCGGTGCTGACCGGCTGGGCGCAGGGCGGCCCGGTTGCGATCCACGGGACGAACGAGCCGTGGTCGATCGGGCATGCCGTCTCGAACGGCTGCCTCAGGCTCCCGAATGCGACACTCACCCGGCTCTTTCAGGTGGCCGTCGCCGGAACACCCGTCGTCATCCACCCCTGAAAGGATCGAGACATGGCGAAGACCCCGCTCGACCGGCTCGCGAACCTCGGCGAGGAGGTGCTCGGCAAGGCTGCGCAGAACCCGAACCTGTCGCGCGTCGTGCAGGCGGCGACGCAGCTGCGCGACCGCGTCGACGACCTGACGAAGCGCGTGCGCGGCCTCGAGGCGATGGAGAAGCGGATCGACACGCTCGAGCAGCGCGTCGCGAAGCTCGAGAAGCCGCCGAAGAAGCCGGCCGCTACGAAGAAGAGCCCGTAGGCACGCGCACGCGCAGCGCGGCCGGCACGATCTCGAAGGCCGCGGGCGTCGTCCCCACCTGCTCGCCGTCGAGCTCGATCGGCAGCGTGGCCGGGGCGTCGACCGTGACCCTCGGCGTGCGCACGACCTCCACCTTCGGGTGGTGGACGTGCCGTCCCTTGTAGAGCTTCGGTGCCGTCGTCAGGAAGTCCACCTTCGAGACGTCTCCGATCAGCACGACGTCGAAAGCGCCGTCGTCGGGAGCCGCGTCGGGCGCGAGCTTCATGCCGCCGCCGTGCCACACGCCGTTCGCGACGATCACGTCGTGCATCCGTCCGCGCCGCTCTCCGCCGTCGTCGAACGTCACGGTCACCTCGGTGTTCTCCCACTCGAAGAAGACGCGGGTGAGCGCATAGAAGAAGGTCGCCTTGCCGCCGAGCGCCTTCGACATGCCGTTCGCCCGCTGCGCGACCGCGCCGCTCATGCCGACGGAGCCGACGTTCGCGAACCAGCGCTCGGCATCCTCGCCCGCCCAGGTGCGAAAGGCGACGCGACCCGCGTCGACCGTCCTCGTCGCTCCTTCACGCGCGACGCGCACCGCGTCGTCGAAGCGGTTGGGGATGCCGTGGGTCCGCACGAAGTCCATGCCGGTGCCGATCGGGATCGTGGCGAGCTCGACGTCGCGCCGGGCGATCCCGTTCACGACCTCGTTCAGCGTCCCGTCGCCGCCGACCGCGACCACGAGACCCGCTCCGCCGTCGACCGCGCGGCCTGCGAGCTCGATCAAATGGCCGGGATGCTCCGAGAAGAGCGCCTCGCCGTGCAGGCCGAGCTGCGAGGCCCGGTGCGCGAGCTCGGGCCAGCGCCTGCCGGTCGCCCCGTTGTCGGACGCCGGGTTGACGAGGAAGACGACGTCGCTAATCGGAGACCGCGACGTCCAGGGCGATGCGCGTCATCCGGTCGACGGCCGCGCGTAGCTCGTCGTCGGAGATGCGCGTGAACGCGCCCTCGACGACGATGTCGCTGACGGTGAGCAGGCAGCCGGCCTCGACTCCCCGGATCGCGCCGACCGTGAAAAGGGCGCTCGCCTCCATCTCGACCGCGAGCACGCCGCGCGCCGACCAGCGCTCGTACTGGCCCTCGTCCGGGTTGTAGAAGAGGTCGCTGGAGACGATCGGGCCCACGTGCAGCTGCTGGTCGAGCTCCTTGGCCGCGTGCACTGCGCCGTGCACGATCGACCACGACGCGGTGGGGCAGTGCGGCTCGTTGTTCACGAGGTGCATCGCCGTCGAGTCGGCCGGGACGGCGGTCAGCGCGACGATCAGGTCGCCGAGCTTGTGGTGCGCCTGCAGGCCCCCGCAGGTGCCGACGCGGATCAGCTTCTTGCAGCCGAGCTGGACGAGCTCCTCGAAGACGATCGTCGCGCCGGGGCAGCCCATGCCGGTGCCCTGGACCGAGACCGGCTTGCCCCCGTACGTGCCGGTGTAGCCGAGGAGCCCGCGCTCGGAGTTCCGCTGCACGACGTCCTCGAGATACGTCTCGGCGATGTACTTGGCACGGAGCGGGTCGCCGGGGAGCAGGACGGCCTCGGCGTACTGTCCCGGCTCGGCGCGAACGTGGATCGGCATGGGCGCTGAGCCTATAGGAGGATTCCCGCATGTCGGTGATCGACCCCACGCACGACCAGCTGCTCGAGTACTGCGCCGCCGACCCGATCGAGCGGGTGTTCCTCGAGGACGCCGTGCGGCGCGGCTTCGGCAAGTTCGTCGGTGTCGCCGACGCGGCGGGCGTGCTGGTGGGGCTCTGTCATGCGGGCGCGAACCTCGTGCCGTCCGGCGAGCGTTGCGAGGAGCTTGCGGATGTCGCCGCCCGCTCGCAGGCGCGGATGATCATCGGCGCCGCCGGGGCCGTCACCGCGTTGTGGGAGGCGGCGCGGGACCGGCTGCCCGAGGCGAGGGAGGACCGGCAGGGGCAGCCGGTGTTCGCGATCGAGGAGCCGCCGCCGGCGGGTGCGAGCGCCCTGCGCGCGGCGACGCTCGCCGACCTCGACCGGCTCGTCCCGGCCTGCGCGGCGGCGCACCGGCTCGAGCTCGGCATCGACCCGCTCGGCCGCGACCCGGACTCGTTTCGCTGGCGCACGGCGTCGCAGATCGAGGACGGCCGCTCCTGGGTGTGGCTCGAGGACGACGTCGTCCTCTTCAAGGCGGAGGCGTCCGCGTGGACGCCGCAGGCGGTGCAGATCGCGCAGGTCTGGACCGACCCGGAGGCGCGAGGCCGCGGTTACGCTGCCCGCGGCATGGCCGACCTGTGCCGCCTCCTGCTCGCGACGACGCCGATCGTCACGCTGTTCGTCCGCACCGACAACCTCGCGGCGATCGGGCTGTACGAGAAGATCGGGATGCGGAGGGTGCTCGAGTACAGGAGCGTGCTCTTCTGAGACGGATCGTGAAGCTCGCGTTCGTACTCTGGGTGGGGCGCTGGCTCGCCGGCGAGGCGGCCGCGTTCATCGGCCGCCGCCGACCCGTGGTTGAATGACGCCCTGGACGTTCTCGAGCGCATCGAGACGCACATCCGGCGCCACGACCTGATCGAGCCCGGCGGCGAGGTGCTCTGCCTCGTCTCCGGCGGCGCCGACTCGACGTGCCTCTACCACGCCCTCGCCGAGCTCGGCTACCGCGTCTCGGCGCTCCATGTCGACCACGGCCTGCGCGGCGCCGAGTCGGACGCCGACGCCGCCTGGTGCGCCGAGCGGCTCGGCGCGGAGGTGGTGCAGGCGGCGGCGCGCTGCTCGAACGAGGCGGAGCTGCGCGACGTCCGCTACTCGTTCCGCGCCGGCGAGCTGCGCGCGACCGGCCACACGCTCTCCGACCAGGTCGAGACGATCCTCTTCCGGCTGGCCGCGCGGGGTACGACGAAGGGCATCGAGGTGCGCCGCGAGGACGGCGTCGTCCGCCCGCTCCTTTGCCTGTGGCGGGAGGAGACCGAGGGGTTCTGCCGCGAGCGCGGGCTCGAGTGGCGCACCGACTCGTCGAACGACGACACGCTTCGCGGCCTGATCCGCAACGAGATCCTGCCGCTGCTCGAGCGCATCCACCCGGCCGCGCGCGAGAACGTCCTCCGGGTGCTCGACGAGCGACGGACCCTGCCGCCCGCGCTCGCCGAGCTGCTCGATGCACCGGTCGGGTCGAAGCGCGTCGACCTCGGCGGCGGCGTGCAGGCGGTCCGCGAGCACGACCGGCTCTGGCTCGAGGCGGGGCCGCGCGACCTCGACCGGCCGGTCGTGTGGGGCGGCTGGCGCATCGAGTCGCGGCTGCCAGGCCTTAAGGTACGGGGATGGCGTCCCGGCGACCGGCTCGCCGGGCGCACGAAGAAGGTGCAGGACGTGTTCGTCGACGCCAAGATCCCGCGCTCCGACCGTGACGGCTGGCCGCTCGTCGTGCGCGGCGACGAGGTCGTGGCGGTGCCCGGCATCGTCGACGCGGAGGGGGTGAGGGCCTCTCGTGTCGCAGACTAACGGAGGCGCTCACGCGGAAATCAATGTGTCACTCGGCTGCGCCCAGCGGCGCGATACCACGTCCTCGGTCGTCTCCGTATGCACCGCATACGAAGACGACCTGCGTCCTTGTCTCGCACCCCTGGTCGCACCCGATCAACGAGTGATCGCCGCATGAGCACCTCCGAGGTCGAGCGCGGGGTCGGCGAGATCCTGATCGAGGAGGACCGGCTGCAGGAGCGGATCCGCGAGCTCGGCCGCGAGGTCTCGGAGGACTACGAGGGACGGGAGCTCCTGCTCGTCGGCGTGCTCAAGGGTGCGGTCTTCTTCATGGCCGACCTGATGCGCTCGCTCGCCGTCCCGTGCGAGATCGACTTCATGGCCATCTCGAGCTACGGCGCGGCCACGGACTCGTCGGGCGTCGTCCGCATCCTCAAGGACCTCGACATCAACATCGAGGGCCGGCACGTGCTCGTCGTCGAGGACATCATCGACTCCGGCCTCACGCTCTCCTACCTGCTGCGGAACCTGGAGTCCCGCGAGCCGGCGAGCCTCGAGATCTGCGCGCTCCTGACGAAGCCCGAGCGGCGCGAGATCGAGGTGCCCGTCCGTTACGTGGGTTTCGAGATCCCGAACAGGTTCGTGATCGGGTACGGCCTCGACTTCGCCGAGCGGTACAGGAATCTGCCCTACGTCGGCGTACTCCACCCCGACCTGATGCCGGAAGGGGCGTAACCGCTTGTCCCCGAAACGGGTTATCCCGGTAACCGCAGCGCCCTCTGCTGGGGTACCCTCCTAGACACGTGAATCGCT
>JAICYG010000191.1 GCA_025934335.1 Thermoleophilia bacterium | reverse complement strand
GCGGAAGCGGCCGACGACGCCGAGCGCGGCGAGGCGCGGCAGCGCGAGCACGGCCGCCGCCGCCAGCACGCCCGCCGCGGCGATCACGAAGAGGCCGGCGCGGAGCCAGCCGTCGACGCGCGAGACGCCGAGCGCGACGGACGCGAGCGGCGTCAGGGCAGCACTGTCGAGCAGCCCGAGCAGGAAGAGGGAGAGCGCGACCGCGCCGATGCTCGCCCGGCGCCGGCGGCAGCGGCGCACGACCGCCACGCGTATCAGCTCGTCGCAGCGGCCCGGCAGCGCAATCCCGCCGACGGACGCGGCGCCTCCGGCCGCCGCGAGCGTCAGCACGGCGGGCCGGTGTTCGAGCCGGAAGAGGCGCTGCCAGCCCCAGGCCTTCGCGGCGTAGGCGCCGAGCATCACGACCGCGGCGAGGCCTACGAGCCAGAGGTTCGCGCGGTGGAGCGGCCACCCCGAGCGCGCGAAATGACGCGCGACGAGCGCGGCCACGACGAGCGCGACCAGGACGAACGCAATGTTGAGGAGCCGCTTCAGCAGAGACAACCCGAGCCGTTATCGGCAGCGAGGCGTCTACGTTGTATCCGACTTCTCCCCCGGCCGAGGGAGCATGCGGTCGGAGATGCCTCCGAGCGCCTGCGTGAGCTCGCTCGGAATCACCCACACCTTGTTCGCGTCGCCCTGCGCGATCTGCGGCAGCACCTGCAGGTACTGGTAGGCGAGGAGTTGTGGGTCCGGGTTGCCGTCGTGGATCGCCTGGAACACCGTCTCGATCGCCTTCGACTGGCCTTCTGCCGAGAGGATCGCCGCCTGCTTCTGTCCCTCGGCCTTGAGGATCGCCGCCTGCTTCTCGCCCTCCGCCTGCAGGATCTGCGCCTGCTTCACGCCCTCCGCCTGCAGGATCGCCGCGCGCTTCTCCCGGTCGGCGCGCATCTGCTTCTCCATCGTGTCCTTGATCGACGGCGGCGGGTCGACCGCCTTCAGCTCGACGCGGTGCACGCGGATCCCCCACTTCCCGGTCGCGTCGTCGAGGATCCCTCGCAGCTGGTCGTTGATCGAGTCGCGCGAGGTCAGCGTCTGCTCTAGCGTCATCCCGCCGATCACGTTCCGCAGGGTCGTCACCGTCAGCATGTCGATCGCGTCGACGGGTGTCGCGATCTCGTACGTCGCCGCCTTCGGGTCGGTGATCTGGAAGTAGATGACCGAGTCGATGTTCACGACCAGGTTGTCCTGCGTGATCACTGGTTGCGGCTCGAACGACAGCACCTGCTCGCGCAGGTCGATCATCGGCCGGACCCGGTCGACGAACGGGATCACGAGCGCGAGCCCGGGCGTGAGCGTGCGGGAGTAGCGGCCGAGGCGCTCGACGACGCCGGCCCGCGCCTGCGGGATCACGCGCACGGTCCGCGCGAGCACGACGAGCACGAAGGCGACGAGCACCGCGAGGACGATCAGGGCAGCCACAGCGAACCTCCTATTCGGCGACGAGAGCGGTCGCGCCCTCGATTCGGACGACGTCGACGGTCGCTCCCTCGGGATATACCTCGCTGTCGAGGTACGAGCGGGCCGACCACTCCTCGCCGCCGATGCGGACGCGGCCGCCGACGGCGTCGACGCGCCGCGTGACGACCGCCCGACGGCCGACGAGCGCATCCGTCCCGGTGCGCGAGAGCGCCGGCATCCGGATGTGGCTGCGCGCGATCGGCCGCAGCACCGCGAGCGACAGCAGCGACGCGACGATGAAGACGATCACCGACACGATCCCACCGGCGAAGAGCGCGACGATCGCCGCCGCCGCGGCCGCCAGCGCGACCGGGCCGAGGAAGAAGAGCCCGGGCGTGAGCACCTCGCCGATCGCGAGCAGGACCGCGGCCACCACCCAGGCGACGAACACGACGCAGACGACTCTAGATGACGTTCAGGAGGGCGCGGAGGTCGTCGATCGACTCGAGCTCCGGGTGCCGGCGCTCGCGGTCGACGAGCACCGCCCGCATCCCCACGGCGATGGCGCCCTCGACGTCGTCCTCGATCGTGTCGCCCACCATCACCGCGTCTCCCGCGACCACGTCGAGCAGTTCGAGCATCCGCCGGAAGATCGTCTCGTGCGGCTTCGTCTTCCCGTGCACGCCGGAGGTCAGCACGGCGTCGACGGCCAGGCGGTGATGCGCGACGAACGCCCCCAGGTCGCGGGCGCTGTTCGAGAGGAGGCCGACGCGCAGCCCGCGGTCGCGCACCGCGTCGAGCGCCGGCAGCGCGTCCTCGTAGAGCTCGAAATGGTGCGCGTGCGCCCAGGCGGCCTCCATCTCGGCCGCGGCGGCGTAGGTATCGCCGGTGCCGCCCATCCCCTCGATGATCCGCTGGGTGAAGCGAATCCAGACCTCCTCGTCATGGTCGAGCTCCGGGTGCCGCTTCAGGTCGACGAACGCCGCCCGACGGGCCTCCTCGTACAGCTCCGGGTCGAGCGTCAGGCCGTGGCGCTCGCCGAGCCTGCGGTAGCCCTCTGGCCCGAGATCCGGCCCGGGCTTCGCAAGCGTGAAGTCGACGTCGAAGACGATGGCGCGGAGCGGCACGGATGCGACGATAGCCTCGCCGCGGGTCACCCGAACGGGTGGCGAACGCGCGCGCCGACGCTGGTTCAATGCGGCCGATGCGGCTCCGCCTTCCCGTCTGCCTGCTGCTCGCCCTCGCACTCGTGCCCGCCGCCGCAGGAGCGTCGACAGGCGGCAGCTGGACGACGCACCGTTCGGCAGCCGGAGGCTTCACCGTCTCGACGCCGTCGACGTGGATCGACATGACGCGGCTGACGCCGCAGGTGCTCGCGAAGGCGAAGACGGTGCCGGCGCTCCAGCAGTACATCACGCTCCTCCGCACCTCGAAGGTGGTCAAGCTGCTCGTCGCGGACGCAGGTGCCACGTCGCTCGCAAACCGCTACGCGTCCAACCTCAACGTCGTTCAGGCGCCCACTGTGGGCGACCTGCGGTTCCAGCGCGACGCGACCGTCGCCGGGCTGAAGTCGACGGGCGTCGTCAAGGGCGCCCTGCGGGCGACGTACGTCACGCTGCCCGCCGGTAAGGCCGTGTCGCTCCAGTACCAGGCGCGCTTCAACACGACGACGCCCACCGTCTGGCTGCAGCAGTTCCTGTTCGTGCGCGGCGGCAACGTCACCGTGCTCACGTACACGACGCTGCCGAAGCTCCACGGCACCTACGCCGCCGTCTTCACGCGCAGCGCGCGCAGCTTCCGCTTCCGGTAGACGAGGACGCCCGGCACCGACGGTGCCGGGCTCCTCTTCCTCAATCGGGGTGCCCAGATTTGAACTGGGGACCTCTCCGACCCGAACGGAGCGCGCTACCAGGCTGCGCCACACCCCGAAGCGGCTACAGGTTAGCGGCTCTCACGACCACTCAAGCGCCGCTCGCGCGCATACGTCCGGCCGCTCGCCGATCAGCAGGTGGCCGCAGTCCGCGATCACCCGCAGCGGTGCTCTCAGGCGGCGGGCGTACTCGAAGCCGTCGCCGAGCGGCACCTGCCGGTCGCGTGCGCCGAAGAGGACGAGCGTGCGCGCGGTGACGCGATCGAGGCTCCGGCGCGGGTCGTCGCGCGCGAGCGCGAGGCCCGCGCCGAGCGCGTCCGTGTGCAGCTCCGACGCGCGCAGGAAGCCGTGCACCGAGGCTTCCGAGAGGACGTCGGCGTTCGCAACTTCGAACCGCCCGAAGACGAGACGCTTGAGCCGGCGCGAACGGCCGATGTGGTCGACGCGGCGGCCGACGATCCGCGCCGGTCGGATCGTCCCGACCGCGGCCAGGAAGATCGTCGAGATGCGCGACGAGCTCGAAATGCCTGCGGGCGCCGCGAGGACGAGCGAGCGCACCAGCCCGGGGTGGCGCTCGGCGAGCCGGAGGGCGACGACGCCGCCCATCGAGTGGCCGAAGACTGCGACCGGCTCCTCGAGGAGCGTCGCGACGACGTCGGCGAAGCCGGTCAGCGACGGCGCCGGGAGCGGGCCCGACCCACCGTGCCCCGGCAGGTCGGGGACGATCAGCCGCCTGCCCGTGAGGAGCGGCGCCATCTCCGTGTAGTTCCACGCCGCGCCACCGAACCCGTGCAGGAGCAGGAGCGGCGGGCCCTCACCGCCGCGAAAGACGCGCAGCCGGACTCCGCGCGCCTCGTGGAATCCCGCCTCGAGGCCCTGCAGGAGGTTCGTCGCATCCGTCACGCCGATCGATTATCCTGAGGTCACGATGAGCTCCAGCCGGACAGGAGGGGATGCGTGAGGAAGCTTCCCGTCCTGCCTGCAGGGGAGCCGGAGACCTCGCCCGCCGAGCGCGACACGCGCGGCGGGCTTTTTTGTGGACCGGAAGGAGCGACATGGCGAACCACCTGACGCCCGACGAG
>JAICYG010000177.1 GCA_025934335.1 Thermoleophilia bacterium | reverse complement strand
GCACGGGATGGAGAACTTCCCGATCGAGGAGCTCGAGCTCGGCGTCCGCTCGTACAACTGCCTCAAGCGGGTCGGCATCGAGACGATCGGCGACCTCGTGACGAAGTCGGAGAACGAGCTGGCTGCGATCCCGAACTTCGGCAAGAAGTCGATCGAGGAGGTCAAGGAGACGCTCTCCCAGCATGGGCTGACGCTCCGCGGCGGCTCGTCGAACGGGCTGGAGGGGTAGGACGGAGCGGTGCGCCACGCTCGCACAGGCAAGAAGCTCGGGCGCGACTCGGCGCACCGCAAGGCGCTCTACTCGAACCTTGCCGGCGCGCTGATCGAGCACGGCCGGATCAAGACGACGGTCACGAAGGCGAAGGCGGTGAAGCCGATCGCCGAGCAGATGATCACGCTCGGCCGCCGCGGCGACCTGCACGCACGCCGGCAGGCGACCTCGTTCCTGCGCTCGCGCGACGTCGTTCACAGGCTGTTCGCCGAGGTGGCGCCGCTCTTCAAGGACCGTCCCGGCGGCTACACGCGCATCGTCAAGATCGGTCCACGCCCGGGCGACTCGGCGGAGATGGCTTACCTCGAGCTGGTGTCTGACACCTTTACGCCGTCTCGTAGGGAGCAGCGGGTCGACGAGGTGTCAGACGCCACTGACGAGGCGCCGGCGCCGTCTGCCGAAGAAGAGGTGTCAGGCACCTCGGATGAAGAAGCGAGCGAGCCGCCCGCCGAAGAGGTGCCTGACACCGAAGAGGTGTCGGACACTCGCGAGCGCGCCGACTAACCAGCCGACCCGATCAGCGCGCCGACGACCGCGATCACGGCACCGCCGATCGACACGGCGACGAGGCTGCGCAGGAACCCGGTCTGGAAGAACTTCCAGCGGATCACGGCGAGCATCACGAGCTCGAACGCGACGACGACCGCGGCGGCGACCACTGCGGCGTGGTAGTTCGTGATCAGGAACGGCAGCGTGTGCAGGATGCCGCCGAGGAAGGTGCCGACACCCGTGATCGTCCCTCTTATCGCCGGGCTGCCGCGGCCGGTGATCTCGCCGGTGTCCGACAGGCCCTCCGAGAACGCCATCGAGATGGCCGCGCCGATCGAGGTCGAGAGGCCGGCGATGAACGCGGTGTGCGGACGGTGCGTGTAGAACGCGATGCCGAAGATGGGCGCAAGGGTGGAGAGCGAGCCGTCGATCAGCCCGACCATGGCGGGCTGGACGCGCTGCAGGAGAAAGTGGTGCTCGGTCGGCATGGGTAGAGGAGCGTACTGGTGCGCCTGAAGCTAACGATCGCCTACGACGGCGCTTCGTTTCACGGCTGGGCGCGCCAGCCGGGTCGGCGCACGGTGGAGGGAGCGGTTCGCGAGGCCCTGGGTGAGCTCTACGAGGCCGTTGCCGAGCTCGCCGTCGCGGGGCGCACGGATGCGGGCGTCCACGCCCTGGCCAATGTCGTGTCCGTCGACGTCGACGGCGGGCCGCCGCCCGACCGTGCTGCGGAGGCGCTAAACACGGCGCTCCCCGACGACGTGGCGATCGTGGCTGCCGAGCATGCGCCGGACGGCTTTCACGCCCGCTTCGATGCTCTCGCGCGCTCCTACTGCTACCGCGTCTTCCGGCGTCGCGAGCGCTCGCCGTTCGAAGCCGGCCGCTCGCTGTGGTGGCCACGCCGCCTCGACCTCGCCGCGCTCGACGAGAATGCCCAGACGCTCCTCGGCGAGCACGATTTCCGAGCCTTCACTCCGACCGACACACAGCACGAGGTGCTCGTTCGCATCGTCGAGAGTGCCCGGTGGGTGGAGTTGGATGACGATGTCGCCGCGTTCGAGATCACCGCCGACTCGTTCCTGCGCCACATGGTCCGCACGCTCGTCGGCACGATGCTCGAGGGTCGGGACCTGCGCCCGCTCGTCGACGGCCGGCCGAGGAGCGAGGCCGGCGCGACGGCGCCGCCGCAGGGGCTGTACCTGGCAGGCGTCCGCTACCCGCCCAGGGCATAACGTTCGTTCGATGGGCTCGAGCGCCACCTGGGGCCTCGTGACGGCGACGTTCACGTCGTCCTTTGTCGAGTTCGTCGAAGCCCTGACGATCGTCCTCGCGATGGGGCTGACGCGCAGCTGGCGGTCGGCCCTCTGGGGCGCAGTGCTCGCGGTCGTGGCGCTCGCCGCGTTCACCGCCGCCGCCGGTTACGCGCTCGTCAACTGGTTGCCGGAGACGGCGCTTCAGCTGGGCATCGGCGCGCTTCTGCTCGTCTTCGGGCTCCAGTGGCTCCGGAAGGCGATCCTCCGTTCGGCCGGACTGAAGTCGATGCACGACGAGGAGGAGGAGTTTCGGGAACAGGCCGCCGCGGCGCGTGTCGCAGGTGCGGAGAGCCGTTTCGGCCTCGACTGGTTCTCGTTCGTCGTCTCGTTCAAGGGCGTGTTCCTCGAGGGGACCGAGGTCGTCTTCATCGTCATCACCTTCGGCCTCAACGCGCACGACGTCCCGCTCGCCGCCGGTGCGGCAGGTGCGGCGGGCGCGGCCGTCCTCGTCACGGGTGCGGTAGCGCACCGGCCCCTCGCGCGTGTCCCGGAGAACGCGCTCAAGTACGTCGTCGGGCTGCTGCTCTCGAGCTTCGGCACCTTCTGGGCGGTCGAGGGGCTCGGCGTCTTCCGGGACGGGGGCCGGCTGTCGTGGCCCGGAGACAACTGGTCGCTGCTCGGCGTGCTCGCGGCCTGGTTCCTCCTCTCGCGAGTGATGATCCACGTCATGCCGCGACTCGCTGCACCCTCGGCGGCGCAGCCGGCGCCTCCCTCCGTGCTCGAGCGGGTCTCATGAGGTTCCTGGAGGCGTTCGGCCGATTCTGGTGGGACTTCGTCGTCGGCGACGACTGGAAGATCGCCGCGGGCGTCGCCACGGTCCTGATCGGGGCAGGAGTTGTCGTCTCGAGCGTCGGCGGCGGCGGAGCCTTCGTCGCTCCGCTCGTCGGAGTGGCGCTGATCGCCGCGTTCGTCGCGGTCGTCGCCGTCGACGTCCGTCGGCGGTGACGGGTTGAAGAGACGCTCGGAGGGGCAGAGAATGCGCACGTGAGGACGTGCCGCGAGTGCGGGAACGGCGTCGAGGACAGGTTCCGCTACTGCCCCTGGTGCGCCGCGCCGCAGCGGCGGAAGCTCGTCGAGTTCTTCGCGCCGCACCCGGCGGTCGAGCGAGACGCGCAGAAGGCTCTCCGCGTCTCGCGGTACTTCGGCGACGAGGAGACGCCGCCGCAGGTGCGCTTCAGCATCTGGTCGGTCGATTCGGCCGAGGCGGCCGTGTCGCTCTCGCCCGAGGAGGCACAGCGCGTGGCCGGCTTCCTCGCGCCGCCGCCGCGGCGCCAGCTGCTCGACCAGCTCCGGGACACGCTCCGCCTGTAGAGGAGGTCTAACCTAGACCGGGTGCGGTACCCGGTCGTCCTCTTCGACCTCGACGGCACCGTCGTCGACACGGGCGCGATCATTCTCGCCTCGATGCGGCACGCCGTCGAGACGGTGCTCGGCGGCTCCTACAGCGACGAGCAGCTGATGGCGGCCGTCGGCGGGCCCGGGCTCGAGGCCCAGATGCAGGCTTTCGACCCGCACCGGGTCGACGAGCTCGTGCGCGTCTATCGCGCCCACAACGAGCCGCTTCATCAGACGATCGCCGTCTGCGAGGGGATGGACGTCGTTCTCGACGAGCTGCGTGACCGTGGCCACCGGCTCGGGGTCGTGACGGCGAAGCGGCGCGCGACGGTCGACCTCGCGTTCGCGCGCGTGCCGGTCGAGCACCTGTTCGAGGTCGTCGTCGGCGGTGACGAGACCCACGAGCACAAACCGCACCCGGCGCCGCTCCTGCTGGCGCTCGAGCGCCTCGGCGCCGGCCCCGGGGATGCCGCGTACGTCGGCGACTCGCCCTTCGACATGCAGGCGGCAAGGGCGGCAGGCGTCCACGCGATCGGCGTCTCGTGGGGGCGCATCCACGGGCCCGAGAAGCTGACCGACGCAGACGTCGTCATCCACCGCGCCGATGAGCTCCTCGACCTCGTCTAGGGCAGTCGCCGCCCGCGCGGAGGAGCTGCGCACGCTCCTCAACCGCTGGCTGCACGAGTACCACGTGCTCGACGACCCGTCGGTCGACGACGCCATCTACGACCGCCACTACGACGAGCTCCTCGAGCTCGAGCGTGAGCATCCCGAGCTCGTCGCGGGCGACTCGCCGACACAGCGCGTCGGCGCCCCGCCGAGTGAGCGCTTCCAGAAGGTGCAGCACCTGACGGCGATGGGCTCGCTCGAGAAGGTGACGAGTGACGAGGCCGTCGTGAAGTGGGCGGACGACGTGCGCAAGCGCCTCGACTCCGACGAGCCGGTCGGCTGGGTGATCGAGCCGAAGATCGACGGCCTCGCGATCAACCTCACCTACGAGAGCGGCGTCTTCGCCCGCGGCGCGACGCGCGGCGACGGCCAGACCGGCGAGGACGTCACCGTCAACCTGCGCACGATCAACGCGATCCCGCTGCGCATGCTCGCCGACGGAGCGCCGTCGCTGATCGAGGTGCGCGGCGAGGTGTACATGCCGCTCTCCGGCTTCCGCGAGCTGAACGAGCGCCTGCAGGCGGAGGGAAAGAAGCCGACGCCGAACCCGCGCAACGCCGCCGCCGGCTCGCTGCGGCAGAAGGACTCGTCGATCACCGCGGCGCGCCCGCTCTCGTTCTGGGCGTACGGCGTCGGCGCGCACGAGGGCGCGAGCCTGGCGAGCCACTGGGAGACGCTGCAATGGCTGAAGGCGCACGGCTTCCCGATCAACCCGTTCGCCGAGCGGCTGGACTCGATCGACGCGGTGGCGAAGGCGTGCCGGGAGTGGGAGCGCCGCCGTGCCGAGCTCGACTACGAGATCGACGGGATCGTGATCAAGGTCGACGACTACGACCAGCAGCGCCGGCTCGGCGCGCTG
>JAICYG010000081.1 GCA_025934335.1 Thermoleophilia bacterium | reverse complement strand
GGTGTTGGGGCGACGCGAGCGCGACTTCCGCACCGCCTTCGCGATCCCGCCGGAGGTCGAGGTGGTGTCGCTGGGTCGGGGCGGCGTCACGCCGCTCGAGGCGTTCTCGTGGATGTCGGCGGCAGTCTCGTGGCGCGACGTCGAGCGGCTCGCGTCGGAGTCGGGCCTGCCGGTGCTCGTCAAAGGCGTGCTCACGCGGGAGGACGCGGTGCTTGCTTGTGACCACGGCGCCGCCGGGATCGTCGTCTCGAACCACGGCGGCCGCCAACTCGACGGCGTGGCGGCGACGATCGACGCGCTGCCCGAGGTGGCAGCGGCCGTCGGCGGGCGCTGCCCGGTGCTCGTGGACGGCGGCAGCCGCCGCGGCACCGCCGTGGTGAAGGCCCTCGCTCTCGGCGCGCAGGCCGTCCTCGCCGGCCGCGCGCCGCTCTGGGGCCTCGCGGCGCGGGGCGAGGAAGGCGCGCGCCACGTCCTCGAGCTCCTCCGCGACGAGATCCTGCTCGCCCTCCAGCTCGTCGGCGCCACGTCCCCAGCGGACGTGTCCCGGGAGCGCGTGCAGCGCACCCCCGGCGTCTGAGCCGGCTCAGAGGAAGCTCAGAGACGGCTCAGAGATACTCCGGCCACGGCCGCACCAGCCACGGCCGCGAGGAGCACGCCTCAGGCGAACAGTGCGGGTCGCTCGGCGCGGCGGTACTCGACCTCGTAGCCGAGGGAGCGGGGGACGGCGAGGAGCGCGTCGAGATCGAGCTCGATGCGCGCGCCGGCCTTCTGTGTCACCTCGTCCTCGATCGGCAGGTCGAAGTCGTCCGCGCCGAACTCGAGCGCACGGAATGCCTCCTCGTTCTGGGTCAGCACCGACGTCCGGACGTGCTTCACGTTGTCGAGGAAGATCCGCGAGAGCGCGATGTGCCGCGAGTACTCCCGCGGCTCGATCTCGCGGCCGCCGAACGCCGTCCCGTACGGCTTGTAGCTCCAGCAGAGGAACGAGAAGAGCCCGCCGGTCTCGTCCTGGAAGTCGCGCGTGCGCTGCAGGTGCTCGAGCCGCTCTTCGAGCGTCTCGTCGAACCCGATCACCATTGTCGCCGTCGTCCGCAGCCCGGCCTCGACGATCGCCCGCTGCGCGGCGAAGTACTCCGCGACCGTGTACTTGAACTTGGCGTGGCGGCTGCGGAAGTCCTCGGTGAGGACCTCGCTGCCGCCGCCCGTCACCCAGTGCACACCTGCGTCACGCAGCCGCGCCGCCGCGTCCGCATACGAGAGGCCCGCGCGGTCGGCGAGGTACACGAACTCGGCGATCGTCAGCGCGTAGAACTCGACGCGGTCGCCGTACCGCTCGCGCACCGACGCGAAGAGGTCGCAGTAGTAGTCGAGCGGCAGCTTGGGGTTGAAGCCGCCGTTGAAGCCGACGAGGTCGCCGCCCAGCTCGAGCAACTCGTCGATCTTCGCGAACACCTCGCCACGCGAGAGGACATACCCTCCCTCCTGGTTCGGCAGCACGTAGAACGCGCAGTAGTCGCACTGTGCGACGCACACGTTCGTGTAGTTGACGATCCGCATGACCATGTACGTCGCGCGGTCGGGCTCGTGGTAACGGGCGCGCACCGACTGCGCGAGTCGCTTCAGGTCGTCGTCGGATGCATGCCGCCACAGCGTCGCCGCCTCGGACGTCGTGATCCGCCCGCCGGACTCCACCTGCTCGCAGATCGCGTGGTAGCTCACGCCGCCGCCTCGAGCGTGTCCATGAACGAGCTGACCGAGAACACGGCGTTGCCGGGGCCCGGCGGGCCGTAGCCGGGCGGCGGCTCGAGCCCGTTCCGGTCCAGTGCCTCGCGATATGCGCGCAGCAGGCGGATGTGGTACTCGAGCGGCGCGCCGTTCGGGTTGTCGCGCCCGAGCGGGGTCGTCGGCTCTGGGCACCAGGTCGTGAAGCGCGGCGTGATCCCGCGAGACATGAAGTGGTCGAGTCCCTCCGTCGTCGAAAGGATCGCCTCGTCGAGCGACTCGAAGCCGAACGGCCTCGCCATCTCGACGCCCGCCACGAAGTTCGGGATCACGTGCGACGCACCGAACACGTCCGCCGCGTCGAAGATCCGCCGGTGCCATTCCGAGCGGCCGACGTATCGCTCCTTGCCGGGCGAGATGATCGAGAAGAGGCGCTCGTCCCAGACCTCGTAGTTCGGGTGGTAGATCGAGATGCCGTAGTCCTTGAACCGCTGCACGTCGGCCTTCGGCAGCGCCTGCGCGACCACCTTGCCGATCCACCGGCCCGGGAAACGCGACTCGATGGCCTCGGCGTAGCGCCCGTAGAAGTCGGCCTCCGCGAGCCCGTCGACCGTCGACGTGACGGAGCCGCCGGTGAGCGTGTACGCGGTCGAGACGCGGCCGGTGTCGTAGCGGTCGATCAGGGCAAGCGCCTCGAGCACGTCCTCGACCGGCTTCACGCCGGTGTACGGCCGCCCCTCGCGCTTGTGCTGGCGCCAGTTGTGGTTGATGTCGCAGAACTTGCACTCCTCGTGCGCGCCGAAGTACTGGCAGAGGCGCAGCACCGTCAGGTAGACGAGGTACCCCCACTGGATCGTGGGCGCCGTCTCCATCACCGTCTTCCCGTTCGAGAGCAGGTGACGGTAGTACTCGGGCATCGGCGGGAGCGCCACGGCGGCGAGCACCCGCCCGTCGAGCGTGAGCACGAGCGCCGCGTCGTCACCGAGCGAGACGCGATACGGCGACTCGGGATTGACGCGAACGGACACGATCGTGCGCCGCAGGCCCCACGGCCCGCCCGTGAGCGCGATCTCCTCCGGCGGCCGCCGCGTGCGCGCCTCGCCGAGCTCGGCGAGCGGTTTCTGGTCGAACGAGAAGATGAAGTACGACTTCGGCTTGACTTCGCCCTCGAGGTTGTCGGTGAGCGCCGACTCGTCGAACGCGATCCCGGTTCGCAGCAGATCCTCCTTCAGCACCGCCTCCGGCGGCACGTCGGGGAACCGCGCCATCAGGTCCTCGACGAGCGCGGTGCGAGTCTCGGCGGTCGCGGTCACCGTCCTGCATCGTAGTCGCGGGCAGATCCGGTGCCGGAGCCCAGGCGTAGAGTCGGCCAATGGGGCGCTTCGTGGTCGGCCGGCTGGCTGCGAGCGTGCTGCTCTTCTTCGCGGTCACGCTGTTCGTCTTCGTCGCGTTCTTCGCGATGCCGCGCGACGACGGCGGCCGCCTCGCGCGCCGCACGCCGGAGCAGTACCGCCTGCACGGGCCGATGCTCGGCGAGTACGCGCACTACGTCTGGCGGCTCGTTGCACACGGCGATCTGGGCTACTCCTACGGCACGCGCGAGCGCGTCACGACACGGCTCTTCCGGGCCGCGCCGGTGACGCTCTCGCTCGTCGCGGGCGGCATGGTGGTGTGGCTGCTCATCTCGGTGCCGCTCGGGCTCGTGGCGGCGATGCGCCCGCGCTCGCTGCTCGACCGAGGCGCCGGCCTGTTCGTGATGGTGGGCCTGTCGCTGCACCCGGTCGTGCTCGGGCTCGTGCTGAGCTGGCTCTTCGGTCACCGCCTCCCGGTTCTCCCGGCGAACGGCTACTGCAGCGTGAACAACCTCTCGACCGGCTGCGACGGGCTCTCGCACTGGGCATCGCACCTGATCCTGCCGTGGCTCACCTTCGGGATCGTCAACGCCGCGCTGTTCACGATGATGATCCGCGCGCTCGTGATCGAGGAGCTGAACGAGGAATACGTGCGCACCGCGCGGGCGAAGGGCGCCGGCGCACGCCGCATCGCGGCGTCGCACCTGTTGCGCAACGTGACGCTTCCGCTCGTGACGATGCTCGGACTGCAGGCGGCGACATCGCTCGCGGGCGTCATCTTCATCGAGACGACGTTCGACCTGCCGGGCCTCGGGGGCATGCTGCGTCGCGCGGCGGTGACACGCGACCTGCCGCTGACCGCGGGCAGCGTCGTCTTCCTCGCGTTGACGATCGTCGTGCTCAACCTCATCGTCGACGTCGTCTACGCGCTCCTCGACCCGCGGATCAGGGCCGCTTCGCATCTTGCGTGATCAGAGTAGGGTGGGCGGGTGCGGGACGGCGGGTTCAAGGCCGACGAGCTCGACCAGCTGCGGCGCTGGGGCACGGGTCTACAGAACGACGTGCGCGAGGAGGTGGCTGCGGCAGGACGGGCGATCGTGCTGCTGATCGAGGAGATCGAGCGTCTCCACGTGCTCGTCTGGGACCGGCGGCTCTACCCGAACGACCAGCCCGAAGAGCTGCACGCGTCGCTCGCACGCCGCCTCCGTCAGCGGCTTCGTCCACACGGCGATCCCGCAGACGAACCCGGTTTCCACAGCTGATCCACAGCCTTTACGACCGGCGCAGCGCGGCGGCTGTCGCGGCCCCGGCGGCGAGTGCGACCGCCGTACGTGCGCGCCGCCGCTCGGCCAGCGCGGCGCGAGCCGCGATCTCGCCCGGCCCCCCGTGCACGCCCCCGCCGGGGTGAATCGAGGCGGACGCGAGGTAGAGGCCGCGGATCGGAGTGGCCGGGCGGCCGAAGCTCGAGGTCGGGCGGAAGACGAGCTGCTGGTGCACCTGCGCGCTCCCTCCGTTCAGCGCGCCGCCGACGAGATTGCCGTCCGACGCCTGGAGGTCGCCCGGCCCGAGGACACGGCGCCGCCGGACCAGGGAGCCGAAGCCCGGCGCGAGCCGCTCGAGCTCGCGCTCGCAGCGTCCGGCCAGCTCCTCGAGCTCGGCGGCGTCCCAGCGGCCGGTCAGGCGCCCGCCCGCGTCGCCGCGCACCCGCTGCGGGACGTGCGTATACGCCCACGCCGTCTCCTTCCCGGCCGGCTGCCGCGACGGGTCGATCATCGAGTACTGGCCGAAGACCAGGAACGGGTGCTCCGGCACGAGCCCCATCCGTAGCTGCGACGACTGCACGGTCAGCGCGTCGACGCTTTCCGTGACGTGGACGACGGGCGCACGCCGCGCCTCCGCCGCGTGCCACGGGACGGGCGCATCGAGCGTCCAGTCGATCTTGACGGTGCTCCAGTCCCACTCGAACCGGCGCATGTCGCGGCGGACCGATCCCGGGACGTCGCGCTCGTCGAGCAGGCGCAGATAGAGCTGCGGTGCGTCGACCGCCGCGAGGACCGCGCGGCGCGCAGCGAGCTCGCGCCCGTCCGCGGTCCGGACGCCGACTGCGCGCCCGCGACGAACGAGCACGCGCTCGACGGCCGCGTCGCATTCGATCGCGCCGCCGCGGTCGCGCAGCCTGCGTGCGAGGGCGTCACTCAGTCGTCCGGCGCCGCCCGCAGGCACCGGAAAGCCCACTTCCTGGCCCAGCGCGCAGAGCACGAACCCGAAGACGCCGCCGATCGCCGTCTCCGGCGTCAGGTCGGCGTGCAGTGCGTTGCCTGCGATCAGGCGACGCCCGCCGTCGCCGGCGAAGTGCTCCTCGCCGAACCGCCGCACGGACAGGAGCGCAAGCCGCGCGACGTCCAGCGCGCGGGCCGGCCGGAGGGTGGCGAGGAGACGCAGCGCCGGGAGGACGGCCGGTGGCGGCGTGACGAGCAGGTCGAGCCCAGCGGGTGCCAGCTCGCGCCAGAGGGCGAACAGCCGCCGCCACGCCTCGCCGTCGCCGGGCGCAAAGGAGTCGAGCGAGGCGGCCGTCTCGTCGAGGTCTCTCGAGAGAACCACGCACGAGCCGTCGCCGGACGGGTGCGCGAGGACGAGCGGCCCGTGCAGCCAGCGCAGCCCCTGCGCTTCCAGGTCGAGCCGGCGGATCGCCGGCGAAGCGGCGGCGAGCGGGTAGAAGGCGCTGCAGTGGTCGTTGACGAAGCCGGGCTCGAGAGCCTCGTGCGAGCGCACCGCGCCGCCGATCTCCGACTGCGCCTCGAGCACCTGCACCGACCAGCCCGCGTCCGCCAGGCGGTTGGCGGCGACGAGCCCGTTCGGGCCGGCGCCGATCACGATCGCGTCGGTCACCGTGACATCGTGCATGCTCTGCCAGCCGTCGCCGGCGCGGATGTCGCGGCTCGCAACCCGTCAGCGGCTACGCTTGTCCTCTGCGCCTTCCGTCGCCCTGTGACCGTCAGTGACGGGGAGCGATCTCAACTTCCCTTTGCGCGTGCAGCGAGCTCG
This sequence comes from Thermoleophilia bacterium, assembly GCA_025934335.1. Classification (GTDB taxonomy): domain Bacteria; phylum Actinomycetota; class Thermoleophilia; order Gaiellales; family Gaiellaceae; genus PALSA-600. The sequence goes on along the minus strand of JAICYG010000081.1, from coordinate 5,086 downwards.
GGATGAACGGGAGGGCGCGTGGAGCCAGAGAGCTCGAATCTCTCGAATCAGGTCAGATGTTCGCGCTGCCGGCGTGCGCCTAGAGACGATGTCGACCATGTCGGCTGGGAAGTGCTCGAGGATGGCACCGTGTGCCCCGGCTGCCTGACGTTGCTCGAGACGGAAGCGCGCCGGGCGAGGGGATGAGCAGTCGCCGCCGTCCGACGAATCAGGGCCGCGACGGCCTCGGCGATTCATCCAGCGAAAGGAGTCAAAATGGCCAGCAAGGACAAGAACTCGAAGAAGAGCATGGAGAAGAAGAAGGCTCAGAAGACGCTGAAGGAAAAACGCCAGGCGAAGAAGGACAAGAAGTAGCTCGCGGCTACGGTGGTGCCGTGCGGCGTTTCATCAGAACGATCAACCCGGTGACGCTGGCTCTGTGGGTACTCGCCGCTGGGATGGCCGCTCTGATCGCGGCCCAGCTCGTCAGCGAGAGGATGTAACCGATGATGGACACGCGTAGCCCACAGTCGGCGCTGAGACGCGCGCGCGAGCAGGCGCTGCACGAGGAACTCAGTCCGGAGCTGGAGACGAGGTGACACGGTTCGAAAGCAGCCGGGAAGGAGCCGCAGAGCTCGGATACGAACAGGCACTGAAGGCGCTATTGGGCTTGATCGGCCGTTCGGTGCTCGTCTTGTTCTCCGGGACGGACGGGACGCCGTTCATCTCCGGGATCATGGTCGGGCGGCTCGATCGCGGCGAGCTCGACGAGCGCTTGCAGGAGGTTCTCCTTCGCGCGGACGACTCGACCATCGAGACCCTGTTCTTCCACGTCGGCTCGCGTCAGAATGGGTTCGTCATTCGGCCGGACGAGTTCGAGCGCGCCTTCTGGCGGGGCGACAGCCAGCTCGTCGTGCATCTTGGCCGGTGCGCGATCAGCATCCTCGTCGGCGGCGAGTTGGGATCGGCGCTCGAGCGATGACGGCCGAACCCGCAGGTCTGGCGCAGCGGCCGACGCTTCGCGGTGTGCTGCACGCGGTTGCCTTCTTCATCTCGTGCGTCGTCGGCGTTGCCTTCGTGGCTGACGCACCGGCTGCCCACGGGCTCGCTGCGGGCGTGTTCGCGGTGTCGGCGAGTGTCATGCTCGGCACGAGCGCGCTCTACCATCGCGTCACCTGGAGCCCCAGTCGCCGCCTCTGGATGCGGCGCGCCGACCACGCCGGGATTTTCCTGCTGATCGCAGGCACGTACACACCGGTCGCTCTGATCGGTCTCCATGGTGCCTGGCGCACGACTGTGCTCACCGTCGTCTGGGTCGGTGCTTCAGTCGCGACGCTTGCGAAGATGTGTTGGGTTCGCTCCCCGAAGTGGCTGTCGGCGGCGATCGGGGTTGCGCTCGGCTGGGTCGGCGTGGTCGCGCTACCGCAGCTCGCGCGCAATGAAGGCTTCGTCCCGATCTTCTTGCTCGCCGCGGGAGGCGTCGCATACACCGCGGGCGCGATCGTGTATGCGCGCCGCCGGCCCGACCCGTTCCCGCGTGTGTTCGGCTACCACGAGCTCTTTCACGCGTTGACGATCGTCGCACTCGCTTGCCAGTACGTCGCCGTCGCCGTCTTCGTCGTCGGCCTCAGCTGACGCGGCGGACAGGCGACTCGCAGAAGCTGCGGGGAGTTTGTGTCTAAGTCGGTGGTGGTGGCCCTTCGCGGAGGGCGCTCCAGCCGAGGATGCCGGTGAGGCCGTCGAGTTGGTCGCCGACGACGAAGCCGTGCTGGTCGATCTCGAACTGACGGACACCCTTCTCGTGGTCCGAGTCGCGCATCTTCAGGACGGAGATCCCGCGGCGCATCTCGGAGTCGATCTCGACATAGCGGAGGAGAACGACGTTGTGGAAGAGGAAGGAGAGACCGCCGAGCGGCTCGGTCATCGGCCCGAGGGTCGCGACCTCGCTGGTGATCACGGCGGTGGCGCCGGCTGACCGGATGAAGCCGGCGAGCATGCGTGCGTAGGCAGGGAAGCGTCCAGCCTCGCCCGCCGAGAAGACGAGCTCGGCGAGGCTGTCGATCGCCACCCGGCGCACCTTCCCCGACGACAGCCCGGCCCGTACGGCGGCGCCGAGCACGTCGAGGTCGAGAACTCCCTGCGGCACGGTGTAGATCTCGAGCTGCCCCGACCCGAGCGCAGGGGCGATCTGCCAACCGAAGGAGGCGGCCTTCCGGACGAGCTGGTCGGCGTCCTCCTGAAAGGAGACGTAGAGACAGGACTCGCCCCGCTCGAGCCCCTGGACGACGAAGCGCAGCGCGGCGATCGTCTTGCCGGACCCGGACGGCCCGAGGAACGCGGTCAGATCGCCGGCCGGGATGCCGCCGCACGTCATCTCGTCCAGACCGGGGATCCCGCTCGCAAGCCGTCCGCGCTCCGGCGGCACATCGGGCGGGCGGAGCGACTCGAGCCGCGGCGAGACGACGATCCCGGTCCGGTCGATGGTGACCGAGTGTCTGCCGCCCAGGTGGTTCGAGCCGCGCAGCTTGACGATTCGGAGCCAGCGGCGGTCGAGCGGCTCGTGCTGCTCGTAGGCGAGCTGGACGATCCCGTCGGCGAGCGAGAACTCGGGGCCGCTCTCGATCTCGGCCGGCGCGTATTCGCCGAGGAAGAGAAGGACGGTGTCGGTGTGGGCGACGCGGCCGCTGAGGTCGTAGAAGAGGCGCCGCACGGCGTGCTCGTCGGCGAAGTCGCGCAGCGCCTTGGCGCTGTCGATGACGACAACCGACGGTCGCCGCTCGAAGCAGGCGCGCACGAGCTCCGAGACGGCGGGGCCGAGCCGTTCGCCGTCCCGACCGCCTTCGTCCAGGAGCAGCGATTCGAGGCTGACGAACTCGACCCGCTCCGCGAGCGCGCCGGAGTCGAAGAATTCGAACGGCTCGAGGTAGCGGACGAGCTTCGCGTGCGGCTCGGCGAAGGTGGTGTAGAAGATCGCCGGGCGCTCGGCGGTGGCGTTCGCGAAGCAGATCTGCTGGGAGAGGATCGTCTTGCCGGTGCCGGGCCCACCGGCGAGGACGACGAGCGAGCCGGCGGGGATGCCGCCGTCGAGGACGAGGTCGAGCTCGGGGATGCCGGTCGGCAGGCGCTGCACGTCAGGCGGCCTCGTTCTCGGTCAGCGAGCGGACGGTCTCGATCAGCGTGTCGGGCTCGAACGGCTTGCCGATCCTGGCGTCGGCGTCGGGAAGGGGTGCGCGGGGATTGGCGCTGACGACGACGATCGGGATTCCGGCGGTTGCCGGGTCGGCGCGGAGGCGCTCGATCAGCTCGCGGCCGTTCATCACCGGCATCATCAGATCGGTGACGATGACATCCGGAGGCGATTGCTGCGCGTGCGCGAGCGCGGCGGCGCCGTGCGGGGCCTCCGCTACGTCGTGGCCGGCCGTCTCGAGAATCAGCCGGAGCATGAAGCGCATGTTCGATTCGTCGTCGACGACCAGGATTGTGCTCACCGTCTGAGACCTACCGCATCCGTTGAGAGCGAAGTCTCCGAAAGCTACCGGGGGAGTGCAGGTATGCCAACATGACGGCACCTCATGGGGGTTGAGCCGTCGTCCGAGAGCGTGGAGGGTCGCGAGGAAGCCGAGCGTCTCGCGGCGGTCGAGCGCTACGCGATCCTCGACACGCCGCCGGACGGTGCCTTCGACCGGGTGACGCGCCTTGCCGCGCTGATCTTCGACGTTCCGATCTCGACCGTGAGCATCGTCGATCGTGACCGGATCTGGTTCAAGTCCCGGCACGGGATCGACGTCCAGGAGATCGACCGCGAGCCCGGCCTCTGTGCGTCGGCTGTCCTGCAGGACGGCCCCTGGGTCGTCGCCGACGCCGAGGTCGACCCGCGCACGCTCGATAACCCGCTCGTGCGCGGCGAGCTCGGCTTGCGCTTCTACGCCGGCGTGCCGCTGATCACGCGCGACGGCTACCACCTCGGCACGTTGAACGTGATCGACCGCGAGCCGCGTCAGGTGGCCGCGGAGGAGCTGAGCGCGCTCGAGGACCTGGCCGGGATCGTCGTCGACCAGCTCGAGGTGCGACTCGCCGCACGAGACGAAGCTGCACGCCTGGCCCGGGCGCAGGCGGACTTCGTCACGACCGCTGCACACGAGTTGCGGACGCCGCTTGCCGCCGTCTACGGGGCGGCGAAGCTGCTCGAGCGAACCGACCTCACCGACGACACGTCGCGCAGCAAGCTTCTCGCCGTCATCGCGGAAGAGTCAGACCAGCTCGCATCGGTCGTCGGCGACATCCTCTCGAGTGCCCAGCTCGAAGCAGGAGTCCGCCTCCACACAGTCCGGGAAGCATGCGAGCCGGCTGCGATTGCAGGTCGCGCGGTGGACGCCGCACGCTCCCACCTGCCGGAAAACCTGTCGCTCGAGCTCGCGGACTCCCACGTGCCGTCGATCGAGTCCGACGCGGCACGGATCAAGCAGATCCTTGCCAGCCTGATCGACAACGCCGTCAAGTACTCGCCCGACGGTGGCCGGATCGAAGTCAGTGTGGCCCTGCACGACGGCGGGGTGCGGTTCCGGGTCCACGACGAAGGGATCGGCGTACCTGCGGCTGAGGCCGAACGCATCTTCGAGCGGTTCGCGCGGCTGGACGCGCAACAGACACGCGGGATCGGCGGCACAGGTCTCGGCCTCTACATCGCACGCGAACTCGCGCACGAGCTGGGCGGCACGCTCGCGTTCGCACCGGTGGCGGACGGCGGATCGACCTTCGAGCTCGACCTGCCACTCCACGCTCCCTCGGCTTCCGCGGCGGGCAAGAACGCGATGGCGACCTCGGCCGGCTGATCACCTGCGGTGCTCGCGCTGCTCGATCTCGCGGCGCGTTCGGTCGAGAGGGAGCTTCGAGCAGGACTAGGACGGGTGTACTAGCGGCGGGCCTACCGGCGCCTCGGGCTTCTGCCGGTGCCGGCGGGGAGAGTCCGTGCCCGGCCGAGATCGTGCCGACGCTGGAGGCGATGGAGGCGCTCCTCGCCGCGGCGTCTCTCGTATCGCCGGCTGCCGCCCTGTTCGAGCGGCTGCCGTGAGCTCGCCGCCACGAGGATCCGCGGCTCGTGCACGTC
>JAICYG010000214.1 GCA_025934335.1 Thermoleophilia bacterium | reverse complement strand
CTCGTGGGCGAGGAGCGCTACGACGAGGTCGAGGCGACGGCGCTCGCCCTCTACGAGCTCGTCGCGGAGCACGCGCGCCAGCGTGGGAGCAGCCTCGCCGACACGAGGCTCGCGGTCGGCCTCGACGCGGACGGCCGCCCGGTGCTCGCCGACGAGGCGTTCACGCCGGACTCGTCGCGCTTCTGGCCGGCCGACGAGTACCACGCCGGCTCGACGCCGCCGTCGTTCGACAAGCAGTTCGTGCGCGACTACTGCGAGTCGCTCGGCTGGGACAAGACGTACCCGGGCCCCGAGCTTCCCGACGATGTCGTCGCCGGCACTCGCGCCAGGTACGTCGAGGCGTTCGAGCGCCTCACCGGCATCGAGTTCGACGCCTACCTGGCCGACCCGTCCGTGGTGCTCGCATGAAGGCGACCGTGCTCGTGCGCCCGAAGCCGGGCATCCTCGATCCGCAGGGACAGGCGGTCGAGAGCTCGCTCCGCCACCTCGGCTTCGCCGTCGCCGATGCACGGGTCGGCCGTCTCGTCGACGTCGACCTGCCGACGGACGACCGGGACGAAGCCCGCGCTCAGATCGAGCGGATGTGCGAGCAGTTGCTCACGAACCCACTGATCGAGAGCTACGAGATCGCGTTCGCCGACGCATGAACGATCGCCCGCTGATCCCCGTCCTCGTCTTCCCGGGATCGAACGACGATCTCGACGCGTCACTGGCCCTCACCGGTCTCGGCGCAGACGCGCCGCGGCTCTGGCACACGGAGAAGGAGCTGCCCGCCGGAACGTGCGCCGTCGTGGTGCCCGGCGGGTTCTCGTACGGCGACTACCTACGCTGCGGCGCGATCGCGCGCTTCTCGCCGATCATGGGCGCCGTCCAGAGCTTCGCGGCGGAGGGCGGGCTCGTCCTCGGCATCTGCAACGGCTTCCAGATCCTGACGGAGGCCGGGCTCCTTCCGGGCGCGCTCCGCCCGAACGCATCGCTCGCGTTCGTGTGCCGCGACGTCCGACTCACCGTCGAGACGCGGGCGACGCCCTTCACCTCCCGGTGCGCCCCGGGTGACACGCTGACGATCCCGGTAAAGCACGGCGACGGGTGCTACGTCGCCGAGTCGGAGCAGCTCGCAGAGCTCGAAGCGGAAGGCCGGGTCGTCCTCCGTTACGCGGCGGGCGAGAACCCGAACGGCTCGGCCGGCGACGTCGCAGGCGTGACGAACGCCGAGAGGAACGTGCTCGGGCTGATGCCGCATCCGGAGCACGCGGTCGACCCGCTGCTCGGCTCGACCGACGGCAGAGCCATCCTGGGCTCGCTCGTCGACGCGGCTCGGTTGTCGGTCGCAGCATTCGTCTAGGCACCCTCCACGAGGAGATCCGCGAGGGCGGGCGTCTTCGAGAGCGCCTCGCGCAGCCGGGCGAGGTCACGCGATCGGAGCGTGATGGGGCCACGACGCACCACGCCGTCTGTGGTGTAGGCAATGCGGACCAGCCTGTCGCCGCGGTCGGTCTCGAGCAGCTCGAGCACCGTCGCGAACCGCTTCCCGCCCACCGCCTGCGGGAGCGAGACACGCTCGACCATCGTCGCGCGCCCGAAGGGGGTCGCCGTCTTCGTCATGAAGCGAACGTAGCCGGCGACCTGCCACGGAGGGGAAACGCGACTGTGACAAAAGCGTCAAACACTGTCCACACAGGTTTGCGACGGCCCGAAAACGACGACCCAGTTGCGGTGCGGAGGATCCTTGTCGTCCTCGCCGTGGCCGCAGCGTTCGGGGCGAGCGCCCGCGACGCGGCGGCGGCACCCGGCATCGAGTACGGCCTCACCGACGATGCGTGGCTCGCGCACGGGCCGGGGAGCGTCGACGATCGCGTTGCGACGCTCGTGAACCTCGGCGTCCATGTCGTCCGCTTCACCCTGCGCTGGGACGAGATCGCCCCCACCGCGCCGGCGGCGCCGGCCGACCCCGAGGATCCCGCCTACGACTGGTCGGACGCGGACGCCGTGCTCGACGCGCTGCACGCGGCTGGAGTCGACGTCGTGATGCAGCTCGTGGACACCCCCGCCTGGGCGAACGGCGACAAGCCGCCGAACTACCTGCCACGAAGCGGCGCGTTGTTCGCCGCGTTCGCGTCGGCGGCTGCACAGAGGTACCCCTGGGCGCGCCGCTGGGTCGTCTGGAACGAGCCGAACCAGGCACGCTGGCTGCGGCCGACGTCCGCGCCTCTCTACGTGACGCGGCTCCTGAACCCGGCGTATCGCGCGATCCACAGCGCGATCCCCGGAGCGCAGGTGGCGGGCGGCGGCACCGCGCCGCGCGGCGGCGCAGCCGGCGTCTCACCCGTCTCCTGGTTGCTCGCCATGCACCGCGCCGGCGCGCGGCTCGATGCCTACGCCCACAACCCGTACCCGCTCGACCCGAAGCGCGAGACGCCGCTCCGCGGCGGCTGCGCGCGCTGCACGACGATCACGATGGCGACGCTCGACCGGCTCGAGCGCCTCGTCGCCCGCTATTTCCCTCGTGCCCGCATCTGGCTGACGGAGTACGGCTACCAGAGCAACCCACCAGACCGGCTGCTCGGCGTCGCTCCCGCACTGCAGGCACGCTACGTCTCGGAGGCAGCCTGGGCGGCGTACCGTGCGCCGCGCGTCGACCTCCTGATCCACTTCCTTTACCGCGACGAGCCGTCGCTCGCCCGCTTCCAGAGCGGCCTGATCACGATCCGCGACCGGCCGAAGCCGGCGCTCGCCGCCTTCCAGCTGCCGCTCGCCGAGACGGGGAGAACCGGAGCCGTCACGAGCCTCTGGGGACAGCTGCGCGCACCCGCGGCCGAGGGGGCCGCCGTGCTCGAACGGCACGCCGGCCGTGCCTGGCGGCGGGTCGCGTCCCTCCGCACGAACGACGCCGGTGTCATCCGCTGGCGCGGGCGGCTCGCGCGCGGCACGGT
>JAICYG010000151.1 GCA_025934335.1 Thermoleophilia bacterium | reverse complement strand
TGGCCCTCGAACCACTGGATCGCGGCGCCGTCGGCGCTGCACAGGCGCTGGGCGCGCTGGACGATCGTCTCCATCAGGGCGTCGTGGTCGAGCTCGAGCGCGGAAATCTCCTGCTGCGTCTGCACGATCGCGTGCAGGCGGCCGACGCTCGTCCGCAGCCGCTCTTCGTTGCGCTTCCGCAGCGTCACGTCGCGGAGGGAGGTGTGCACGCGGCCGTCCCCGAGCAGGCGGCACGAGTACTCGACCATGATCTCGGCGCCGTCCTTGCGCAGGAACGGCCGCTCGGAGCGCAGCTCGCCCGACCGCTTCAGCTCTTCGCGCCGCGGCGGCGCCGCCGTCAGCTCGGCCGGGGAGAAGAGCTCGCGGGCCTGCATCGCGCGCAGCTCGTCGACCGGCCGCCAGAGGAGCGCGGCCGCCGCCTCGTTCGCGTCGACGATTGCGCCGTCCTGATCGATGACCAGCACGGCGTCTGCGGCCTGGTCGTGCAGCTCGCGGTACTTGTGCTCGCTCGCCGCGAGCACGGCGATCACCTCGGCGTTTCGGAGCGCGATCGACGCGCCGGCCGCGAGCATGCGGATCTCCTCGACCCCCGCCTCATCGAACGAGTCGAGCGAGCTGCTGCGCACGCCGAGGATCCCGCGCACGCGGCCGTCCCACTCGAGGGGCGCGAGCACGATCGACTCCGCTCCCGGCGTCAGGCAGCGGGCGACCTCGGGCCCGGTCGTCCGCCGGAGGACGGCGATGCCGCCCGCAGCAAGGCACGCCGCACCGAGCGTTTCCTCCAGGTGGAATGTGCGCCCCTGCAGCGGCAGGTCGGCGCCCGCGCAGACGCGGAAGTACGCCTGCTCGTCGTCGATCGTGGAGAGCGACGCCCCGTCGGCGCGGGGGAGCGTCATCAGGCGGTCGACGATCCCCTGCATGACTGCATCGACCTCGCCGAAGAGCGCGGCGACCTCGAGCTCGGGGCGTAGTGCGGCCGTCACGAGATCAGCCCCAGGCGGAGCGCGGTCGCGACCGCCTGCGTCCGGGTCGATGCGCCGAGCCGCTCGCTCGCCTTGCGCAGATGCGTGCGTACGGTCTCGGAGCCGATCCCGAGCTGCCGCCCGATCTCCTGGTTCGGAAGCCCCTCGGCGAGCAGGTGCAGGACCTCGAGCTCGCGTTCGGTCAGCTCGCCGGCACGACGCGCGCCGCGGAGGGCGGGATCGAGGTGCACCCGGCCCGCGCGCGCGTTCGCAAGGGCGCGGGCGAGGTCCGAGAGAGGAGACTCCTTCAGCACGACCGCCGCCGCGCCCGCCGCGATCACGTCTCGCGCGAGCTCCTCGTCCGCCTCGGCCGTGTAGACGCACACGGTCGTCCCGGGCGAGACCCCTAGCAACGCGGCGACGAGCTCGGCGCCGGCGAGCATCGGCATCCGGTAGTCGACCACGGCGACATCTGGACGCTCCTTCGCGGCGAGGTCGACGGCCCGACGGCCGTCGGCGACGGCGCCGACGATCGCGTACCCCGCGCCGGCGAGGTACTGCCAGACCGCCGCCGTCAGCGCGGGATGGTCGTCGGCGACGAGACAGCGGACGGCGGTCACGCGGGCACCCGCTCGAGCAGGCGGAGCCCGTCGGAGGAGAGAACGAGCTCGCCGCTCTCGATCAGCCGCAGCACCACGTCGACGACCACCGGGTCCCACTGTCTCGCCCGCTGGCCCCGAAGCTCCTCGACGATGCCCTCGGGCATGAGCGGCTTGCGATAGAGCTGCCGCGACGACATCACCTCCACCGAGTCGGCCACGGCGACGATGCGCGCGGCGAGCGGGATCGCGTCCCCTCCGAGGCGGTCGGGATAGCCGTTCCCGTCCCAGCGCTCGTGGTGGTGGCGGACGATCGGGCGCGCCCCGGCGAGCAGGTCGAGCGGCTCGAGCAGCTTGTCGCCGATCTCGGGGTGGGTCTCGACGATCCCCCGTTCTTCGTCGTCGAGCGGCCCCGGCTTGAGCAGCACCCGGTCGGGGATGCCGATCTTGCCGATGTCGTGCAGGATCGCGCCGAGCCGCAGCGTCTCGATCTCGTCGTGATCGAGCGCGAGCTCCTCGGCGATGCGCACCGCGAGCGAGGCGAGCCGCTCGCAGTGCCCGTGCAGGTAGGAGTCGCGCGCCTCGATCGCGTTGGCGAGCGCGCTCGCCAGGGTCGGCGCGAGCAGCCGCTCCCGTAGCTCCTCGCGGCTCCGGCTTGCCCGCTCGAGCGCCTCGGCGACGGCCGACTGCAGCTCCGCGTGCGAGAACGGCTTCGTGACGAGGCCCGCCGCGCCCCGCGTCAGCGCCTGGCTGAGCGTGTCGTACGTGCCGGCGCCGGTGATCAGGATGACCGGCAGCGACGCACGCTGGGTGCGAACCGTCTCCAGGAGCTCGAGCCCCGAGAGGCCCGGCATGACGACGTCGCTGACGACGAGCTCCAGCTCCTCCTCCTCGAAGATCGCGAGCGCCTGCTCGGCGCTCTCCGCGACCACGACGTCGTGGCCGGCCGTCTCGAGGATCTCGGCGACGAGCATCCGGACGATCGGCTCGTCGTCTATGACGAGGATGCGGCTCACGTCCGCTCCCGCTGCGCCGTCCGCACGATCTCCTTGATCTCGAGTGCCGAGTCGTGGATCAGCTCGAGCCGCTCCTGCATTCGCGATCCCTTCTCCACCTCGGCGAGCAGGAGCTCGGTCAGCCCGAGGATCGCGAACAGCGGGTTGTTGATCTCGTGGGCGAGTGTCTGGTTGGGCCGCAAGTCGGTGGCGCGCGCAGGGGGACGAACGCACTATCGGCGGCGCGGGCCGGGAACCGCTATCCCTAGAGGCGTGAAGCAGCCCTCCCCCGAAACGGGGATCCTCGCTGGCCGCTGACCGGCCGGTCACCTGTCTCGTCGCCGACGACCATCCCGCGGTGCTCGAGGCGGTCGCCGAGTTCCTCGCGGTGTCGGGCATCGAGGTCGTTGCGCGTGCGCGCGACGGGGAGGAGGCGCTCGCGCGGATCGCGGAGCGGCAGCCCGCGGTCGCGCTCGTCGACGTGCGCATGCCCGGGATCGACGGGTTGGAGGTGGCGCGCAGGGCGAGGAGGGCCGCCCCCGGCACCTCGATACTGCTCTATACGGGGTACGGCGACCGGGCGGTGCTGGCGGAGGCGTTCGACGCCGGCGTCGGCGGCTTCGTGCTCAAGGAGGCGCCGCTCGACGACCTGCTGCGCGCGGTGCGGACGGTGGCGGCCGGGAAGACGTACGTCGATCCTGTCCTGGCAGCCTCGGCGATCGGCCCGTCGACCGCGCCGCGCCTGACACCGCGCGAACGGGACGTTCTCCGCCTGCTCGCGGACGGCCTCTCGAACGAGGAGATCGGGAAGGAGCTCTTCATCTCCGCCGAGACGGTGCGCGGCTACATCCGCAAGGCGATGGACAAGCTCGGCGCCGACACGCGCACCGAGGCGGTCGCGGCCGCGCTGCGGCAGAACCTGATCGCTTAATAAGCGTCGAGCACGGCCGAGCGTCGCGACTCGTGCTCGAGGACGCGGAAGAGGGCGAGGCCGGCAGCGGCGTAGGCGGCGGCGATCCCGAGCTCCGTCAGGACGAGGCCCCAGACGTGCAAGAGCGACGCCCCCGCCGCCACCTCGCGCGCGGCGGCGATCCCGTGCGTGAGCGGCAGGCAGCGCCCGACGGCGCTCATCCAGCCGGGCAGCTCGTCGAGCGGGATGTTCACGCCGCAGAAGAGCAGCATCAGGAAGTAGGCCAGGTTCGCCGCGAAGAAGAAGTCCTTCGCGCGGAGGCCGATCGAGCCGAGCAGCATCCCGAACGCGGTGCACGAGACGACGGTGACGACGACGACGAGCGCGAGTGCCGGCACCGCCGCGAGCCCGGGCCGGAAGCCGAGCAGCAGCGTCCCGGCGACGAACGTGAACGCCGAGACGAGCAGGCCGTTCGCGAGCACCGGCATGCCGCGCCCGAGGAAGACGGCAGCGCGGTTCGCGGGGGAGGCGAGCAGCGGCCCGAGCGTCCCGAACCAGCGCTCGTTCGCGACCGCCATCGTCATCCCGTACACCGATGACATCGCGCAGACCTGCACCGAGTTGCCGACGATGTAGAAGTCGCGGCTCTGCGCCTGCGCGAACTGGCCGAGCTTCGTGAAGAAGATCAGCTGGAAGAGCGGGCTGCCGAGCATCGTCGGGATGTACATCGCGGGGCGGATCCAGTTGAAGAGGCCGCGGTACGCGATCGAGCCGCCGACGAAGAAGACGGTCAGCCAGCGCCTCATGTCAGCGAGAGGGTCGCGCGGGCTCGGGCGGCGTGCTCGAACCACCGGAAGGTGACGCTGCTGATCGCGAGCGACGCGAGGCCGAGGGCGAGCACCATCCCGAGCGGCCCCCGGACGTCGCCGCCGAGCGCGGCATGCCGGATCGCGAGGACGCCCCAGTACGGCGGCAGGCACCACGAGATCGGTCGGGTCCAGTCGGGGAGGAGCGACGTGGAGAAGACGAGGCCGGACGCGATCCAGACCGGGTACTCGAGCAGGTTCGAGAGCGCGTTCGCGTGGCGATAGAGGATGAACGTCGACGCGAGCACGAGCCCCATGAGGCCGAGCGCGATCACCGTCGCGGGCAGTGAGAGCGCGAACAGCCACGGATGCGCGAAGTGCAGCGGGATCCCGAACACGACGCGTCCCCAGACAAGCGTCGCCGCCATGGCGTACATGCCGGTGAACGCGTTCGCGAGCGAGAACGGCAGGTAGATGAGCGCAATCGCCGGCGGCGCGGCCGCGCCCAGCTCGAGCGTCCCCTGCCAGCGCTGCCACTGGATCATGCCGCCGGAGCCGAACAGGGTCGTCGACCAGACGCCCATCATCCCGGCGCCGAGCGACGCGTAGAGGAGCGTCCCGTTCCGGCCGCCGGAGCGAAACATGTAGAAGGCGACGGTCGCGAAGATGATCGGCTGCACGACCGACGTGAGCAGGAAGAAGCTCGACGTGCCGAGCATCTTCAGGTTCATCCGGAACCCGCTCGCGATCACGCGGAGCGTGCGCACGTCAGTCGCCCGCGCCGACGAGCGCGACGTAGGCGTCCTCGAGCGTCGGCTCGCGCGAGGTGACGCGGCCGACCTCGAAGCCGTCCAGCTGAGCGAGCAGCGGAGCCGTCAGCTCGCGATCCGCCGCGCACTGCACGACGAGCAGCTGCTTCTGGTCGCGCTCCTCGACGGTCACCGCCCTCACGCCGTCCACGACCCGGAGGCGCGAGAGGACGCCGTCGTCGACGCCGAACACCTCGATCTCCGTGACGCGTCCCTCGGCGACTCCGGCCTTCAAGGCGGCAGGAGTGCCCTCGCCGACGATCTCCCCCTTCGCGATCACGGCGATGCGGTCGCAGAGCGCGTCCGCCTCGAACATGTAGTGCGTCGTCAGCAGGACGGTCTTGCCGGCCGCGATCAGGTCGGCGATCGTCTGGCGCAGCTCCCGCGCGCCGACGGGGTCGACGCCGATCGTCGGCTCGTCGAGGAAGACGACCTCCGGGTCGTGCAGGATCCCGCGCGCGATGTGGAGCCGCTGCCGCATGCCGCGCGAGTAGCCCTCGACGCGCTCCTGCTCGCGGCCCTTCAGCCCGACGAGCTCGAGCACCTCGTCGATCCGCGTGCGCTGCGCCTTGCCGGAGACGCCGTAGAGCTCGGCGAAGTAGCGGAGGTTGTCGCGCGCCGAGAGGCGCTCGTAGAGGCCGCGGTCGCCGCCGAAGACGTAGCCGATCCGCTTTCGCACGTCGCGCGCCTGCGAGACGACGTCCATGCCGAGCACGCGTGCGTCGCCGCTCGTCGGCAGCAGGAGCGTGATCAGCATCTTGATCGTGGTCGTCTTGCCGGCCCCGTTCGGGCCGAGCAGCCCGAACAGCTCTCCCTGCTCGACCGCGAAGGAGACGCCGCGCACCGCCTCGACGTCGAGCGGCCGCCGCCGGATCACACCGGTCGTCGTCCGGTAGGTGCGGCGGAGGTCGACCGCCTCGATCACGAGCATGGGCTCGAGGCTAGCTGTGTCCCGGCACTTTGTGTTGACTCAACACAAACTGCGGCTACCGGGAACTCGCCGCACGCAGTAAGAACCGATAGCGGCGGGTGGGCTCGAACCGTCGACCTTCGGGCTAGGAGGCCGTCGACGCGGAGCGTCGAGCGGGCCGAGTAGCGGCGGGTGGGCTCGAACCACCGACCTTCGGGTTATGAGTCCGACGCTCTAACCAGCTGAGCTACGCCGCCACGTGCTCCTTCATTGTATCGACGTCCTGCCGCATCCCTAACCTCGGAGCCGTGGAAGCGGAGAAGTGCTGGCGGTGCGGCGCGGCGATGGAATGGCGCCACGGGACGTGGCAGTGCGGGACGTGCCGCTTCAAGCTCGGTTGCTGTGAGGGCGAGCCGCAGACGAGCTGCTCGACGGAGCCGCCGCTTGTGTTGACTCAACACAAGCCGTAGCTCTTGGCGTGACGAACGCCGCGATCACGAGCCCGCTTTTCCGATCAGGTGGTGCCACGGCCGCCACCAGCGGGTGAGGCGCACGTGGTCGCTGCCGCTCTCGTAGGCGATCCCCAGGACATCGCGGTGATTCGATTGCCCCAGGCGTGCGTGCGTCCAGACGATGACCGCGTTGTCGCCGTCGAAGTAGCAGAACACCCGGCCGCCCGGCTTCTCCGGCCCGTG
>JAICYG010000085.1 GCA_025934335.1 Thermoleophilia bacterium | reverse complement strand
CGCCGCGCGGTCCCTCATAGCGAGGTGCTCGGCGTTGATGATCGGCGACCACCAGCGCGACTCCCACTCCGCCTCGCGGCGGTTGATGCGGTCGCCGAACTCGTCGAGCAGCTTCGCGTTCGACTCGTACCAGTGCGGCCGCTCCCACGCCGCTGCCTCGAAGAACACGGCGCCGAGCTCCTTCTCCCGCTCGTAGAACGGCGAGAGGCGGATGCCGCGGTTCGACTCCCACTGCTCGTTCGGGTGGACGATCCCGTACGTCTTGTTGAACCCCTCCGACGCGCGGGCGCGGACATTCGCACGCGACTTCTGGCACTCGTAGAAGCGCGCGATGTCGGACGACTGCAGGTCGATCTCCGACTCGCCGTGCACCATCCACTCCGCCATCGACTTGCCGACACCCGGGCCCTCCTTCACCCAGACCGCGGCCGCCGACCACAGGCCCTTGACCTCGGGTGTCTCGCCGAGCAGCGGCAGCCCGTCCGGCGTCAGCGAGAGCAGGCCGTTGATCGCGTACTTGATCCCGACCGACTCGTCGTTCAGCACGTCCGGGATCAGCTCGAGCGCGTCCTCCATCTGCTGCTCGAAGTCCTCCTGCGTGAACGGCAGCTCGGTCGGCGACAGCGCCGCTTCCTCGTTCGAGGGGATCTCCTCGGGGTCGTGGAGGATCGGCCGGTGGGCGTACGAGCCGACCTCGAGCCCGCTCCCGTCCTGGCGCTCGTACATGTTCGTGTCCATGTCGCGAACGATCGGGAACTCGATCACGCCCTTCGTGTCCTTGAAGTGCGGCACCGGGCCGACGTCGATCATCTGGTGCACCGCCGGCGTGAGCGGGATCGACGCGCCCGCCATGCGCGCGATCTTCGGGCTCCAGACGCCGCAGCAGACGACGATCGTGTCGGTGGCGATGTCGCCCCTCGAGGTCCTGATGCCGGTGACGCGGCCGCCCTCGACGTCGATGCCGAGCACCTCGGTGTTCGCGAACACCTGCAGCGCACCGAGCTCCTGTGCCTTTTCGCGCGCGATCGTCCCGAAGCGCAGCGAGTCGACGATGCCGACGGACGGCGTGTAGAAGCCGCCGACGATCACCGACTCCTCGATGTACGGCACGAGCTCCCGCACGCGCGCAGGCGAGATGATCTCGCAGTCCTCGATCCCCCACGCCTTCGCCGACGACATGCGCCGCTCGAGCTCCTGCATCCGCTCCTCGCTGCGCGCCACTTCGATGCCGCCGCTCTCCGTGAAGACGCCCCACTCCCGGTACTGGCGCACCGACTCGAGCGTCAGCTGCGTCATCTCCTTCGAGTGGTCGACCGGGAAGATGAAGTTCGACGCGTGCCCGGTCGAGCCGCCTGGGTTCGGCAGCGGGCCCTTGTCGAGCAGGACGAGGTCGCGCCGGCCGAGGCGCGCGAGGTGGTACGCGAGGCTGTTCCCGACGATGCCCGCGCCGACGATGACGGCACGAGCTCCCGCGGGCAGCGTGGAGGGAGTCTCGGTCATGCGTACTGATATATCACTCGGAGAGAAGCACGTCACGCACCGCCGCCTCGAACGCCTCGACGTGCGCGCGCATCAGCTCCGCCGCGCGCCCGCCGTCGCCACGAACGACCGCGTCGAGCACCGCCGCGTGCTCGCCCACCGCGGCGCCCAGGTTCGTGCGCGCCAGTGCCACCATCCAGATGCGGAGCGCGTGGGCGTAGTACTCCTCGAGCGTCTTGACGAGAAACGGGTTGTGGCTCGCCTGGTAGATGCCGCGGTGCACCCGCTCGTCGAGGTCGATCAGCGACCGCGCGTCGCGGCGTCGGCTGCTGCGGACCTCGACGAGGAGGGCGCCGAGCTCGTCCAGGTCGGCCTGGGTAGCGCGCTCGGCAGCGAGCCGCGCCGCCTCCGGCTCGAGCGCCGCCCGCACCTCGCAGAGGCGCGCGAGGTCGCGCACGTCGACCTTCGTCACGAACATGCCCCGACGCGGGTAGACCTCGATCAGCCGCTCTTGCGCGAGCCGGCGCAGCGCCTCGCGCACCGGCGTGCGGCCGATGCCGAGCCGGGCCGTCAGCTCGGGCTCGCGCACGACCGCGCCGGGAGGCAGCTCGAGCGTCACGATCAGCTCGCGGATCGCGTAGTAGGCGCGGTCGGCGAACGAGGCCGCCTCCCCCTCGCGCGGCGCGAGAATTGCTTTCGCCACGGAGATATATTAGGCAGACCCTCTCGCGAAAGGACTCGCCCTTGGCTACCACGATGCCGTCGTCGCTCCAGATCGCGCAGGAGGCGACACTTCGTCCCATCACCGAGATCGCCGAGGCAGCCGGGCTGCTGCCCGACGAGATCGACTCGTACGGCAGGTACAAGGCGAAGGTCTCGCTCGACGTGCTCGACCGCCTCGCCGACCGGCCGAACGGGAAGCTGATCAACGTCACGGCGATCACGCCGACGAAGGCAGGCGAGGGGAAGACGACGACGTCCGTCTCGCTGACGCAAGGGCTCGGGCACATCGGCAAGCAGGTGGCGCTGTGCATCCGCGAGGCGTCGCTCGGCCCCGTCTTCGGCATCAAGGGCGGCGCGGCGGGCGGCGGCTACACACAGGTGGTGCCGATGGAGGACATGAACCTCCACTTCACCGGCGACATCCATGCGATCGGCGCCGCGAACAACCTGCTTGCGGCGATGCTCGAGGCGCATCTGCTGCACGGCAACGTGCTGAACATCGAGCCGCTCTCGGTGAGCTGGCGCCGTTGCATGGACATCAACGACCGCTCGCTGCGTGACATCGTCGTCGGGCTCGGCGGCAAGGCGAACGGCTATCCACGGCAGACCGGGTTCGACATCACCGCTGCGTCCGAGGTGATGGCGATCGTGGCCGTCGCAGCCGACCTGCACGACCTGCGCAAGCGGCTCGGCGCGATCACCGTCGCCCAGACGCGTGACGGCGAGCCCGTCACCGCCGAGCAGATCGGCGCCGCCGGGTCGATGGCGGTCCTGCTGAAGGAGACGATCAAGCCGAACCTCGTACAGACGCTCGAGGGCCAGCCGGCGTTCGTGCACTGCGGCCCGTTCGCGAACATCGCGCACGGCAACAACTCGCTCGTCGCCGACCGCGTGGCGCTGAAGCTCGCCGACTACGTCGTCACCGAGAGCGGCTTCGCGTCCGACATGGGGATGGAGAAGTTCATGGACATCGTCTGCCGACTCGGGCACATCCGGCCGGACGCGGTCGTCCTCGTCGCGACGGTGAAGGCGCTGAAGCATCACGCCGGCGACCCGGAAGGCGGCCCCGAGGCGATCGAGACCGGCGCCGCGAACATGCTGCGCCACATCGCGATCATCCGCGAGTTCGGCATCAACCCGGTGGTCGCGGTCAACCGGTTCCCGGGCGACACCGACGACGAGGTCGACGTGGTCAAGCGGCTCGCGCTCGAGGGCGGCGCGTTCGGCTGCGAGGTGAACGACGGGTTCACGCGCGGCGGCGAGGGGGGCGCGGCGCTGGCCGAGGTCGTCACCGCCGCGGCCGACGAGAAGAACGACTTCGACTTCATCTACCCGCTCGACGCTCCGATCGAGGACAAGATCGACGCGATCGCGAAGCGCGTCTACGGGGCGGACGGGGTCTTCCTTCAGCCGGCCGCTCGTGCAAAGGTCAAGGAGTTCAACAAGCTCGGCTACGACCGCATGCCGATCTGCATGGCGAAAACCCACCTGTCGCTCTCTCACGACCCGAAGCTCACGAACGCACCCGTCGGCTTCACCGTCGGCGTGCGCGACCTGCGGGCCTACACCGGCGCCGGCTGGATCGTCGCGCTCTGCGGAGACATGCAGACGATGCCCGGCTACGGCAGGACGCCGGCAGCGCTCAACGTGGACATCGACGAGCGGGGAGAGACCGTCGGACTCTTCTAACGGCAACGGCCGGCCGCTCATCCGGGCCGAGGGCATCTGGAAGATCTTCGGGCGCAACGCCGAGAAGGTGATCGGCACGCCCGACGTCGACCTGCCAAGGTCGGAGCTCCGTGCGAAGACGGGCTGCGTCGCCGCGGTCCGGGACGTCTCGTTCGACGTGCGCCCCGGCGAGGTGTTCGTCGTGATGGGCCTCTCGGGCTCGGGGAAGTCGACGCTCGTGCGCACGCTGATCCGGTTGATCGAGCCGACGGCAGGGCGAGTCGAGATCGACGGGCACGACGTCACAGCGGCGTCGCGCGAGCAGCTGCTCCGGCTGCGTCGACACACGTCGTCGATGGTCTTCCAGCACTTCGGCCTGCTCGCCCACCGCACCGTCCTCGACAACGTCGCGTTCGGCCTCGAGGTCCAGGGTGTGGCCAAGTCGGAGCGGCACGCCCGCGCCGCCGAGGTGCTGAAGCTGGTCGGGCTCGAGGATGCCGCAAGCCAGTTCCCGGACGAGCTCTCGGGCGGCATGCAGCAGCGCGTCGGGCTCGCGCGGGCGTTCGCGGTCGACCCGAAGGTGATGCTCTACGACGAGCCGTTCAGCGCGCTCGACCCGCTGATCCGGCGCGACATGCAGGACGAGGTGATCCGCCTGCAGCACGAGACCGGCAAGACGATGGTCTTCATCACGCACGACCTGCCGGAGGCGCTGCGGCTCGGCGACCGGATCGCGATCATGCGCGACGGCCGCATCGTCCAGCTCGGCGAGCCCGAGGATCTCGTCGGCTCACCGGCCGACGACTACGTCGCGAACTTCATCCGCGACATCCCCCGCAGCCACGTGCTGACCTTGCGCTGGATCATGCGGCCGCCGGTTGACGGCGAACGGCTCGACGCGCCGCGCGTGCCCGTGACCACGACCGTCCGCGACGTCGTCCCGCGCCTCGCGAACAGCGAGCAGCCGGTGCTCGCGACCGAGGGCGATCGCGTCGTCGGCGTCGTCGACCGCGAGGCGGTTCTGCGCGCGATCGCCGGCGAAGGCGACTAGCCGCCGGCATGGCCGCCTCGAGCATCGCCGCCGCGCCCGCCGCCGTCTTCTCCCATCGGCCGTGGTGGCGCAGCCGCACGACGCTCGTCGCCGCGATCGTCGCGGTGATGGTGATCTGCCACCTGACGCTGTCGCGCACGCTGACCTGGCCGAACTCGCTCGTCTGGCATTCGCTCACCCACTACCTCGACAACATGCAGAACTGGCTCGCGGCGGAGGGCGACAAGACGCACCCGAGCATCGTCTACCGCGTGATCCACGGCATCTCGAGCGCGCTCGACGCGCTCGTCCGCTGGCTCTACCACCTGCTCTCGAAGTGGCTCACGTGGCCGGCCACGACGGTGCTGGGCGGCCTGCTCTCGCTTCGCTTCGGGGGCCGGCGTGCTGCGGCGATCATGGTCGCGAGCTTCGCCGCGTTCGCGACGCTCGGGCTCTGGGACGAGAGCATGCAGACGCTCGCGCTGATGCTCGTAGCGGTCGCGCTCTCGCTGCTCGTCGGCGTCCCTCTCGGGGTGCTGGCCGGCCGCTCCGACCGGTTCGAGCGGATGATCACGCCGGTGCTCGACGCGATGCAGATCGTCCCGGCATTCGCGTACCTGATGCCGGTCGTGATCTTCTTCTCCGTCGGGCCCGCGGCCGCGGTGATCACGACGATGGTCTACTCCGTGCCGCCCGCCGTGCGCATCACGTCGCTCGGCATCCGCAGCGTGCCGGCGAACACCGTCGAGGCGGCGACGGCGATCGGGTCGACGGGACGCCAGCTCCTCTGGAAGGTGCAGCTGCCGCTCGCGCGCCGGCTGCTGCTCCTCTCGGTGAACCAGACGATCCTGTTCGCGCTCTCGATGGTCGTGATCGCGGGGCTGATCAATACCGAGGGCGGCCTCGGCGCCCCGGTGACGAACGGGCTCAACTCGAATCCGGCGCTCGCGATCCTCGCCGGCGCGGCAATCGTCGTGATGGCGATCGCGCTCGACCGCGTCACCGAGGCGATCGCGGAGCGGACCGACCCCGCGCGGCGGCATCTCGATGTCGCGGGCCGAAAGCGGGCGCGAGTCGCGACCGTGGCCGCGCTCGCGGCGATCGCGGTGACGGCAGCGCTCGGTCACGCATTCTCGGCCGGTGCCGCCTACTCGCGCTGGACGGCGCAGGACTGGCTGCTGGCGCGCGTCCAGAGCGTCCTCGACTACGTGCAGAAGCCGACCACGTTCCTGTTCAACGAGATCACGAACCCGCTCGGCACGTTCCTGGTCGCCCACCTGTTGCAGCCGCTCGACACCTTCCTCGTCGAGACGCCGTGGTTCGTGACGCTGGCCGGCCTGACCGCGATCGCGTTCATCCTCAGCGGGATCCGGCCGGCGGCGACGACGGCGCTGATGTTCGCGCTGATCGGCGCGATCGGCGAATGGCGCGACGCGATGGACACGTTCTCGCAGGTGCTCGTCGCGACTGCGATCGCGGTCGTCCTCGGGATCGTGCTCGGCGTGCTCGCAGCCGAGAGCAACCGGGTGAGCCGGGTCGTGCGGCCGATCAACGACATCCTCCAGACGCTGCCGCAGCTCGTGTACGTGATCCCGTTCGTCTACGTGTTCCCGATCTCGTACGTGCCGGGCCTGATCGCCTCCGTGCTGTACGCGTTCCCGGTGGTCGTCCGGCTCGTCGAGCGCGGCGTCCGCGACGTGGCGCCGCCCGCAGTCGAGGCCGCGGGCGCGTTCGGCGCGACCCGCCTTCAGGTCCTGGTGAAGGTCAAGATCCCGCTGGCGCGCGACGCGATCATGCTCGGGATCAACCAGGGGCTGATCATGGTCCTCGCCGTCGTCGTGATCGCCGGGCTCGTGGGCTCGGGCGCGCTCGGCTACGCGGTGGCAGCGGGGCTGCAGCGTGGGCAGTTCGGCATCGGCGTGGTCGCGTCGATCGCGATTCTCGCGATGGGCATCGCCCTCGACCGGGTGACGAGAGGCAACCGGGGCACGGCGAAGGGAGGACAGGGTTGATCGTGGACGGTAATTCGGCTCACAAGGAGGAGGGTGGCATGAGGAAGCGTCTGTGGGGTCGTCCGGCGCGCCTGATCGTGGCGGCGGCGGCTCTTGCAGGTCTCGCGGTTCTCGTCGCGGGCACGGCGACCGCGAGGACGACCGCGGCGAAGGCGAACTGCGGCACCGTCACGCTGAACGAGCAGGCGTGGACCGGCTCGACCGCCAACACGTACGTCGCCAAGTACGTGCTGGAGAAGTACCTCGGCTGCAAGGTGAAGGTGACCGACATCGCCGAGATCCCCGTCTACCAGGCGATGGCGCAGGGCAAGGTCGACGCGGTGCTCGAGGACTGGCAGCACGTGGCGCAGTACAAGCAGTACGCCACGAAGCAGAAGAGCGTGGTGCTCGAGGGCTCCAACGGGCTGACCGGCCACATCGGCTGGTTCATCCCGCGGTACCTGCTCAAGAAGTACCCGTCGTTCAAGACGTGGAAGGGCCTGAAGGGCCACGAGAGCGTGTTCGCGTCGCCCGAGGCGCCGCAGGGCATGTTCCTCGGCGGTGACCCCTCCTACGAGCAGAAGGACACGCAGCTCATCCAGGCGCTGGGCCTGAAGCTGAAGCACGTGACGGTCGGCGCGGAGACGGCCGAGGTGGCGCGCTTCAGCCAGCTGATCGCCCAGAAGAAGCCGGTGATCATGTACTGGTGGACTCCGGAGTACCGGAACGCGGAGTTCGACCTCGTCGAGGTGAAGCTGCCGGCGCGGATGAAGAGCTGCCAGGACGACGGCACCGTGAAGGCGCCGCTGAAGGACTTCCGGTGCGCCTACTCGTCGTATCCGCTCGAGAAGGTGTTCAGCTCGAAGTTCGTGAAGAGCGGCTCGCCCGCAGTCGCCGTGCTGAAGCGGTTCAAGTGGCCGTCGAACTCGGACCAGAACCTGGTCTCGAGCTGGATCGCCGGCGAGCACATGGATGCGCAGAAGGCGGCCGAGAAGTACGTGAAGTCGCACATGTCGGCCGTCAACAAGTGGCTCGGGAAGTAACCGAGACGTTCTGACGGCTCTTGTCGGCGGGGCGCCTCCGGGCGCCCCGCCGGCTCTCTCGCCCGCGGCGTCCCAAACGGCCACGTCCCCTCGCCAAACGACGTGACGAGAGTGTGACGAACTGTACACAGGTAGGCCGTCCACCGCTCCAGGAGCGGGTAAGCGGGGCGGCGCGGCGCCGCTCCCGTCGCCAAACGACGTGACGGGCTACGCGAGCAGGGCGATGCCGCCGGCGACCAAACAGGCGCCGGCAAAGCGCCAGGCGGTCACCCGCTCCTTGAGGACGATCGCGGCGAGGGCGGCGGCGACGACCACGCTCGTCTCTCGCACCGCGGCGACCGAGGCGGCTGGCGCGCGCTCGAGCGCGGCGAGCACGAGCGCGTAGGCGACGAAGGTCGCGACGCCCGCGGCGACGGGCGCCGGCCGCACGGCGGAACGGATCGCGGACGCTCCCTTCACCCGCGCGACAGCGCCCGCGTAGAGCGCGGTCGGCACCGCCATCGACAGCTCCAGGTACGTGATCGGGTTCGCGTGCTCGATGCCGTGCTTGTCGACGAGCGTGTACCCGGCGATGCAGCACGCGATCGCGACGCCGCACGCGAGTCCCACCAGGTCCGCACGCCCGAGGCCGCGCACGAGCAGCACGCCGCAGACGACGAGCACGACGCCCGCCACCTGCGAGGCGCTCGTCCCGTGGCCGAGCGCCGCCGCGGACGCGACGAGCACGAGGACCGGCGCACCACCGCGTGCGATCGGGTAGACGACCGAGAGCGGCGCGAGCCGGTAGGCGGTCGCGAGCAGCGCGAAGTAGGCGAGCTCGAACGCGCCGCTCCCAACGAGCCACGGCCAGACGCCGATGTCCGCGCGCCAGACGGCGGCGGCGAGCGGGAGAAAGACGATCTCCGCCGTCAGGAGCGCGACCGCCGTCGCCCCCTCGACGTCGCGCTCCCGCGCGAGCAGCAGGTTCCAGAGCGCGTGGAACACCGCGGCGGAGAGCGCGAAGGCGAGAGCGGCGGCCGGCATGCGCGGCCGTTACGCTCGCACACGTGCAGGTCGGCGCCGTTGCCTTCGACTTCAACGGGACGCTCTCGGACGACGAGCCGGTGCTCGCGCGCGTCTACGAGGAGCTGTTCGCCGAGCTCGGCCACCCGTTGACCGCCGCCGAGTACTACGAGCACCTCGCCGGCCACACCGACGAGGAGATGTTCAAACGCTGGCTGGGACACTCGAGCCCGGAGCTGATCAACGAGCGCGTCCGCCGCTACAACGAGCTCGTCGTCGACGGCTCGACGGTGGACGAGGACGTGCGCGCCGCGGTTCGCTGGGCCGCCGCCCGGATGCCCGTGGCACTCGTCTCGGCAGCGCTCCGCGACGAGATCGAGCCGGTGCTGCGCTCCTCCGGGCTCCGCGACCTGTTCTCGGTCGTCCTCTCGCAGGACGACGTCACCCGCGGCAAGCCCGACCCGCAGCCGTATCTGCTCGCGGCGGAGCGACTGGAGATCGACCCGCCGGAGCTGCTCGTGTTCGAGGACACCGACGTCGGGGTCGCGTCCGCGAAGGCGGCGGGCGCCCGCGTCGCCGGGCTGACGCGGACCCTCGGCGCGGCACGCATGTCGCAGGCGGACACGCTCGTCGAGCGCATCGACGCCGCCACCGTGGAGCGGTTGCTGTGCTCGTGATCGCTCACCGCGGCGCCTCCGCCGAGCTGCCGGAGAACACGCTGCCCGCATTCGAGCGGGCGATCGAGCGCGGCGCGGACTTCGTCGAGCTCGACGTCTGGAACCGGCTCGAGGTCACGCACGATCCGCCGCGACGCGGCCGCCACTACCCCACGCTCGCGGAGGTGGTCGAGCTCTGCCGCGGCCGGATCGGGCTGATGGTCGAGCTGAAGCGCCCGCGCGGCGACACTGTCGAGCGGGTGCTCCGCCTGCTCGACGACGAGGACGTGATCGTCTGCTTCCAGCGCCGCGCGATCGAGGAGACGAGGCGGCTCCGCCCCCGGATGCGGACGGTGCAGCACGTCGGCTTCGGCGTCTCGATCAGGCGCGCGGCCGGCGGCTGGGCGGCAGGGTTCCAGAACGAGCGGGTGACACGCCGCGGGCTCCAGACCGCGATGCGCCTCGGGCTCGAGGCGACGGTCTACACCGTCAATGACCCCGCGCGCATGCGCGAGCTGCGCGACCTCGGCGTGACGGGGATCTTCACCGACGACCCGCGCCTCGCCCGCCGAGCGCTCGGCGGTTAGGTCCCCTCGCCGATGTCCGGCAGCTCGTCCGTCAGCGCCAGCAGCTGAACGCCGTCGGTGGGGACCTGCGCAACGACGCTCGCGCCGACCGGGAGCGCCGACGCGCGGGCGGTCGACATGTCCGCGATCAGGCCGCCCGTCATCTTCAGCCGCGTCACCGGGCCGAGGAAGGTCTGCGTCACCACCTCCGCGGCGAGCGTGTTGTCGCCCCCGTTGCCGCCGTTCGCCGCCGCCTGCAGCTCGAGCGCCTCGGGGCGGATCAGGATCAGCACCCGCTCCCCGGAGGGCCGCCCGCGCGCCGCTGCGATGTGCAGGCGCTTCCCGGCGTGCTCCACCTCGCCCGCCGTGCTGTCGACGACGTGCGCTTCGAGGCGGTTCATCGTGCCGATGAACTCCGCGACGAAGGGCGTCTTCGGAGCGGTGTACATCTCCGCGGGCGTGCCCATCTGCTCGATCACGCCGCCGTACATGACCGCGACGTGGTCGGAGATGGCAAGCGCCTCCTCCTGATCGTGCGTGACGTAGAGCGTCGTGATCCCGAGCTCGAGCTGGATGCGGCGGATCTCCTCGCGCAGCTGCACGCGCACCTTCGCGTCGAGCGCCGAGAGCGGCTCGTCGAGCAGGAGCACGCGCGGCTCGATCGCGAGCGCGCGCGCGAGTGCAACGCGCTGCTGCATACCGCCCGAGAGCTGATGCGGATAGCGGCCGCCT
>JAICYG010000023.1 GCA_025934335.1 Thermoleophilia bacterium | reverse complement strand
TGGGCCGGACGTTGCGCGCGGCGGCGCCGGTCGCGAAGACCAGCGCGAGTGCGACGACGGGCACGAGGAGCTTCCTCATGCGCGCATTTTCACCCCGTGCGTGACGAGTGGGGTTGGGCGAACGTAAGCCGGCCGTAAAACAGAGAGGCCGCCGGTTGTCGCCGGCGGCCTCTCGACTTCGTCAAGCCTCGCGCTGTGGTCGGTGGGTCAGTTGGCACCTCAGCCCGACCTCACCCGTCAATGTGCCTTCGACCTGCGCTCTCGGCTGGAAATCCTTGCGTCCCGACCGGACGGAGCCGGTCGTTCTTCTTCAACGTCCGTACCTGGCGCGGGGTTTCGCCCTCCCGTTCCCCAATCCTTCCCGGTCGGATCATGATGATGGCCGTGCCGTTGCGCAACCGGGTCACGCCGCTGGGCGAGATCGTCGCCGTGCCCGAGCGCGGGCTCGTGTACGGGAACCGCGGGTGCCTGCACGATCGCACCGGGCGGATCGTGCGCCGGCAGGCGACGCGCCGGTGGATCGCGTGCCGACTTTCCTTCCGCGGCTGGTACCGCACCGCGATGCCGCAGCCCGGGAAGTACACCGGGCTCTTCTTCCTGGACGACGCGACGGCGTTCGCCGCGGGACACCGACCGTGCGCGCTCTGCCGTCGCGCCGACTACGTGCGCGTGCTTTCGCTGACGGGCGCGCGCGGCGCCGACGAGCTCGACGCGCAGCTCGGGGGCGAGCGCGACGGCGCGCGTGCGGCGGTCGCACCTGCATCGCTCCCGGACGGCGCGTTCGTCCTCGCGGACGGCGAGCCGCACCTCGTGCTCGCGGGCTTCCTCCAGCGCTGGCGCCCGGGCGGCTACGGCCCGCCCCGGCGGCCGCCGGCATCGGCCGAGCTGATCACGCCGCCGACACTCGTGCGCGTCCTCCGCGCCGGCTGGAAACCGCTCGTCCCCTTCCTCCACGCCTCGGCCGTGTCCGGCGAAGGCATGTCCCTACGCCAAACGACGTGACGGAAGTGTGACAAACCCTCCACAGGCCGCCCGCTAGGACCGCGGGGGGCCGAAGATGGGTCTCGCGAACCTGGCGGATGCGGGGCCCTCGCGGAACCATGGCTGGCCCATGCGGCGCCTCACCCCGCTGATCGTCGCCGTCGCTGCGCTGACGATCGTCTTTACCCTCCTCGTCGTCTTCGTTGCGGCGACGTACGCCTCCGGCGGGCGCTCGCTTGCGCCCTTCCGCGGCGCCGGGACGTGGGTCTCGATCTACGACACCGCGGCGCTCCGCCACCCGGAGGCCGTTGTCGAGCGGCTGCGTGCCCACGGGATCCATACGCTCTTCCTCGAGACGTCGAACGACCGACAGCGCTCCGGTGTTGCGCACCCGGTCGCAACCGCGCGCTTCCTGAACGCGGCGCACCGCGCCGGGATCGACGTCGTCGGCTGGTACCTGCCGTCGTTCGTCTCGCCGCGCGCCGATATCCGGCGTTCACTCCAGGGCGCGCGGTTCCGCTCGCCGGAGGGCGAAGGGTTCGATGCCTTCGCGCTCGACATCGAGTCGACGAAGGTGCGCTCGCTTCGCGCCCGCACGGCGCGCGCCGTCGCGGTGGCACGCGCCGTGCGGGTCGCGCTCCCACGGAAGCTCGCGCTCGGCGCGATCACCATCGACCCCGTCGGCGCCACCTACTGGAGGGGTTACCCGTTCCGAACGCTTGCGCGCAGCGTCGACATCTTCCTGCCGATGGAGTACTTCACCGCGCGCACCCGCGGCGCCCGCCGCGTGGCGGCGTACACCGCCGCCGACATCCGACTCGTCCGCAGTCTCGCCGGCGACTCGCGCTTCCCGGTGCACCCGATCGGCGGCGAGGCACGACGCGCGTCGCTCGCCGAGCTGCGCGCGTTCCTGCACGCGTCGCGGAACGAGGTCGGCGTCTCCCTCTGGGAGTACGGCGAGACGAGCGGGCGCCAGCTGAAGACGCTCGCCGCCGCACGGTAGCCCGTCAGTCCCGCGGCGGACCGACGGTCGTACGCGAGAGGCGCCGCGCGCGCCCTTCGCGAACCGCGATCGCGAGCGCGGAGTCGAACCGCCCGGGCCCCCAGCGCCGGCCGCGCGTCCTCGTCTCGAGCTCCCTGATCCGCATCGGCCCGCCCTCGTCGAGCGCGGCCGCGATCGCGTCGATCTCGCGGTCGCGGAGCGACGGATGCGCGCGCCGGGTCGCACCGGCGGTGCCGACCATCCCGGGCGAGTAGAACGTCCCGCCCGTACCCGGTCCCGGCCGGAGCCGCGGCGAGCGGTCCCGCTCCTCCCGCTCGCGCCAGCGCCGCTCGTCCTCACTCTCCTCGCCTTCCTCCCCTTCTTCGCCCGGCAGCCCGCCCTCTTCCGCCTCCTCGGCGGTGAGCGGCTTGGCGATGTCCTCGAGCGGCGCCTGCTCCGCCTTAACGCCGAGGAACAGCTCGGCGATGCCGCCGAGCGCCATCACGCCCGCGCCGATCAGGAACGCGACGGCCATCCAGCCGCGGCTGTTCGTCGCGATCAACCGGCCGAAGAGCAACGGGCCGATGATGCCGCCGAGGCCGGTGCCGATCGCATAGAAGAACGCGATCGCGAGCGCACGCGTCTCCATCGGGAAGATCTCGCTCACGGTCAGGTACGCGGCGCTCGCGCCGGCGGACGCGAGGAAGAACGTCGCGAAGATGAACGCCTGGAACGCCCACGGAGAGTGCAGCGTCTTGCCGAGGAAGAGGAACGCGAGCACCGCCGCGACGGCGGCCGAGCCGAGATAGGTGCCGGCGATCATCGGGATCCGGCCAACGGTGTCGAACAGCCGGCCGAGCAGGAACGGCCCGAGGAAGTTGCCGACCGCGAAGACGATGATGAAGACCGGGACGAACGACGACGAGACGCCGTAGAACGTGCTGTAGAAGTCGCCGAGGTTGAAGGTGACGCCGTTGTAGAGAAACGCCTGCCCGACGAACAGCGCGATTCCGAGCACGGCGCGTCGCGGGTAGAGCTTGAACGCGGTGTGTCCGATCGACCGGAACGGGATCACCTCGCGCTGGCGCACCTTGATCGTGTCCTCGACGTCTTCGAGCTTCTCCCCCTCCTCGCGCTCGACCGCCTGCTCGATGTCGCTGACGATTCGCTCGGCCTCGTCCTCCTTCCCGTGGATGAAGAGCCAGCGCGGGCTCTCCGGCACGTGGCGGCGGACGAGCATGATCGTCAGCCCGAGCACCGCGCCGAGCGCGAACGCGATCCGCCAGCCGATGTCCTTCGGGAACACCGAGCTGAGCAGGAAGAGCGCGAGTGCGGAGCCGGCCGCCGAACCGACCCAGTACGAGCCGTTGATGATCAGGTCGACGCGGCCGCGCACCCGCGCGGGGATGAGCTCGTCGATCGCGGAGTTGATCGCCGAGTACTCGCCGCCGATCCCGGCGCCGGTGAAGAACCGGCAGAGGTAGAAGTACCAGGGGGCCCAGGCGAACGCCGTCGCGACGGTGGCGGCGATGTAGACCGCCAGCGTCAGGATGAAGAGCTTCTTGCGCCCGAAGCGGTCGGTCAGCTGCCCGAAGAAGAGCGCGCCGACGCACGCACCGGCGACGTAGATGGCGGCGGCGACGCCGATGCCGCTCGGCCCGATCGAGATGCCGCTCCCCTTCTCGGTCAGCCGCGACGCGATCGAGCCGACGATCGTCACCTCGAGGCCGTCGAGGATCCAGACGGTGCCGAGGCCGACCACGACCATCCAGTGGAAGCGCGACCACGGCAAGCGATCGAGACGGCCGGGGATGTTCGTCTCGATGACGCCCGTCCGAACGCTCACCGCGCGTCGATACCCGTGGCCGCGGCGCGTAATCATGTGCGACAACGTGCCGCTCGCCTGCCGCCTCTTCGGGCACCGCTACCGCTTCGCCGCCGACGGCGCGACGATGCGCTGGGCCTGCGAGCGCTGCGAGGCGGCCGGTGGCGAGAAGACGTACGGGTCGGCGGCTGAGGCGATGCGCTACGCACGCGCCTTCGACCGCGAGGATCGCGAGGATCTCGGCCGCCGCGCACCGCTCGTCGCGGGTCTCGGCCTCCGCCTCCTTCGCCTGCTGCGGCGCCGCTGACAGAATCCGGCGATGGACATGGCGCCGATCAGCGTCGAGGAGCTCCAGCTCGCGACGCGTAACCACGGGATGCCGCTCGAGGCGCTGCGCTGGCCTGTGACGCCCGTCGGGCTCCACTACCTGCTCGTCCACTACGACGTCCCGGTCGTCGACGAGGAGGCATGGCGGCTCGGAGTCGACGGCGAGGTCGAGGCACCGGTCGAGCTCTCGCTCGACGAGCTTCGCGCGCTGCCGGCACATGAGGTCGTCGCGACCTTCGAGTGCGCCGGCAACGGCCGCGCGCGGTTCGAGCCGAGGCCGGTCAGCCAGCCCTGGCTCCAGGAGGCGGTCGGCACGGGCCGCTGGCGCGGGGCACGGCTGCGCGACGTGCTCGCGCTCGCCCGCCCGAGCGAGCGCGCGGTCGAGGTCGTCTTCACCGGGCTCGATCGCGGCATCGAAGGCGGCGAGGAGCAGGACTACCGGCGCAGCATCACGCTCGCCTCGGCGCACGAGGAGGACGTGCTGCTCGCCTACGCGCTGAACGACGGCCCGCTGCCGCCGCAGCACGGCCATCCGCTCCGGCTGCTCGTCCCCGGCTGGTACGGGATGACGAACGTGAAGTGGGTGGCGCGGATCACCGTCACCGCCGAGCCCTTCACGGGCTACCAGCAGGCGCGCGGCTACCGCATGCGTACGAGCGACGACGAGGAGGGCACGCCTGTCGAACGCATCCTCCCGCGCGCGCTGATGGTGCCGCCGGGCATCCCCGAGTTCATGTCGCGCGACCGCACGCTTGCCGCCGGGAAGGTGACGATCGAGGGCCGCGCCTGGTCGGGGCACGGCGACGTCGAGGATGTCGAGGTGAGCACCGACGGCGGCGTGACGTGGTCATCGGCACGGCTCGAGCCGCCCGACCTCGGGCGCTGGGCGTGGCGGCGCTGGACGTTCGCCTGGGAGGCCGCGCCCGGTGAGCATGAACTCGCCTGCCGGGCGCGCGACGCCGCCGGCAACGAGCAGCCGCTCGCACCGGCCTGGAACGTCGGCGGCTACGCGAACAACGCCGTGCAGCGCGTCCGCGTCACCGTCTCCTAGCCCTCGTCAGTCGTCGAACGATCCGAGCAGCTCGGTGAGCTGCGACCGAACGCGCGCAAGCTGCTCGTCGCGACGCTCGAGCGTCTCCTCGAGCTCCTGAATCCGCGACTCGTATGCATCCGACCGCTCGCGCAGCTCGGTCTGCTGCTGGCGCACGGCCGCCGCCTGGGCAGCGAGCCGCTCCGCAACCGCCTCCGCCTCGTCTGCGAGGAGGGCGACCGCGTCGGAATCCATGGTCGTGTCCATCTCGACCTCCTCCGCTCGTTGTACGGGAAGTGGGGTGACGGCTGCGAGGACGACCTCTTCGTCGTCCTCCTCGGCCGCCGGGGGAAACTCGAGCTCGGCGTCTTCGTCGGTCTCGAGCTCGGTGTCGTGCTCGGCCTCAACCTGTTCGGCGATGCCGTCGGACGGCGAGAACTGGCCGCGGGCGCTCCGCAGCAGGTCGCTGCGCAGCCCGGCGTCGAGCGCCGACTTCGGGACGACGATGACAACGGTCTCCGGGCCGATCAGCTCGCGCAGCGCCTCGAGGCGCTGCTCGGTCGGCTCGGCGACCGCGACGACGACGTGGCCGCCCTCGATGCGCGTGGGCAGGGCCTCGAGCCGCTGGGCGTCCTCGCGCGAGAGCCGCGCCAGCGCGTTACCGTCGAACCAGATCGCGGAGCGCTCGACGTACTCGAGGTCCCACTGCTCGGCGAGCAGCTTCGCGACGTCGTCCTCGGTCGCGAGACCTCGCCGGACGACGACCTCGCCGAGGCGCTCGCCGGTGCGGCTGCCCTCGTAGAGCGCGTCGTCGAGCTGGACCTGCGTCAGGAAGCCGCCCTGGATGAGCAGCTGACCGAGGGGTACGCGCGTTAGGGCTTCCGCCCCGGCAAGTGCTTCCGAGCTCACTCGCTGATCCTCCACCGTCGCCTTTGGTCCACCCGATTCGCCTCCCCACCTTTTCGGCGGACCGGGCGCCGAGGCACGTCCCTCGAACGAGGGTGATCAGGTGTGGCGCCAGTGCTGCCTGCGGCGGGTGCGGAGCAGCGCGCCCGAGAACGAGACGAGGATCATCACGCCGAGGGCACCGCCGACGGCGATCCCGACGAGCTCGATCGTGTGCCGCGACGGCCCCTTCGGGTTCGACGGGCGGTACACCTTCTGGTTCAGCTCCGAGTCGTGCTTCGCGAGGTTGTTCGACGTCGAGTCGACGCGCGTGCCGAGCTCGTAGGCGCCGAAGCCGACCGCGACGAGGATCCCTGCGATCAAGACCATGTCGATGAGACGACGCATGTCTACCGAGAGTAGACGCGACGGAGGACGGTGCCTATGCCCCGTTCAGGTGCGTCCGACGCGGGCCGCATGCGCGACCGCGCCGAACCCGCAGGCGAGGAGGACGATCGCGAAGACGACCGGCAGAGGCCCGTCGCCGCCGCTCGCCGCGCGGTCGGCGCGCGCGCCCACGAGGGCGGCCTGCGCGGGGCGCTGCGCGGAGGCTGAGGGCGGCTCGTCCTCCTCGTCCCCGGCGGGCGTCTTCGGCTTCGGCATCGGGTGCACCGCGAGCAGCTTGCGGAAGTCGGCGAGCGCGCCGAAGCCGGTCGGCGCGACGCCCGGTAGGCGCACCGGCGGCAGCACGTGCACGCGGCCCGGAAGCGGCCAGGAGCGGAGGTAGCTCGTCGGATCGACCGCGCCGTCGTAGCCGAGGTACAGGGTCGCGTTCGGGTGCACCTCGAAGTGGAGGTGCGAGTCCGTGGTGAACGCGTCGCCGGTATTGCCGACGAAGCCGAGCACGTCGCCGCGACGCACCTCGCCGTTGTCTCGCGCGAGCCGCGTGTAGCCGGAGAGGTGGGCGTAGTAGAAGGAGTTGCCGGCGTCGTCGCGGAGCCAGAGCCGCCAGCCGCCGACCTCGTTCCAGCCGACCGCGAAGACGGTGCCGTCGGCGACCGCGACGACCGGCGTGCCGAGCGGTGCGAACAGGTCGTCGCCGTGGTGCCACCCGCCCGCGACATCGGAGCGCGCGCCGCCGTAGGTGTCGCCCCAGTCGGCACCACCCGCGACCGGGAAGACGTCGCCGCTCACCTGGAGCGGCGGCACCGTCGCCAGCGGCTCGCCGACGCGGGGCCGCTTCGGCTTCGGCTTCCTCTTCGCCTTCGTCCTCGCCTTCAAGTGCTTGTGCGGCTTCGGCTTCGCGTGTTTCGGTCTCGGCTTCGGCTTCGGCGGCGTCGCGGCGGGCGCTGTCGTCGTCGCCTGCGTGGTCGTCGGCGGCGGCGCGGTCGTGGTGGGGGCCGTGGTCGTCGTGACCGGCTTCGGCGGTGGGGCGGGCGCTCGGTTCGCCGCCGCGTACCCGACGAGGAGGAGCGTGCCCGCCGGAAGCCCGGCGTGCGCCTTCACGAGGCGCAGCGAGAGCGCGGCCGCCCAGTGGCGAAGCGGTGCGAGCCGCGGCAGGTCGACCTGCCCGTCGACGGTGAGCTCGCCCCAGTCGCCAACCGGTGCCGTCGCGCCGGCGACCGCTTCGGTCGCGGTGCCGTCGATCTCGAGGCCGGGCAGCTTCGTGCGCAGGTGCCAGCCCGAGCCGTCGCCGTCGGCCGGGACGAGGTCTGCGGTGAGCGCGCTGCCGCGAAGCGCGCCGCTGAGCACTGTCCACGCCGCGGCGGCGGCATGGGTGCCGCCGGGAGCGCCGGCCGCCACGCAGCCGGCCGCGCCTGCGGCCGCGGTCGTCAGATCGACGCCGTACTGCGCATCGTGGAACGTCGGCGCCGCCGTCCCCTGCTTCGTCGCGGCGGAGACCGCGGGGCCGAGCGTGACCGCCGCCGTCGCGTTCGGCTGCACGATCGCGACGAGGCCTGCGGCGACGCAAGGAGCAGGCGCGGTGTCGGCGCGCGCGACGGCGGACGCGACGAGCGTCGCGACCAGAGCGAGGAGCGCCGCTGCGACCCGCGTCACAGGCTCATGATGCCGCAGCGATCAGCCGTTCACGGGATCCGCGCGAGCGCGTCCAGCACCCGCAGCGGCACGCGCGCGGCACCCGTCACCTCGCCGGGTGACCCGACGTCGCCGAGCAGGAGCCGCTCGACAGAGCCCCAGAGGAGCCGCGTTCGCGCGACGCGCCAGCTCGCGCGCGGCCAGCGGTCGAGGGCGCGCTTCAGCTTCCATGACGCGCCGTGCAGACGCCCGAGCGCGGCGTCGAGCTTGGCTGGATAGGCGGCGAGCGTGCCGGCGAGGATCGCCTCCGCGGCGAGCCGCGACGAGACGAAGCACTCGTACATCCCGTCGCCCGAGACGGGGTCGATCAGCCCGGCTGCGTCGCCGACGAGCAGCGCCCGCTCGTTCGCGAGGCGCGTCGCGGCGCGGCGCAGCGGCAGCCTGTGCCCACGCAGCGCGTCGAGCTGCGACGGGTCGAGCCCGTGCGCGTTGCACACGCGCGCGAGGTGCTCCCGGATGCGAGGCCCCTCCTCCTGCCAGGCGCCGACGCCGACGTTCACGTGGTCACCCTTCGGGAACACCCAGCCGTAGCCGCCCGGAATGTCGGCGAGCTCGACGACCGCGCGGTGCGCGTACCGCTCCCGGGCCACGGTTCCGTAGGGCACGTTGCCCTCGTACGCAACGCCCTGCACGATGCCGCCGCCGAGGCCGACCGACTTCGCCGTCGTCCCGTTTGCGCCGTCGGCGCCGACGATCACGTCGGCCGGAGCAGTAGCAGTGTCGATCGTCGTCCCCTCGCGCACCTCGACACCGCGTTCGCGCGCCGCAGCGAGCAGGAACGCGTCGAGCCAACGGCGCTGCGTCATCCGGATCACCGGCGACGACGCCTGGCGGACGACCGAGTCTCCGAAGCGGAAGCGCAGCTCGACGACGTCGACCTCGTCCTCGACGACCGGCGTCGGGTCGACCGGGCACTGCGCGAAGGCGCGCGTGGTGAGGCCGCCGCCGCACGGCTTGTCCCGCGGGAAAATCGCCTTGTCGACGAGGAGGACACGCGCTCCGCCCTCCGCGAGCCGGATCGCCGTGGTCGATCCGGCAGGCCCGCCGCCGACCACGAGCACGTCGTAGCGCTGCACGGCCTCAGGCTACAATCCGCGCTCCCGGGGGTGTGCCCGAGCGGCCAAAGGGAACGGGCTGTAAACCCGTCGGCTCAGCCTACGGAGGTTCGAATCCTCCCGCCCCCATTCGTCGCTCCGCCCCTCAAGAAGCGGGCCCGTGGTGACGATAGAGACGAGGATGCGGCTCGCACCCCGCCTCCGGTGGCGCCACCTCCCGCTTGCATTCTCAGCCGCGTGCTTCGCGGTGGTCGCGGCGCAGCTCCTGAGCGGCGTCGGCGGCGCCTGGCTCGCCGACTTCGACGAGAACTGGACGTACAACGCGGTCACGGTGTCTGCGGCGCTCAGCTGCTTCGTCTGCTCGCGCGGCCGGAGCGACCGCATCGTCTGGCTCGCGGTCGGCCTCGCCATCTCCGCGTGGGCGGCCGGCGACATCTACTACACGTTCTGGCTCGAGAACCGGGCCGAGATCCCGTTCCCGTCGTTCGCGGACGCCGGCTACCTCCTGTTCTACCCGCCCGTGTACGTGGCGCTCGTCGTCCTGTTCCACAAGGACGTGCGCGGGATCGTCCCGAGCCTCTGGCTCGACGGGGTGATCGCCGCGCTGACCACGGCGGCACTCGCCGCGAGCGTCGTGTACGAGCTCGTCCTGCGGTCGCTCGGGGGCGAGCAGCTCTCGAGAAGCGCGGTGATGACGAACCTCGCGTACCCGTTCGCCGACATGCTGCTGCTCGCGATCGTCGTCGGCGCCGTCGCACTCGCCGGCTGGCGGGTCTCGTTGCGCTGGGTGCTCTTCGGCGGCGGCCTCGCGCTCTTCGCGGTTGCGGACAGCGTCTACCTCGTCCGGACCGCCACCGACTCCTATTCGTACGGCACCGTCCTCGACCTCGGGTGGCCCGCCGGGATGGTGCTGCTCGCGGCCGCCGGCGTCGCTCCGCCGAGGCGCGTGTCGGCGCCGCGGCTCGATGGGCGGCGGCTCCTCGTCGTCCCGGCGGCGTTCGGCTCGCTCGCGCTCGTGCTCGAGACGCTCGACCACTTCCTGCGCCTGAACCCGATCGGGCTGACGCTCACCTCGCTGGCGCTCGCCGCCGTGATCGTACGGATGGGGATGACGTTCACCGACTACCTGCATCTCCTCGACCAGACGCGGCGCGAGTCGAAGACTGATGCGCTGACCGGCCTCTGGAACCGGCGGGCGCTCGTCGCGGACCTGGAGGAGGCGATCGCGCTCGAGCGGCCGTCCGTGCTGCTCCTCTTCGACCTCAACGGCTTCAAGTCGTACAACGACCGCTTCGGCCATCCCGCAGGCGACGCGCTGCTCGTCCGGCTCGGCACGCAGCTCGCCGCCTGCGTCAGCGGCCGCGGCCGCGGCAACGCCTACAGGCTCGGCGGCGACGAGTTCTGCGCGCTCGTCCGGGGCGGCGCCGACACGGTCGCCGAGCTGGTCGCGGCAACGCAGGCCGCGCTGACCGAGGAGGGCGAGAAGTTCCGGATCACCTCGTCCGTCGGGACGGTCGTGATCCCCGACGAGACTCTCGACACGACCGAGGCGCTGAAGATCGTCGACCGGCGCATGTACCGCGACAAGGGCGGCGACCGCCAGCTCGGCTCCGAAGGCCGCGGCGCGCTCCTCGGCGTGCTCGAGGCGCGAGACACCGTGCTGGCCGAGCACACGAACGAGGTCGTCCGACTCGCACGCGCGATCGCCGAGCGCCTGGACTCCCCCGTTTCTGTCGACGCCGTCGTGACCGCCGCGCAGATGCATGACATCGGCAAGGTCGCGATCCCCGACTCGATCCTGATGAAGCCCGGCCCGCTCGACGATCACGAGTGGGAGATCGTGCGCCAGCACACCGTGGTCGGCGAGCGCATCGTCGGTCGCGTGGCCGGGCTCGAGCCGATCGCCGACGCCGTGCGCGCCTCGCACGAGCGCTGGGACGGTCTCGGCTATCCCGACGGCCTTGCCGGCGTCGGGATCCCGCTCGTCGCCCGGATCGTCACGGTCGCCGACTCCTACGCCGCGATGACGACCGGCGAGCGCCCCTACCGGCCGGCTCTCGCACCGAGGGAGGCCGAGGCGGAGATCGCGCGCTGCGCCGGCAGCCAGTTCGACCCGCAGGTCGTGAGGGCGCTGCTCGCCGTGCTCGCCGACGAGCGGGCGGCAACAACGGCCGTCGCCGTCAGCTGACGAGGAACGCGCAGCGGCGCGGGTCGTCCGGAAGCGGCGACGGCCCGATGCGCCAGACGATGTACCGCGCGCCCTCGTGCTCGACGGTGGCGCCGGGCGCGGGCGGCGGCGCGTCGACCTCCGCGAATGCGTACCCCTCCGCAGTCGCGACCAGGAGCGTGTGCGCGAGGGCCGCGCGCAGCGCTGCCGGGTCGATGCCGGGGTGCTCCTCGATCGCGCGTAGCTTCGCCTCGAGCTGCTCGATTCGCGCCGTCAGCTCGGCAACACGCTCGGGGTGCGGGCCGTCGAACAGCGCCGCCCGCAGCTTCCTCGTGTCTCGTTGGACCCCCCGCGGCAGTGAGTACGCGGCCACCGGGGACGGCTTCGGCATCGCGCACCGCACTCCTCTCGGGAGGTGAGACGCGCCGATCGCGTTAGGCGATCGCTCAGTGGTTCGCGAGATCGAGCTGGGCCCGCAACGAGTCGATGCGCCGATGTAGCGCACGCCGCTTCTCCGACACCTCGCGCTCCTTCTTCGCAGTGAGCTCGTTCGGGAACGCGTCGAGCCGGTCGTGCAGCCGGCGGCGGAACGCCGAGACCTTTCGCTCGTGGTGCTCGAGCTGCTCCAGCTCCACGATCATCGCGTTCATGTCGAAGAAGGTCTGAGACGCCATGTTCGTCCTATCGGCTGCTTTCCTCGAACGAAGATCCCCCGTTCGGGGGAGAAGGCGCGCCCCGGCGTGCGCGGGTGTGAGCCCCGACGGCGGCCGAGAACCAGAGGGCCGTCGCGAGCAGCATCGCCACGTCGAGCACCCCGACGACCACGCCGTCCGGGCCACGCATCCCGACCACGGCCGCGAGCACGACCACGCTGACCAGGAAGGCGGTGCCGGTGACGGCCGCCGCGCCGGGACGTGCGTACCAGGCATGCGTCTGCGGCGGCGCGCCGCTCTCGAGCCGTTCGAGCGCCTCCTCCAGCTCCGCGAGCCGCCGCTCGGCCCGCCGCGCCCGCAGGCGGCGGCCGAGCGCGCGGTGCGTGTCGAGCTCGGCCCGCGCGCTCGCGGTGAGCGATGCGAGCACGACCCGCCCGAACTCGCGACGGCCCGCGCCCGCGTGGCGGTACGGCCACACCGCTACTGCGGCTCCCGACGCCGGAGGACCGGCCGCAGCTGCTCCTCGAGCTCGGTCACGCGTGCACGCAGTCCGACGTCCTCGGCGCGGAGCTCGTCGAACGTCCTCTGCGAGAACTCGCTCGGGAACTGCGCCGCGCGCTCCTCGGCCTTCTCGAGCCGCCGCTCCAGCTCCGCCAGCTGGTGGCGGATTCGCACGAGCTCGGCGGCGAGCTCGTCGAAGTCGGGGAGATCGGTTGTCGTCATCAGATCGAATTCTGATCATCGCCAGCTGATAAAGCTACGGGCGATGAACGACGACGAAGCGGAGCTGAGGAAGCGCCTCGAGCAACTCGAGGCGGAGGAGAGCGAGCTGTCGGCGCTCCGGACGAAGCTGCACGAGCGGCTCGCGAGCTTCTCGAACGAGGTCGCGGCGGAGCAGGAGCGGGAGCTCTCGCGAAAGCGCCGCGAGCTGCACGAGGAGATCGACCGGATCCGCGGCCGGCTCGGCGACGCATAGCCGTGCTTGCCCGCGCGGGTTTGGCAGTCGTAGGATCCGTCCATCACATGCCTCGAATGAGGGATAGGAAGCAGCGGCTGCTCGTCCTGTGGCTTCTCGCCACGACGCTTGCCTGCTTCGACCTCTGGCTGAACGTGCTCCTTCCCTCGCCGGACTGGGCGCTCCACCACCGCTCGGCGCTGTGGGCGATCGGCTGCACGCTCGTGCTCGCCGCTGTCGTCCCGCTC
Source organism: Thermoleophilia bacterium (assembly GCA_025934335.1). Classification (GTDB taxonomy): domain Bacteria; phylum Actinomycetota; class Thermoleophilia; order Gaiellales; family Gaiellaceae; genus PALSA-600. The sequence continues at coordinate 8,977 of JAICYG010000023.1, read as the reverse complement.
ACGCGCGTGCGCTCGAGCGCCGTGACGGTCGGCGCCGGCATCTTCGCCGGCGGTGTGCTCGGGAACCTGATCTCCGGTGCGAGCGATCACCTGGTCGTGCCGAACCCGCTCCTCCTCCAGATGGGCAGCGGCGGCATTGCGTTCAACCTCGCAGACACGTTCATCCTCGCCGGGAACCTGATCCTGATGGTCTCGCTGTGCGCCTTCGTCGTGCGGCGTCGCAGGCAACCCCACGCAGTTGCGGACGCGATTCGCGTTCCCCACGGCAGCGACTAACGCCGACTGGGGCGCGCAGCGCCCGCCGAGACGAAAGCTAGATTCGGCCGGTGCGCGCCTCGACGCTCGCAGCGCATCCGCGCGCGACTCTCGCCGCGGTCGCCGCTTTCTCCGCTCTGACGCACGCGCTGCTCGCGCTCCGAATCCATTCGATCCTGTACTTCCCGGACGAATGGCTGTACGCGGGGCTCTCGCGCTCGGTCTTCACCGGCCCGTTCGCGCACGTCCATGGCGAGCGCGTCTCGCTGTGGACGATCCTCTCCTACACCGGGCCTGTGCTCACATCGCCGGTCTGGCTTCTCCACAACGTGTCACTCGCGCACCACCTGAGCCAGGCCGTCGCCTCGGCCGCATTCGCGAGCGCAGTCGCGCCGGTGTATCTCCTCGCTCGGCGACTGGGGCTCGAGAGTGGGCCGGCGCTCGTCGGGGCCGCGCTGTCGCAGCTCATCCCGGCGGGGTCGTTCACGGCGACGCTCCTCGCGGAGCCGTACGCGTACCCAGTCTTCCTCTGGACGACGCTCGTCGCCGTCGACGCGCTCGACCGACCGCGGCTCCGGCAACTCGCCCTCCTCGGCGGGGCTTTCGCCGCACTCCTCGTCACCGGTGGGCTGCAGTTCCTCGTCGTTCCCCTTGCCTGCGGCTGCGCGTGGATGACGATGACGCGCAGCGTCCGGGGGTTCCTCGAACGCCTCACCCTGACCGCTGCGACGGTCGCCGCAGCCGCAGCTCTGGTGTCCGCGGCAGGCGGCGGTTCAATGCTTCAGCGAGTGATCGGATCCGCGGACGACCTTCACTACTCGGTCGACAGTATCCTCGGCTGGGCGGGCGTGAACGGGTTCGTCGTCGCGGTCGCCTCAGGGTGGGTGATCGTCCCGGGTGCGCTGCTCGGCCTCGGGACGGCGATGCGTTCGTCCGCTTCCATCCGCCGCGCGTTCGCCAGACTGTCCGCCTTCCTGATCGCGGGGCTCGTCGCCGAGGGCGCACTCTGGAGCGCGAACGGCAACGGAGTCTACGAGCGATTCACGTTCTACGTGGCGCCGTTATTAGCCCTGGGGTTCCTACTCGATTGGCGCAATGTCGACCGCCGCGCACGCCGAGGGCGCGGGCCGTACGCGTTGCTCGCCTATGGCGCGACGGCAGCCGCACTGCTCCTGCCGTTGAGCGCGCGCCTCGCCGCGAACGAAGGCCACGCGCCAACGCTGCTCGCTCTCTCGGACGGACTCGTCGTCCGTGTCGGCTCGCCGGCGCTCGTCTGGGCGCCGCTTCTCGCTCTGCTGGCGGTCGGAGCCGCGGTAGCCGGCGCGCAGTACGGGCGGCTCCTTCTCGCCGTTGCGGGACTCCTCCTCGTCTGCATCACCGCCTCAGCGATCCGCTCGCTGCGTGACTACGACTCCCAGGCGACGCCAGCGATCGACGGGTCGATCGGAACGACGCTCCTCGTCAACCCGGCCATGGCCAGCTACGCGTTCGCGGTGCCGAGAACCCTGTTCTGGAGCCCAAGTATCGACCGCGTCGCGATCGTCGGCGGCGGCGCGCCTGCCGACACGCTCCCGGGGGTGGCGGCGGAGCTTGCTCCGCCACACGACCTGGTCGCCCCTCGGGGCACCGCGCTCGAGGGGCCGTTCGCGGTCGGCACACAAACGTCTGCGTGGCGCGATGGACGACTGATCGCAGATGGCGGCCTCTCCGTCCTCCGCGCGACGCCCGACACGATCGCCTTCGGATGGGGCAAGGGCGGAGAGCTCGCTCAGGTTGTGGAATTCTTCGCGGCTGGCAACCGAACCCGGCCGCGCCACCTCGTCATCAGCATTCGGTCGGCCCATGGGTCGCCGCGGTACGCGGCTCGGTGCACCACCGGCACATCCCGGCCGTTGCCCGTCGACACGCGCGGCGTGACGAAGATCGCGATCGTCGTACCGCCGAACGTGTCGGAGGAGTGCCGGCTGTCAGTTCTTCCGGCCCCGGGGGCCTCCGCTGTGCCGGTACCGGCCGTCAGAGCACGGCTGACGGAGCAACGAGACCGACCGACCGACCGACCGACGACTACTTGATCAGCGTCAGCAGCTTGAACATCGGCAGGTACATCGAGATGACGATGGTCCCCACCATGGCGCCGACGCAGATCATGAGCAACGGCTCGATGATCGAGGTGAGCGAAGCGATACTCGCGTCGACCTCGTCCTCGTAGAAGTCGGCGACCTTGCTGAGCATCTTGTCGAGCTCGCCGGTCTCCTCGCCGATCTTCACCATCTGGCCGACCATCGGCGGGAAGATCGGGTCCTCCTGAAGCGGCACGCTGATCGGCACGCCGTCGTGGACTCGCGCTGACGTGCGCTGCAGCGCGGTCTCGAGAACCCAGTTGCCGGCGGTGCCGGCGGCGATGTCGAGCGCGGTGATGATGTCGACGCCGGCCGCGACCAGCGTCGCCAGCGTCCGCGAGATGCGCGCGAGCGCGACCTTCTGCACGACGTCGCCGATCTTCATCGGCACGCGCAGCTTGAACTGGTCCCAGCGCCTCGTGCCCTCGGGGGTGTTCTTCAGCCGCTTGAGCCCGTACACGATGAGCCCGATGACAGGGAAGATGATGAACCAGTACCCACGCAGGGCATGCGACAGCGCGATGATGATCCGCGTCGGCGTCGGCAGCTGGCCGTTCAGCTCATCGAACACCTTCTGGAACACCGGGACGATGAACATGAGCATGAAGATGAGGACGAGCGTCGCAAAGGTGAGCACGACGGTCGGGTAGACCATCGCGCTCTTGACGCGCCGCTTGAGCTTCGTCTCCTTCTCGATCTGCGTTGCAACGCGGTCGAGGACCGTGTCGAGTGTTCCCGACGACTCGCCGGCGGCGACCATCGCGACGAAGAGCCGGCTGAACACCTTCGGGTGGCGGCCGAGGGCGCGCGAGAAGATCATCCCTGACTCGACGTCGGCGCGAACCTCTCCGACGATCTCCTTCAGGTACTTGTCGTCCGTTTGCTCCTCGAGCGTGACGAGCGCGGCTACGACGCTCACACCCGCCTCGATCATCGTCGCGAGCTGGCGCGCGAAAACCTGAAGCGATTTCGGCTTGACCTTCTTGAACATGCTGCCGAAGGACTCCTCGCCGGCCGCCGCACGCTCCTTGAGGCTGCTCGGGAGCAGGCCGCGCGCCTGCAACTGCTCGCGCGCGCTCGAGATGTCCGGCGCGCTGACCGTGCCGGTGGTCAGGAGGCCCTGCGCGTTGATTGCGTCGTAGGCGAACTCGGCCATCGCTCCTCCTACCGCTTCTTCTTCGGAGTCGTTGTGGTCGTCCCGCCCTGCTTCGCCTTGTAGACGAGGAGCTGCCGGATGTACGCGCTCCCGAAGCCGGCAGCGTGAACGGCCGTCGCCGCCGTGCTCACCTGCGAGAGGCTCGTATAGGGGCCGGCGTACACGGCCCAGTAGCCGCCGCGGAGACCCTGCCGGCTGGACGAGTCGAGCACCGACACACTGGACAGGCCCGCCTGGCGCGCCTTCGACGCGAACGCCTGCGCGGAATTCCGGCCGTCACTCGTCGGGATCGACGCGAGGATCACGATCCACCCCTGCACGGCGACCTTGCCCGGGCCGGGCGTGCCGAGCACGATCGTTCCGGGAAGCGACGTCGTCTGGACGGGCGCCGGCGGGGCGGCCGGCGCCTCCGCCGCGCCAACTGAGTTCGGGGAGGCAAACGGGTCGTGCAGCCCCGGCGGAGGTGCGACACTGCCGAGCGTGGCCTCCACCGTCATCGAGGGGCGCTGGAAGACGTCGCGGGCAGGCAACTTCAGTGCGGCCCGAAGCGCGGCAGGCGAATTCGCCACCGCCGGCGTGGGTGCGGCGGTCGTCGGCACGGCCGGCGGCGCCTCCGTCGAGCTCGATCCGGACGACTTGAGCAACTTCGGCAGCTGAAACGCAAGCAGGGCGAGCAGCACGACGCCGAGCGCCACGACCATGATCATCTGCCGCCGCTCCTTCGCCGCCTTCTCCTTGGCGAAGGCCTTCCTCGAGCGGGACCGAGCCGCCGTCGACGTCATCACTGAGTCGGCGCGGCGGCCGTCTGGGTCGAGTCGGTCGACGTCGCCGCGGCGGCGGCGGCAGCAGCAGCAGCAGCGCTGTCGTACAGGTAGGCGTTGAGCGAGATCGTCGCCGCGAGGTCGTTCGTCGAGGCCTGCCCGCCTGCGGGGGCCTGGCCACCTGTGAACTGAATGCTCGAGACGCTGTACAGGCGGCCGGTCGCGACGATCTTGCCGTCCTTCACGACGGCGCTCTCGTTCAACAGCTTCAGCAGCTTCTGCAGGCCGAAGTAGCGGCCCTTGAACTGAAGGCTGATCGGGATCGCCTGCGCGGAGCCGACGGAGACGGCGGCGCCCGGCGTGATGTTGTCGAGCTCCGTCCGCGACTCCTTGGCGAAGCCGGCCAGCTGCCGAAGGATGTTCGACACCTGTGCCTGCTCGGGCAGAGCGCGCTTCGCAGCCTGGGCTTGACCTTCCGTGTTCTCGCGGCGCGCGGTCGCAAGCAGCGTCTGGTCGGAGGACAGGGTGGACTTCGCCGAGTCGACCTCGCCGCTCAGGCGGTCGGCCTTCGACCGCTGCGGGGAGACGAACGCGAACCACCCGACGAGCGCGACCACGAGCACCACGACCGCGCTGACGATGACCCCGACGACTCCATTCATGCGTGTCATGTTCAACGCTCCTGTGAGACGCCGGCGGTCATGGTGAAGTTCTGCGTCCCATCGGGCTGGCGACCCGCCGACTGCAGCGTCACGGCGCTCAGCCAGGGCAGCAACGACAGGTGGTCCATCACGAGCGCGGTTCCGACCGTTCCCGGAGCGATACCGGCGACGGTGAGGCCCGTGGCCCCGGACGTGGACGTGGCAGTCGCATCGGCGGCCGACGTGGGCACGGACGATGTCGGCGCTACGACCTGAAGGCTCGTCACGTACGTGCTCGACGGCATGATCTTCGCGAACTGGGTCAGCGCGCGATCCCAGTTCATGCGGGCGTCGGTGATCAACTTCGCGGCCGTGAGCCGGTTTGTGATGGCCGCTTGCGCGTCCTGGATCGTCTGGACCTGCGGCGCGATCGCCTCGATCTGCGCCTGCGTGTCCGCGAGCTCCTTCTTCTTCGAGTTGACGACGGAGTGCTCGTGGTAGAAGAGCCCGCCGAGCAGCACTGCGAAGAGCAGTGCAACAGCGGCTCCCATCCGGAGCGTACGGGTGCCTTCGAGGCCGTCCGCCGCCGCGAGGCGGCTCCTGCGCTTCCGGACGCGGTACTCGAGCGGGAGAAGGTTGACGGCGTCCATCAGCGCTCCACCCCCAGCCCGATCGCGACCGTCAGCGAGCCGAGGTCGTCACGGCTGTCGACACCTCCGCCCGCGCTGACTGCCGTCAGCGGGTCGGCCAGCCGGACACGCGCGCGAATGAGCCGCTCGAGCTCGTCGACGAGCCCCGGCATGCGCGTGGTGCCGCCGGTGACGAGGATCTCCGCGAGCGCAAGCGACTCGGGCTGTGCCTGGTAGAACTGCAGCGACGCCACGAGCTCCCGCGCGAGGTTCGCCAGCTCCGACTTGACCGCGTTCTGCGCTCTCGTGTTCGCCACGTCTGCATCTTCGGCAAGAGAGAGCGATTCCTTGATCTCGGCTGCTTCTTCGATCGTCACGCCGAGCTCGCGGGCGATCGCGGCGTCGAGACGGCTCCCGCCCCATTCGAGGACGCGCGTGAAGTCGCAGACCGTTCCGTCGGAGATCGCGAGCGTGGTGCGGTCATGCCCGAGCGAGAGCGCGACGACCGCCGTCTGCTCACCGCCGTCGCGTCCGTCGCGCGGCGCGACCGCACGCAGAAGCGCGAAGGCCTCGACGTCGACCGCCTGGAGCTCGATGCCGGCGGCGTCGAAGGCTGCGTAGAAGTGGTCGATCGGCTCGCGGTAGGCGGCGGCCAGAATCACGCGATGCGACTTGACACCGTCATCCGTCTCTTCCGAGCGGACGACGTGGTAGTCCATGACCGCCTGGTCCATCGGGATCGCGAGCGTCTCGTGTGCGCGAAAGGTGACCGCGTTCGCAAGCTGCGTGTCGTCGTCGATGCCCTCGACGTTCAGGACCCGGACTCCGACACGGTTCGTGCCGATGCCGAGGCGCACGTTCTTCCGCGGAAGGTCGTTCTTCCGGAAGAACTCGTCGAGCGCGCGGCCGAGGGCCGGAATGTCGCGAACCTCGCCCGCGACGACGACGCCGGGCTCGAGCGGCTCACGGGCAACCTTGACGAGCTTCGGGACGCCGTCGTTGACGACCTCGGCCGCCGCGAGCTGCGACGAGCCGACCTTGACGCCGACGACTTCCTTCATGCGCGTCCTGCCGCGACCGCCGTTCGCGACGGGGGCCGACGACCTGCTGCCGCCGCCCGGCTTCCGCTTCGGCAGCAGGTCGGACAGCTTGATCTCCTTCTTCATGTCCATCTTTAGCTCTCACCTGCCAGACGCAGGCCCGCGTCGCCGAGGCCCGCGACTGCGAGCGGCGGCGCCGAGCCGAGGCTGGGAAGGCCGGAGAAGCCGGCGCGCTCCAGGATCCCGGCGAGCTGGTCGGGGCGCGACGAGCGGGCGTAGGCCACCTCGGTCGAGATGACGCGCCGCTGCACGAGATCGGCGAGCGACTGCTCCATGGTCATCATCCCGCGCGACGTGTTCGTCTGCATGACGGAGTAGACCTGCTCGATCTTTGCCTGGCGGATCAGGTTCCGCACCGCGTCGTCGGGGATGAGGATCTCGAGCGCGGCGACCCGGCCGCGACCGTCCGCGGTAGGAACCAGGTTCTGGGTGACGACTCCCTGCAGCGTCGCCGCGAGCTGAACGCGGATCTGGCCCTGCTGGCCCGCAGGGAACGCGTCGATCACGCGGTCGATCGTCTGCGGCGCGCTCTGCGTGTGCAGGGTCGCGAAGACGAGGTGGCCGGTCTCGGCGGCGGTCAGCGCCGTCGAGATCGTCTCGAGGTCGCGCATCTCGCCGACGAGAATCACGTCCGGGTCCTCGCGCAGCGCGGCGCGCAGCGCGTCCGCGAACGTCGTCGCGTCGGGACCCAGTTCACGCTGGTTGACGATGCACGAGCCGTGCCAGTGCAGGAACTCGATCGGGTCCTCGATCGTGAGGATGTGCTCGTGCCGCGTCTTGTTCACGTGGTCGAGCAGCGAGGCCAGCGTCGTCGACTTACCGGAGCCGGTCGGGCCGGTCACGAGCACGAGGCCGCGCGGGTTCTCGGCGAGCTCGTACAGCGTCGTCGGCATGTTCAGCTCCTGGAGGCTGCGGATCCGCGCGGGAATCATGCGGAAGGCAGCGGCGAGGCTCTCGCGCTGGAAGAAGGCGTTGACCCTGAAGCGCGCGAGGCCCGGGATCGAGTGTGCGAAGTCGAGGCTGCGAGCCGTCTCGAGAAACTTCTGCTGCTCGGTCGAGATGATCCGGTAGATCAGCGAGCGCGTCTCCTCGGGGGAAAGCTTCTCGAAGTCGAGAAGGCGCTCGAGCCGGCCGTTCACCCGGATCACCGGCGGCGAGCCGGCGGTCATGTGGAGGTCGGATGCGTCGCGCTCCACCATGATGGCGAGGAGCTCGTCGATCGACTGTGCGGTGGTGGTCAAGTTTGTTGTCTCCGCAATGGATGTGTCTGGTGGTGGGTGCGGCGCGCCCTTGTTCGCCGCCTCCGAATCAAGTCCTTGGTACTCGCCCCGGGCCGGGCAGAGAACGGGCGGCCGGCGGAAAGCACCGGCCGCCTCGCGCTCTTCGAACGTGGTGCTACGAGTTGACGCTGACTGCCGAGCCGGTGCAGGTGCCGGCCTTGTACCAGGTGGCGCCCGGCCCGTGAACGGCCCAGGTCGCGTTGCCGACGGTGGCCGACAGGCAGTAACCGCCCGAGCTCTTCGCGCCGACGGTGATCGCGGTCGAGATGCCGCTGTCGATCGCCTGCATCGACCCGAACGTCATCGTTCCGTACGTGCCGTGGTCGCTGTAGTACGCCTCGGCGACCGGAACGGCCTCGCGGAGGTCCGACTGCGCGGCCCGCTTGTTGGCGCGATCCTTGAAGCCGAGATACGACGGCACTGCGATCGCCAGCAGGATGCCGATGATCACGATGACGATCAGAAGCTCGATCAGCGTGAAGCCCTCCTGATGAGAGAGCCGCTGCCGCAACTTGATCATGCACTTACTCCTTCGCTGGTGGGGTAGGACGAAGATTCCGCAACAACTTCTCGTCGATACCTGCCTTTTCCTCCACCCCCCGGGAGGGGGATCTCGGTGCGGGCAGGAAGGACTTACGCCGTCGCGGCGATGTCACATCCGAGGTACGAGAACGAGGTCATCAAGTCCGAGAGGAACGCGTCCGCCGCCTGAAGGGACGGGAAGCGGTACGGCCGCTCGGTGTTCGAGGTGCCGGCGAGGATGACGACCTCACCTTGCTCCTGCCGGACGTCGATGGTGGCCACGTCCGTACCCTCGCGGGTGATCCGCCAGGAAGCGTCGTGGTCGACAGCCAGTTGAATCGCAGCTGACATCACGATCACTATCGGCAGGCGCCGCGGGAGGCGCACCACCCTGAAGGGGGAGATTCCCGGCGTTTTCCGGCAGGGCTACGCCGAGCAGACGCGCGCGAGCTCTTCCGCGCTCGTGAGGCCGCTCGCGACCTTCGCGATGCCGTCCTCCCACATCGTGCGCAT
>JAICYG010000107.1 GCA_025934335.1 Thermoleophilia bacterium | reverse complement strand
GCGTCAGGAGACTCGTGTCGCCGCCCGAGGTCGAGGCGCCGATCGTCGTCTTCACCGCGGCTGCCGGCGCGATCGTGAACGTCCTCGCGCTGCGCCAGGTGGCGCGCGCGAACCGGTCGAGCCTGAACGTCGAGGGCAGCTATCAGCACCTGCTCACCGACCTGTACGCGTTCACGGCGACCGTCGTCGCGGGGATCGTCATCTGGACGACCGGGTTCGATCGCGCCGACCCGATCGCCTCGCTCGCGGTCGCCGGCTCGATGCTGCTCGCCGCGTGGCCGCTCCTGCGCCGGAGCGGGCGCGTGCTGCTCGAGGCGTCGCCCGAGGGCCTCGACCCGGAAGAGGTCGGTGTTGCGATGCGGCGCCATCCGGGAGTCACCGACGTCCACGACCTGCACGTGTGGGAGATCTCCTCGGGCTTCCCGGCCCTCTCGGCGCACGTGCTCGTGGAGCGCGACGGCGACTGCCACGCCCTCCGACGGGAGCTCGAGCGGCTCCTCCACGACCGCTTCGGGCTCGACCACACGACGTTGCAGGTCGACCACACCTCTGAACGGCTGCTCGGGATCTCGTCCTTGCGCCCCGGCCGGGGGGACCGCTAGGGTTTTCGCACGTGCTGCGCCGACGAGGGCGCGCGCGGAAGCAATGGCGCTTCACCACGATCGGTGGTGGGCGCCTTTTTTGTTGGTCCGACGACGAGGAGGACGAGGTGAAGTTCAAGCTCGAATACATCTGGCTCGACGGGTACGAGCCGACGCCCAACCTGCGCTCGAAGACGAAGATCGCCGAGTTCGCGTCGGTACCGGAGCTCGAGGAGCTGCCGGTCTGGAACTTCGACGGCAGCTCGACGCGGCAGGCGGAGGGCTCGAGCTCGGACTGCCTGCTGCAGCCCGTGGCCGTCCACCCCGACCCGGTGCGCACGAACGGCCTGCTCGTGATGTGCGAGGTGCTGCTCCCGGACGGCACGCCGCATGCGTCGAACAGCCGCGCGACGATTCCGGACGACCCCGAGACGTGGTTCGGGTTCGAGCAGGAGTACTTCCTGTACCGGGGCGCCGCGCCGCTCGGGTTCCCGGCCGAGGGCTTCCCGGCGCCGCAGGGCGAGTACTACACCGGAGTCGGCTTCAAGAACGTCGGCGACGTCGCCCGCGAGATCGTCGAGCAGCATCTCGACCTCTGCCTCGAGGCGGGGATCGAGGTCGAGGGGATCAACGCCGAGGTCGCGAAGGGTCAGTGGGAGTTCCAGATCTTCGGCAAGGGCTCGCGGCGCGCCGCCGACGAGGTCTGGATCGCCCGCTACCTGCTGCTCCGCCTCTGCGAGCGCTACGGCGTCGACGTGAACTTCCACCCGAAGCCGCTCGGGGCCGAGCACGACTGGAACGGCTCCGGCATGCACTGCAACTTCTCGACGAGGCACATGCGGGAGGTCGGCGGGGAAGAGTACTTCGCGGCGCTGATGGACGCCTTCGACGACCACAAGGACCACCACATCGCGGTCTACGGCCCCGACAACCACCTGCGGCTGACGGGCCTGCACGAGACGGCGGCGATCGACGAGTTCACCTTCGGGGTCGCGAACCGCGGCGCGTCGATCCGCGTCCCCTGGAGCTTCGTCCGGAACGGCCATCGCGGCTACCTCGAGGACCGGCGCCCGAACTCGCTCGGCGACCCGTACCGGATCGCCGGCCGGATCCTGCAGACGATCGCCACGGTGCCGGTCGACGAATTGCTCGCCGAGGAGACGCTCGCCGCGTAGACTCTCCGGAGATGCACGCCGTGCCGACGACGATGTACTCGATCAAGCGCCGCTTCCAGGCGATCGTCGTCGCGCGCCTCAACGTGTGCTAGCCGGCGCTTTCGTCCCACCCGCCGCCGCCGGCTAGCTCATCTCCTCGCGGGACTCTCTCGTTTCCGACACCTCTTGGTGTCCGTCGAAAGGACGGCCCTCATGGCAGACCACGCGTTGACACACGACGACCACGCACCCACACCACTCTGGTGCGAGTGCGAGAAGCCGCTGCCGGTGCACCTGGCGGAGCGCAAGGGCGCCGCCCGCAGCGTCTGCGCCCGCTGCGAGCGGCCCCTGCGGCTCAGGCTCCGGCTCGCGTGAGCCGAGACAACGTCCCCGCCGGCGTCACCTGATCCGGAAGGTGACGGTGACGTCGGCGGTCACGTCCTGTGTGCCGGGCTCGATCGGCGTCGAGTCGGCGGCCTTCGCGGCCGCCGCCCGCTCGAAGACCGGCTGCGGCGCGCTCGACTGCTCCGTGACGACCGACACCGGGCCGACGCCGAAGCCGCCCGCGTCGGCGAGCGCCTGCGCCTTCGCGCGGGCGTCCTCGACCGCCTGCTTCAGCGCGTCGCGATAGCGCGCGTCCTGGTCGGAGACCGACCGTGTCGGCCCGTTGACCGTGTTGGCGCCGGCGGCGACCGCCGCGTCCACGAGCGAGCCCGCGTCGGCGACCCCGGTCGACGCGGAGACCGAGTTGTCGGCGGTGTAGCCGGTGACGTTCCCGCCCTCGTCCGACTGCGGGTAGAGGGAGACCTGCTGCGTCTGGAGGTCCTTCCCGCCGGCTTGCTTCAGGGCGGCGACGACGGCGTTCATCGACTTTGCGTTCTGCGAGAGCGCGTCGGCGGCGCTCGTCGCCTGCGTGTGGACGCCGGCGCTGATCGACGCCTGGTCGGGCACGACGGTGACGGCGCCGTGGCCGACGGTCGTGACCGTGTCCGGCGTGGCGCCGGTGTCGCCGCGTGCCGCCTCGGGACGGCCGACGCCGGCGAAGGCCGCGACCGCCGCGACGGCAAGAGCGGCGAGAACGAGTGGGAGCGAGAGCCGTTTCATGCCCTTCCTACGCCGCCGCGTGCTGAGATGTCACACGTGCGCTACCGCTTCGTCGACTGTCGCTGGGCGCTCGACGACCCCGAGGCGGGCAGGCGCGCCTACCTCGAGGGGCACGTGCCGGGCGCCGTGTTCGTCGACGTCGAGCGGGAGCTGTCCGACCCGCCGGGGAGCCGCGGCCGCCATCCCCTGCCGTCGAACGAGCGCTTCGTCGAAGCCATGTCGCGCGCCGGGATCGGCGGCGAGACGTTCGTCGTCGCCTACGGGACGATGGGCGGCGCCGAGCGGCTCTGGTGGCTCCTCCGCCACCACGGCCACGACCGTTGCGGTCTGATCGAGCCGGACGCGTGGCAGGGACCGCTCACGGGGGGCGAGGAGACGGCGCCCCGGGCCGGGTTCGTCTCGCGCCTGCGTGCGGACGACACGGTCGAGCGCACGGAGCTCTCGCGGCGGCTCGCCGAGCTGGTCGTCGTCGACGCGCGCGTGCCGTCCCGCTGGCGGGGCGAGGCGAACCCCGTCGACCGGGTGGCCGGCCGCATCCCCGGTGCGCTCAACGCGCCGTGGAACGAGGCTCAGCCCGAGCTGCCGCCCGGCGACGTGGTCGCCTACTGCGGATCGGGCGTGACAGCCTGCGTCGTGCTCCACCGCCTACACCTCGCCGGCCGAGACGGGCGGCTCTATCCCGGCTCCTGGTCGGAGTGGGAGCGGTATCCGGACCTGCCGGTCGAGCGCGAGCGTTAGGCAGCCGCGGCGGAGCGCGTGGGCGTCGCGTACGGCGCCAGGTACTGCTCCCAGCGTTGCGGGATCTTCGGCGTCGCGAGGCGGATGAAGAGCACCGGCGCCGGCGGCCTCGGCCGTGCCGGGAGCTCCATGTGCACCTCGTGCGGCAGTCGGTTCCCCTTGCGCAGGTTGCAGGGCGCGCAGGAGGTGACGACGTTCTCCCACGTCGAGTCGCCCCCCTTCGAGCGCGGGATGACGTGGTCGAGCGTCAGCCGCCCCGTCTGCGTGCCGCAGTAGACGCAGCGCCAGCCGTCGCGGGCGAAGAGGGCGCGGCGCGAGATCTTCCGCTTCACCGTCCGCGGCACGCGGACGTAGTGCACGAGCCGGATCACGTGTGGCCAGCGGTACGTGTCGCTGGCCGAGCGAAGTGGTCGGTCGAGCTCTTCGACGACCTCTGCCTTCCCCTTGAAAACGAGCACGTGGGCGCGGCGCAGTGAGCACACGTTCAGCGGCTCGTAACTCGCATTCAGGACGAGTACTTGCTGCACCCTGCAGGGAATGTAGCCAACGAAGCGGCCCTAGCGCCCCCGACCCATCGCACGCTCCACCGCCTCCTGCTCCTCCGGCGAGAGGGCGACGGAAGCACGGCCGCGGTCGAGCTCCTTCATGTAGATGCGCGCGTAGTCGCGTCCCTGGATCGCCGTGACGACGACGCCCGTCCGCGCGGAATCGAGGAGCGCGAGCGACGCCGACTGATGGCCGCCGGTGTCCTCGTACGCGTCGTAGCGCACGATCGCGGTGTTCGTGACGGTCGCATCGACCCGCCGGTCGACGCGCGCGAGGCCCGCCGCCACCTCGTCGACCGCGCGGTGCAGGTCGTCGATCCGGCCCTGCAGCGAGACGGCGAAGTCGATCAGGTCGCGCCGGCCGCCGCCGAGCAGCGTCCGCTGCGCGTCCCGCACCCGCTTGACGCGAATCGAGGCCCAGAGCGCCACGCCCGCGCCCGCCGCGCCGACAACCACGCCGACGACGGCGACGATCAGCGCCTCTGTCGCCGTCACGTCCATTTAGATGGTCGATCGGTGAATGCGGTCGTCGCGGGGAGGGTCTGCACCAAGCAGTGTGGTCGACTCGACCGGTGCCAAGGCCGGTGGGCCTTGGTGCCGGGCGAGGCGGGCGCAATGCGCCGCGTGCGGGCCCCCGGCCGCGGCGGCCTTGATTTGCCGATCGACCATCTAGTCGAGGCTAGCGACTGCCCGCGCTATCCGAGCGAGAAGATGACCTGGTAGGTCGCCTTGTTGTTCGACGTGTTGACCTCGCCCTGAACGGGCTTCACGTCGACGAGCACCTGCTCCTTGCGGGCGAACTTGACGGCGCCGAGGTCGGAGAACGTGACCGTCTTCTCCTGACCCTGGTTGATCACGGCGATCGACTTCGTCTTCACGATCGCCGGGTTCTGCTGGACGGTCAGCGTCACCTTGATGCCGACCTCCTGCGAGTCGCCCGAGTTCTTGATCGTGACGGCGAACGAGAGGTCGGGCGTCGCGGTGACGAAGTTCTCCTGCGTCGTCGAGAGCGTGTGCCCGCCGGGATTCCACTTCGTCGAGACGATGTTCGTGCCGTGCAGGCCGGTCACCTTGCCGCCGCTCGTCGAGGCGCCCTGGAGTCTCTGCAGGGTCGAGGTGAGCGACGCCTCGTTGAACAGCCCCCGGTTCTGGACGAAGGTCGAGTCCGGCGGCTCGACGCCCGTCACGCCTTGCCGGGACATCTCGTCGGCCGCAGGCACCTTGAAGAGATCCGACCAGACGACGTCGCTCGCCACGAGCCGGTCGGCCTGAGCCGACAGCACCGACGCCGCGTCGGCCGTCTTGGTGGTCTTCGTCAGCTCGTCGAGCGTGCGCGCGATCCCGGAGACGCCGCTGATCCGGAGCTGCAGCGCCTCGACGAGCTGCTGGTTCTCGGGCCGGAGCGGGCCCGGCGGGTCGAGCCGCTTCGCCTGGGCGACGTTCTGCCGCTCCTGGTCGGCGATCCCGCGGAGCGTGCCGGCGAGCGACGACGCCTTCGCGCCGGGGGTGGTGAGCGCGTTCGCGACGGCCGCACCGTCCTCCTGGGAGCTGTGCGCGATCTTCGCGACGTCGTTCACGTAGGAGGCGTACGAGTCGTGCTTCGACGTGCCGCAGGACTGGATCAGGAGGCCGAAGATCACGAACAGCACGAGCAGGACGACGATCACGACGGCGAGCCGCAGGATCGGCGTCAGGTTGCGCGACGGCCGCCGCGTACCGGTGCCGCGGCCGCCGCGGCGGGGGAGCCGGACCCGGGAGGGTGGCGGCTGGGCCTCCGTCGTCGCCGGCTCGTCGTCGAAGAAGTCGAACTGGATGTCGTCGTCGCGCGGGTCCACCGCACGGCAATTAGACCATCCCCCTCGGCCGGAGAGGAAATGAGTCCGCGCCGCCGTAGAAGCGCAGAGTGTCTCAGGCGGCCCTCGCGCACGACCTCTTCCTGGGCCGTTACCGGCCGATCCGACCCCTCGGCTCGGGCGGCATGGGGCACGTCTGGCTCGCGCGCGACGAGCGCAGCGGCCTCGACGTCGCGCTGAAGATCGTCGCGCGGGAGGGCAAGTCCGGCCATCGGGCCGAGCGCGAGGCGAGGGCCGCAGCGTCGCTCCGCCACCGCCGCTGCCAGCGGATCCTCTCGCTTGCCCGCGACACCTCGCACGTCTACATCGCCTACGAGTATGTGCCGGGCCGCACGATGCGCGAGGCGATCCGCTCCGGCGAGGTCGACGACCGCAGGGCGATCGAGATCTGCGGCCAGATCGCGGAGGCGCTCGCGCATGCGCACGCCCGCGGGATCGTGCACCGCGACGTGAAGCCGTCGAACGTGCTGCTCGCGGAGGCGCCCGAGGTGGACGTCCGCCTGCTCGACTTCGGGCTCGCCCAGATGGCCGAGTTCGACACGCTGACCGCGCTCGGAGACATCCCCGGCACGCTCGCGTACATCTCGCCGGAGCGGCTCCAGGGCCTGCCGGCGACCCCGGCCGCCGACGTGTGGGCGGTCGGCGTCGTGCTCTGGGAGGCGCTTGCCGGAGAGCATCCGTTCTGGGCCGGCGACCTGACCGACACCTCGCGCAGCATCCAGCAGGGAGCGCCGCCGCTCGAGTCGCTGCGTCCCGACCTGCCGGAGCACCTCCTCGACACCGTCGCCTCCGCGCTCGTCGCGAGCCCGCAGCGCCGCCCCACGGCAGAGAAGCTCGCCCAGCAGCTGCTCGCACTGCCGTCGCGGCGCCGGAAGGGCAAGGGGTCGAAGCCTTCCGCGCCGGCCAGGCCGACGCCTGCAGCGGTGCTCGAGCGCGCGCTTCCGGGCGTGCTCGCAGGCGTCACCTCGGGCTGGGTGGCGACCCGGCTCCCGTTCTACCCGCCGGGCTGGCCGCTCGGCCTCGGCCTCACGGGCGCCGCGCTCGGCTTCACCGCACCGCGGGCGGCGCTCCTCTTCGCCCTGGCGGCGGCCTTCTTCCCGCTCGCGAACGTCTCGCTCGGCCTCGCGATCGCGTACGCGATCGTCGCCGCCGGCTGGGCGGCGCTGAACTGGCGCGACGCGCGTGCCGGCCTCTTCCTGACGGCGGGCCCGCTCGTCGCGCCGCTCGCCGCACTGCCGCTGCTGCCGCTCGCCGCCCAGGTGGCGCACGGCCGCGCCCGCCGGGGAGCACAGGTCGGCGCGGCAGTGCTCCTCGCCGCCGTCGTCGCGGGCCTTCGCCGCGTGCCGCTCCCGTTCGACGGCTCGGCGCCGCCGCTCGGCCTCGGCATCGCCGGCTCGGCGCATCCCGCCGCCGTTGCCGCCGCGCTCTGGCGTCAGCTCCTCGGCCACCCCCAGATCTCCGCCGAGGCGCTCGTGCTCGCCGCGGCAGCAGCGCTGCGGCCGCTCGCGCGCGGCCGGGGCCCTTGGCGGGCCGCGATCTTCGCCGGTACCCTGCTGGCGGCCACGGCGACGATCGCACCAGCGGCCGCGCTGCTGCCGCTCGTCGCCGCCGCGTGGGTCACCGCCGCGGCCTTGACGCTCCAGCGCCCTACATAGACTTGGCACCCACGGGGAACCTCCCCGCCCGCACATGCCCGTCTTCCGCAGCATCGAATCGAAACTCGAGTCGCTCTTCGAGGGCGTCTTCGGCCGTGCGTTCCGCACGAACGTGCAGCCGGTCGAGCTGGCCCGCAAGCTCGTGAAGGAGATGGACGACCACCGGAACGTCTCGGTGTCCCGCGTCTACGTGCCGAACGAGTACACGATCTACCTCTCGCCCGGCGACCGCGAGCAGTTCTCGTCGTACGAGACGCAGCTGCGCGACGAGCTGGGCGACTACCTGGCCGAGCACGCGCGCCGCGAGAGCTACGCGCTGCTGTCGCCGCCCCGCGTGGAGCTCCAGACCGACGACGACCTCGACCTCGGCGTCTTCGGGATCGCGACCCGCATGGTGCAGCCGTCGGGGAAGGAGGCCGAGGGGCCGCCGACCGACGCGCAGCCGAACGCGACGATGATCTACAAGCCGACGGCGCCGCCGGTGCCGCAGCCCACCGAGGCCGCCTCGCCCGTCGAGCTGGGCGTCCAGCAGGAGGCGGCGTTCCTCTCCTGGGACGGCGAGCGGCACGAGGTCGCGAAGCGCCGCGCCGTGATCGGCCGCTCGAAGGACGCGGACGTCCAGGTGCCCGACCCGAACGTCTCCCGCCGCCACGCCGAGGTGCGGCAGGAGGGCGCCACGTACTGGCTCGTCGACCTCGACTCGACGAACGGCGTCGAGGTGCGGGGGAAGCGCGTGAAGCGGCTGAAGCTGGAGGACGGCACCCGCTTCACGATCGGATCGACCGAGATCGTGTTCTCGCGGGAGCTCCAGTAGTGCAGGTCGTTGCCTCGACCCAGGTCGAGACGACGCTACTCGCCCTGAAGATCGCGTTCCTCGTCCTCCTCTACCTCTTCATCTGGCGGATCGTCCGCTCGGCGGCGCGTGATCTGCGGCTGCCGCAGGAGTCGATGATCATCGGGCCGCAGCAGGCGGCGGCCGCCGGCCTCGTCCCTCACGTCGGCTCCCGCGAGCTCGGCCGGCTCGTCGTGCTCGCGAGCCCCGCGCTCGACCCCGGCGACGAGATCGCTCTTGACTCGAGCCCGATCACCCTCGGCAGGGGCGTGACGAACGACGTGCCGCTGCAGGCCGACGAGTACGCCTCCACCCGACACGTGCGCATCGAGCCGCGGCGCGACGGGATCTGGGTCGAGGACATCGGCTCGACGAACGGCACCTTCGTGAACGGCATCCGCCTGACGCGGGAGCGCCGGCTCGCACCGGGTGACGTGCTGCGCGTCGGCGAGACCGACCTGAGGTTCGAGACATGAGGCGTAGGCTCGACGGAGCCTCACAAGGAGCGGAGGTGCCGGCTCTGCCGGCGCCGGGAGCGGGCCATCCGAGGCGTAGGCTCGACGGAGCCTCACAAGGAGCGGAGGTGCCGGCTC
>JAICYG010000199.1 GCA_025934335.1 Thermoleophilia bacterium | reverse complement strand
GCTCGGCGATGTCGACCGGCTGGTCGAGGTACTCGAAGATCCGGTCGAAGAGCGCGAGCGACGTCTGCACGTCGAGGCTCACGCCGAGCAGCGAGCCGACCGGGAAGAGGAGCCGCGTCTGCAGGGTCGTGAACGCGACGAGCGTCGGCACGCCGATCGCGTGTGACGACGAGTGTGCGAGCAAGAGCCCGCCGAACCAGTAGATCGCCGCCGGCAGCACCGCGAACGTCGTCTGGATCGACGCCATCATCCAGCGGCCGGCCATCCGCTGCCGCACCTCGAGGTCGGCCAGGCGCAGCGACTCGCCGTCGAAGCGGTCGGCCAGCTCCTCCGTGCGGCCCATCGTCTTCCCGAGCAGGATCCCGGAGACGGAGAGCGATTCCTGCACGAGGCTCGAGATGTCGGCGAGCGACTCCTGCGTCGTCTTCGCGATCCGCTGGCGCTCCTTGCCGACGCGCCGCGTGAGCAGCACGAAGAGCGGGATGAGAGCGAACGCGAAGAGCGACAGCTCCCAGCTGAGCGCGAGCATGCCGATCGCGGTCGCGAGCACCGTCGTCACGTTCGAGACGATCGAGGTGGCCGTGCTCGTCACGACGTTCTGCACGCCGCCGATGTCGTTGGAGATCCGCGACTGCACCTCGCCCGTGCGCGTGCGCGTGAAGAAGGCGAGCGACAGCCGCTGCAGGTGCCGGAACACGGCGCTCCGCAGGTCGTGCATGACGCGCTGCCCCACCTGGTTCGAGAGCAGCGTCTGCCAGACGCCGAGCGCGCCGGTCGCGACGGCGATCGCGATCATCCCGCCCGCCGCGAGGGAGAGCAGGGTCGTGTCGTTCCGCTGGATCGCCTGCAGCACCGAACGCAGCAGGAAGGCGGGCACGACGCCGAGCGCGGCCGAAAATCCGATCAGCGCGAGGACGGCGCCGAGCCGTACCCGGTACGGGCGGAAGAGGCGCCCGACGCGACGCAGGTTCGCCCGGCGCACGGCCGGGTCGGCAGGGCGCTGCGGCGGCTCGTCGTGGCCGTGGAAGTGCCGATACACAGTGGTCGTCACGGTAGAGAACGCGGCTACGCTCGCGTCGTGCGCCGAGTGTGCGTCTTCTGCGGTGCCTCGAGCGGGCGAGCGGCGGCGTATGCCGAGTCGGCTCGCGCCTTCGGCGCTGCCGCTGCCGCGCGGGGGCTCGGCGTCGTCTACGGCGGCGGCAAGGTCGGGCTGATGGCCGCGCTCGCCGAGGGCGCGCTCGCGGGCGGGGCGGAGGTGCTCGGCGTCATCCCGCAGGAGCTCGTCGACCGCGAGCTGGCGCACGGCGGCCTGTCCGAGCTGCACGTCGTCGGCTCGCTGCACGAGCGGAAGGCGCTGATGGCCGAGCTCGCCGACGCGTTCGTCGCGCTCCCGGGAGGCTTCGGGACGCTCGACGAGCTGATGGAGCAGCTGACCTGGTCGCAGCTCGGCCTGCACGCGAAGCCGGTCGGCCTCCTCGACGTCGGCGAGTACTGGCGCCCGCTGATCGCGCTCGCCCGGCACGCGACGGCAGAGGGCTTCGTCCGCGAGGCGGACCTCGCGGCGATCGCCGTCGCCACCGAGCCCGAGTCGCTCCTCGACCGGCTCGAGCGGCTCGCGCTCGAGGAGCGGCCGCGCCCGAAGTGGTCGCGGGCGCCGGCTCCCTAGCTGCCGAACAGGGCGCTCAGAGCGAGGGCGGTGCAGACCGCGGCGGCGGCGATCAGCGCGCCCCAGACGAGCAGGCGAAGCGTCGTCTCCATGCAGAAAGCGTCCGACTCGCGCCGGACGGCGTCATCACCCGGACGAGGGAGTCCACGACCGCGCCCCGCGGCTCACGCCGCGGCGAGCGAACGCTCGTCGAGCCCGACGCCGAAGACCTCGGAGAGCGCCTCGGCGGCGACGGGCCGCACCTCGTCGACCGAGACCGGTCGCCGAAGCTCGCGCGCCATCGACGTGAAGGCGTAGCCGTCGAGCCCGCACGCCGTGATCCATTGCGTGAACGGCGCCGGGTCGAGGTCGACGTTGAGCGCGTAGCCGTGCGTCGTCACCCACTTGTGGATGTGGATGCCGATCGACGCGATCTTCCGGGGCGGCCGTTCGAGCCACAACCCCGTCAGGCCCTCGATCGTCGCGCCCTCGAGCGAGAACCCCGCCAGCGTTCGCACCAGCGCTTGCTCCAGCTGCCGGCAGTAGCGCCTGACGTCCTGGCCGTGCCGCGTCAGGTCGAGGATCGGGTAGCAGACGAGCTGGCCCGGCCCGTGGTAGGTGGACTTGCCGCCACGGTCGACCTCGACGACGTCCACCTCGACACCGTCGGGCACGTGCAGCTCGCCCGGCTCGGAGCGTCGGCCGAGCGTGATCGTGGGCGGGTGCTCGAGGAAGAGCACGGTGTCGGGTCGCGTGCCGTCGGCCACCCCGGCCGCGACCTGCCGCTGCAGGCCCCAGGCCTCGCGGTAGTCGACGAGGCCGAGGTGGACGACGTCAGCTCTGGTAATCGCCCTCGCCCCAGCTCTGGAGGCGCTCGCGCAGGTCGCGCAGGAACCGTCCGGCGAGCGCGCCGTCGACGAGGCGGTGGTCGTAGGTGAGCGTCAGGTTCATGATCGACCGGATCGCGATCGCGTCTGCTCCGTCCTCGTCGGTGACGACCCACGGCCGCTTCACGATCGCGTACGTGCCGAGGATGCCGGCCTGCGGCTGGCTGATCACCGGCGTCCCGTGAAAGGTGCCGTACCCGCCCGGGTTCGTGATCGTGAACGTGCCGCCGGCGACGTCGTCGGGCGTCAGCTGCTTGTCGCGGGCGCGCTTCGCCACGTCGGCGATCCCCTTCGCCATCCCGAGCAGGTTGAGCGTCTCCGCGTTCTTGACGACCGGGACGATCAGCCCCTTGCCGTCCGCGAGCTCGACTGCGAAGCCGAGGTTGACGAAGTTGCGCGTCGCGATCTGGTTGCCGCGGATCTCGCCGTTCACCCACGGGTAGTCGCGCAGTGTCTCGACCGCGGCCCGCGCGATGAACGCCAGGTACGTCGGGTTGACGCCGTACGCCGACTGGTACTCCTTCTTCAGCTTTTCGCGGATCCGCACGACGTTCGTCATGTCGACCTCGATCGCAGACGTGACGTGCGCCGACGTGTCGAGCGAACGCCGCATGTGCTCGGCGATCCCGCGGCGCATCGCCGACATCGGCTCGAGCGCCTCGCCTGCCTGGGCCGACCCGACCGTCGCCGGTTGCGGCGCCGGGGCGGGTGTGGCCGGAGCGACCGGCGGCGGGGCGGCAACGGGCGGCGCCGGAGCGGGTGCGGGCTGAGCCGGCACCTCGGGCGCTGCCGGCTGCGCGGCCTGGGCGCCGCTCTCGACGAACGCGAGGATGTCCTTCTTCGTCACGCGGCCGCCGTTGCCGGTGCCGGGGATCTGTGACGGGTCGATGCCGTGCTCCGCGGCGATGCGCGCGACCACCGGCGAGACGAACGCCTTGCCGTTGTCCGCCACAACCGGCTGCGCTGGCTGCGCCGGCTGCTCTGTCGTTTCCGGTGCCGACGCACCTTCCGTGGCGGCTGATGCAGAAGCGTCGGCGGCCGGCTGGGTGGCGGGCTCGGGCGGGGCGGCCGGCTCCGGCTCGGGCGGCGCCTCTGCGGGCGCGGGAGCAGGGGCTGACGCCGCGGCCTCGCCGCCGATTCGCGCGAGCACCGTGCCGACGTCGACCGTCTCGCCCTCCTGGACGAGGATCTCCGACACGACACCGGACGCGGGCGACGGCACCTCGGTGTCGACCTTGTCGGTCGAGATCTCGAGCAGCGTCTCGTCGGCCTCGATGTGCTCGCCGACCTGCTTCGACCACTTCGTGATCGTCCCCTCCGAGACGGAGACCCCCATCTGCGGCATGACGACGTCGACTGCGGTGGTGCTGGCCATCAGTACTGGATCAACTCCTTCAACGCTCGGGTGACGTCGTCGACCTGCGGGATGAACGCCTTCTCGAGAACGGGCGAGAACGGGACGGGAGTGTCAGGAGCGGCGAGCCGCTTCACGGGCGCGTCGAGGTCCTCGAACGCCTCCTCG
>JAICYG010000168.1 GCA_025934335.1 Thermoleophilia bacterium | reverse complement strand
TTGTGGTTGACGGCCTCCGCGTCCGCCGGCGCGTCGCGCAGGGTCGGCAGGAAGAGCTGGGAAGCCCGAGCGATCATTGTTGCCGCACCAGGCTACTCGAGGGGGATGGACGACGCCTCGGCCATCGCGAGCGCCGCCGGCTTGGCCATCTTGAGCCGTTTCGGGCGGTGCATGCCCTCGGCGATCCAGCGGTCGATCTCGTGGAAGAGCTCGTCGACGAGGATGTCGCTCGACACCTTCTTGAGCACGCGGCCGTGCGCGTAGATGAAGCCGACGTCGCGACCGCCGGCGATGCCGAAGTCGGCGTCGCCGCTCTCCCCCGGCCCGTTGACCGCGCAGCCGAGCACCGCAACCTCGAAGGCCTGCGGATAGCCGGCGAGGCGCGTCTCCACCTGCTCGGCGAGCGTGTGCACGCCGACGTTGTCGCGGCCGCAGGACGGGCATGCGATCATCACGGGCCCGCGCTCGCGCAGCCCGAGCGCCTTCAGGATCTCGAAGGCCGTCTTCGGCTCCTCGACCGGGTCGGCGGAGAGCGAGACGCGGATCGTGTCGCCGATGCCCTCCGCGAGCAGCGTGCCGATCCCGACCGCGCTCTTGATCGAGCCGCTGAAGACCGTCCCGGCCTCCGTGACGCCGAGATGGAGCGGGTACGGGACGCGGTCGGCCAGCATCCGGTAGGCGCGGATCATCGTCGGCACGTGGCTCGACTTGACCGAGATCTTGAAGTCGCGGTAGTCGAGCGACTCGAGCAGCCGCACCTCCTCGAGCGCCGCCTCGACGAGCGCCTCCGCCTGATCGTGCTGCGCGAGCTCCTCGAGGTGCCTGGGGAGCGACCCGGAGTTCGCGCCGATGCGCATCGGGATCCCCTTCTCCTTCGCGGCGCGCACGACCTGCTCCACCTTCTCGGGGCCGCCGATGTTGCCGGGGTTGATCCGCACCGCCGCGACGCCCTGCTCGATCGCCTTCAGCGCCAGGCTGGCGTTGAAATGGATGTCGGCGATGATCGGCACGGGCGAGAAGCGGACGATCTTTCCGAGCGCCTCGGCGTCCTCCGTCTTCGGCACAGCGACGCGAACGATCTCGCAGCCGGCGCTCGCGAGCGCCGCGATCTGTGCCGTCGTCGCCGGCACGTCGTGCGTCTTCGTCGTCGTCATCGACTGGACGACGACGGGCGCGCCGCCGCCGATCCTCACGTTGCCGACCGTGACCGAACGCTCACTCGCCATCGCTGCCAGCCTAGCCGCCGGGGCCGAACAGGTCGTTCCGTAGGCCGAAGTACATGAGCACGGAGAAGATCGTCAGCCCGACGACGCTGTAGCGCACGTAGACGGACTGGGCGAACGTGCGTCCGCGGAGCTTCTCCACCAGGGCGAGCACGATGTGGCCGCCGTCGAGCGGCAGTACCGGGATCAGGTTCATCAGCCCGAGTGCGAGGCTGATCAGCCCGAGCACGGAGAGGAAGTCGCGCGCACCCTGCCGCCATGCCTGCTGCTGCGCCTTGACGATCCCGACCGAGCTCGACACCTCGTTCGTGTCACGGCCCGTGGCCAGGTGGACGAGCCCCTGGACCGTCTGCGAGGTGACCGTCCACGAGAGCGCGAGCGAGTCCTTCGCCGCGGCGGGGAGCGACTCGCCGGGCCCTTCGCTCACCTCGATTGCGATCCCGATCCGGTAGGCACCCGCGTCGAGGCGCGCCCGCACCGGGCCGATCACCGTTCGCTGTCCGTCGCGACGCACGACGAGCATGAACGGACGGCCGTCCGTGGCGCGAATCGCGGGCGGGATGTCCTTCGGCGCGACGGCCTGACCGGCGACCGAGACGACATGGTCGCCCGACTGCAGCCCCGCCGCGGCGGCGGGGGAGCCCTGCTGGACGCGCCCGATCACGTTCGTCTCGCGGGTGGTCGCGACCATGAAGAGCGCGGCGAAGAGGACGAAGGCGAAGAACAGGTTGACGGCAGGCCCGGCGAAGATCGCAACGAGGCGCCGCCAGGTCGCCTGCCGCCAGTACGCGTCGGGCTCGAGCGACCAGGCGAGCTCCTGCACGTAGCGAGAGTCGCCGAGCGCCGGCCGAAGCTCCTCGAGCTCGGCGCGCGCGCCCGCGTAGTCACCGCGCTCGAGAGCTGCGTCGAGCCGCGCCAGCTCGACGCGGTGTTGCTCGCGCGCCTCGGGCTGTAGCGTCGCCTTCAGCTCGCCCGGCGACGGGCGGCTCATGCCCGGGATCTTGACGTAGCCGCCGAGCGGCAGCGATCCGATGCCGTACTCGACCTTGCCGCGCACGACCTTCGCGATCGGCGGACCGAAGCCGATGTAGAACTTGCGCGGCGTCATCCCGACCGCGCGCGACGCGAAGAAGTGCCCCGCCTCGTGGATCAGCACGAGGAGCGCGAGCCCGATGATCGCAGCGGCTAGACCCATGCCCCTTCCACCAGCTCCCGTGCCCGGCGGTCGGCCTCGCGCAACTCGTCCAGGTCGTGCGCGGCTGCGCCGTCGGCACGGCCGAGGGCGTCCTCGACGAGCGATGCGATCTCGAGGAAGCCGACGCGTCCGTCGAGGAACGCCGCGACGGCGACCTCGTTGGCGGCGTTGAAGACGCACGGGTACGTGCCGCCTCGCTCGCCCGCCTCGCGCGCCAGCGCCAGAAGGCGGAACGTCTCGGTGTCGGGTGCGAAGAACTCGAGCGGCCCTGCGGTCAGGTCGAGCGGCGGGACCGGCGTCGCGGCGCGCTCCGGGTAGGTGAGCGCATACGAGATCGGCACGCGCATGTCCGGGTAGCCGAGGTGCGCGAGCGCCGCGCCGTCGCGGAAGCGGACGAGGCCGTGCACGATCGAGGTCGGGTGCACGACCACCTCGATGCGGTTGTACGGAAGGCCGAACAGGAAGTGCGCCTCGATCACCTCGAGGCCCTTGTTCGCGAGCGAGGCCGAGTCGACCGTGATCTTCGCGCCCATGTTCCAGGTCGGATGCGCCAGCGCCTCGACGGGCGTCACGTCCGCGAGCTCTTCGCGGGTGCGGCCACGGAACGGGCCGCCGCTCGCGGTCAGGACGATTGCCTCGGGCTCGCCGGCGCGCGCGCATTGGAAGAGCGCGGAGTGCTCACTGTCGACAGGGATCAGCGCGCCTCCCCCGCGCTCGCGCGCGGCGAGCGCGAGCGCGCCGGCAGCGACAAGGCTCTCCTTGTTCGCGAGCGCGAGCGTGACCCCGCGCTCGAGTGCCCACATCGTGCCGGGCAGGCCGGCGAAGCCAAGGGTCGCGTTGAGGACGACGTCGGGGTCGGCGCGCTCGAGGAGCTCCGTCGGGTCGCCGCCGGCCTGCGTCAGCGGCGCGAGGCCGTCGATCGGCGTGGAGCCGGACGTTGCGGCGACGAGCTCGAGCTCGGCGTTGCGCTCGATCACGTCCAGCGCCTGGCGGCCGATCGAGCCGGTGGCGCCGAGCAGGGCGACCCGCGTCATGGGGACAGTGTGCCCCGCGAGCCCGGAGCGCGGCGCACGGAGGGCGGCACCGCCCGTCCGCGAAAGCGGCCTGTCCCCTTCCGCCTCACCGTCGCGACCGGCTACGTGGGGCACCGAGAACGTAGCCCGATCCGCCACGCCGACCCCTGAACGTGAACGGGTTCTCGCTCCTTTGGCACGAATCTGTGCGCGCTCCGTTTGGGTGGCTGCCACCAGGCATGTCGCGCGCGGACGCGGTCCGCGGGGCCGGGCTCGACGGCGACGCGAGGGCCGCGTCGCGTCAGGTCGTGAAGGCGAGGATCGCGAAGTAGGCGGCCGGCGCGGCGAAGAAGAACGCGTCGAGGCGGTCGAGCATGCCGCCGTGGCCCCCGAGCAGGGAACCGCTGTCCTTCACGCCGGCGTCGCGCTTCAGCAGCGACTCGAACAGGTCGCCGAGCGGGCCGACGACTGCGAGGATCACGCCGAGGGCGACCGACTCGGGGATCGACAGGAAGTCCTGCTTGTACATCGCCACGAACGCGACGAAGATCGTCGCGGCCGTCCCGAAGACGAACCCCTCCCACGTCTTGCCGGGCGATGTCGACGGCGCCATCTTGTGCCTTCCGAGCAGGCGGCCGCCGAAGTACGCGAACGTGTCGCCCGCCCACACCGCGAGCAGCAACGTGTAGAGCGCGAGCCGGCCGTGCGACGGCAGGTCGCGCAGGAGCAGCAGGAACGCGAGACCGCCGCCGATCCAGAGCGCGCCCATCACCGTGCTGCTGACCGCCGCGGTCGCGGCGGCCCGCGCCTCGGATACCGCCTTCAGCAGGAAGGCGAGGACGAACGTGACGAGCACGCCCCCGACCATCCAGTCGAGCCCGGAGAGCTCCGCCCCGACGAGGGCGAGCACCGCCCCGACGTAGCCCGCCGGCGCGAGCGGCGCGAGGCCGCGCGCCATCAGCCAGTACTCGTGCAGCGAGACCGTCGCCGCGACCGTGACGAGGGCGAACAGCCACCAACCGCCCAGGTACGCCGCGCCGAGCACGACCGGGAGCAGCACGACCGCAACGAGGATGCGCGAGAGAAACGAGCTCATCGACCGCCGAATCTTCGACGGCGGCTCGCGTAGTCCGTCAGGGCAACGCGAAGGTCGCGTTCGTCGAAGTCCGGCCAGAGCTTCTCGGAGAAGACCAGCTCACTGTAGGCGAGCTGCCAGAGCAGGAAGTTGGAAACACGCAGCTCGCCGCTCGTCCGGATCAGCAGGTCGGGATCCGGCAGCTCGGGCGCGTACAGGTTCGCCGCGAAGACGTTCTCGTCGATCTCGGCGGGCTCGACGCCGCTCTCGACGATCCGGCGCGCTGCCTCGACCAGCTCGGCGCGGCCGCCGTAGTCGAACGCGACCCAGAGGTTGATGCGGGTGTTCAGCGCCGTCCGGTCCTCCATCGCCGCCATCCGCCGCTGAAGCTCGTCCGGCGCCCGGTCACGCCGGCCCACGAAGCGGACGCAGACACCCTGTTCCGTCAGGTCGGGCAGCTCGCGCTCGATCGTCTCGGCGAAGATCTCCATCAGCGCCGAGACCTCTTCCACGGGCCGCGACCAGTTCTCGGTCGAGAACGCGAAGACCGACAGGTGCGGCACGCCGAGGTCGATCGCCGCCTCGACGATCCGGCGTACGTTGCGGGCGCCGGCGCGGTGGCCCGCGTCGACGGGGAGGCCTCGCCGCGACGCCCAGCGGCCGTTGCCGTCGAGGATGATCGCGACCGACTGTGCCGCGTCGGGCAGCGCCGGCTCGGCGACGGGGCGTAAACGGCTGAGTGTCCGGAAGCGCGAAAGGAGATGCAACTACACCTCCATGATCTCGGCCTCTTTGCGCTTCAGCAGGTCGTCGATCTTCCCCGTGTGGTCGTCGGTGAGCTTCTGCACCCGCCCCTCGGCCGCGCGTTCCT
>JAICYG010000104.1 GCA_025934335.1 Thermoleophilia bacterium | reverse complement strand
GAACGCGATCGCCGACGGCGCGAAGTCCGTCCGGCGAACGAACGCGAGCGCGTCCGGAGCGCCCCAGTCGCGGTCCATGCCGCTGTCCTCCCACTCGATCGAGAGCGGCCCGTCGTAGCCGATCCGGTTGAGCGAACGGAACAGCTGCTCGAAGTCGACGTCGCCGTGCCCGGGCGAGACGAAGTCCCAGCCGCGCGCCTCCTCGCCGAAGTTCAGATGGGACGCGAGGATGGAGCGCCGCCCGTCGAGCCGCTTCCGCGAGTCCTTGACGTGCACGTGGTAGATCCGGTCGGCGAACTCGAGCGCGAACTGCGCGGTGTCGAGGAACTGGTGGGCGAAGTGGCTCGGGTCGAGGTTGATGCCGAACGCCTCGCGGTTGCCGATCGCGTCGAGCGTGCGCCGTGTGGTGACGAAGTCGTAGGCGATCTCCGTCGGGTGCACCTCCAGGCCGAAGCGCACGCCCTCCGCGTCGAACACGTCCATGATCGGCCCCCACCGCTCCGCGAACTCCTCGTAGGCGCGGTCGATCTCGGCGAAGTCGTTCGGCGGGAACGAGTAGATCAGGTGCCACACCGGCGAGCCGGTGAAGCCGTTCACCTGCGTGACGCCGAGTTGCACGGCCGCCCGCGCCGTGTCCTTCAGCCGCTCGGCGGCCCGCTGCCGCACGCCCTCCGGCTCGCCGTCGCCGAACACCTCCGGCGGCAGGATCGCACGGTGGCGCTCGTCGATCCGGTCGCAGACGGCCTGGCCGACGAGGTGCGCGCCGATCGCCCACACGCCGAGCCCGTGGCGCTCGAGCAGCTCCCGCCGCCCCTTCGCGTAGCCGGCGTCTGCGAGCGACCTGTCGACCTCGAAGTGGTCGCCCCAGCAGGCGAGCTCGAGGCCGTCGAAGCCCCAGGCGCCGCACTTCGCGGCCAGCTCCTCGATCGGCAGGTCGGCCCACTGGCCGGTGAACAGGGTGACGGGACGCGCCATGGCTGCTCCTTTCAGGCGGGTGGCCGGGGTACGGCGAGCCCGGCCGCGCCGGGCTCCGAGGTCGGGTAGTCGCGGCCGGAGCGCGCGAGCAGCTCGAGCCCGAGTCGCGCGCGCCGTACACGCTCGCGCGAGAGTGCGACCGTGGTCGTCTCGAGGTGCGTGCCCGCGGGGTAGACGTCGGGTGCGTTGCGCAACCCGAACTTGACGTAGACGGGCGCTGCGACGCGGATCAGCTCCGGGATCTCGTGGTGCCGCACGAACCCGCCGACGTTGTCGGGCGCCTCGACGTACACGTCGAGGGGGACGTCGACGGCGGCCCGAATCGCTGCGATCTGCGGCAGCGTCAGGTCGGTCGGGACGTTGATCGTCGACGCGCCGAGGCGCTCGAGCACGCGGGCGGCAGCCGCGTTCGCGGCAGGCAGCATCACCGACACCTTCGCCTGCATCTCCGCCGGCAAAACGCCGGCCGCCCTGGCCTCCGAGAACGCGTCGAGGACTCCGACGTCCGCGATCAGCACCGAGCGGAAGCCGTGCTCGGCGGCGCGGACGCAGTCCTCGAGGTTCGCGACGACGCCCTCCTGCCCGTGCGCGGCGGCCGCGAAGCCGGCGTGCGCGCGGGCGGTCGCCGACAGGCCCCAGGCGGCGTTCGGCCGCGCGAAGAGCGACACCTCGACGCTCGCGTCCGCTGCCGTGCGCGCCAGCTCATCGAGCTCGGCGTCGGTCTGCATGAAGACGCCGGAGCCCTGCGAGACGCGGTGGACGCGCACGTCGAGCGCCGCCCCCGTCTCGAGCACGGCGTCGAGGCAGCGCGGCCCCTCCGTCGACGGGATCTCGACGCGGTACATCGCCCCGTCGGGGAAGCGCTTCGACGAGTCGGGGAGGTCGTTCAGGTCGCGGTCGGGCAGCCCGAGCGCGCTGAGCAGGGAGCGGACGGCCATCGCGACCGATCCTACGGTGTAGGTTGAGAACGTGGGTCTGCCGGCCGAGCTCGAGGCGCGTTTCTCCGCTGCGAGCGCGACGATCACGGAGCTCGAGCAGCTGCGGACGTACGAGTGCGACGGCCTCACCGGGCGGCGGGTGGTGCCCGCACTGGTCGCGCTCCCGGCCACCGCCGCAGAGGTGCAGGCGGTGGTGCGGATCTGCCACGACGCGGACATTCCGTTCGTGGCGCGCGGCGCCGGCACGGGCCTCTCCGGCGGCGCGCTGCCCGTCGCGGAAGGGATCGTCATCTCGCTCGCGCGCCTGACCCGCGTCCTCGAGGTGGACCTCGACGCCGGTCAGATCGTCGTCGAGCCCGGCGTCACGAACCTCGACGTCACCCGGGCAGTCTCCGGCGACGGCTTCTACTACGCGCCCGACCCGTCGTCGCAACAGGTCTGCACGATCGGAGGCAACATCGCCGAGAACTCGGGCGGCGCGCACTGCCTCAAGTACGGCTTCACCGTCAACCATGTGCTGGCGGCCGACGTCGTCCTGCCGGACGGCGAGCTCGTCACCCTCTCGGTCTGGGACGACGGCCCCGACCTGCTCGGCCTGTTCGTCGGCTCCGAGGGGACGCTCGGGATCGCGACGCGGCTCGTCCTGCGGGTGCTGCGTGCTCCGGCCGCGGTGCGCACGCTGCTCGCCGGGTTCGAGCACACGGATGCGGCCGGAGCGGCCGTCTCCGCCACGATCGGCGCCGGCATCCTGCCGGCCGCGATCGAGATGATGGACGCGATCACGATCGACGCGGCTGAGCAGGCGGTCGGGGCCGACTACCCGCCCGGGTGCGGCGCGGTGCTGATCGTCGAGCTCGACGGCCCCGTCGAGCAGGTGGAGCAGGATCTCGCCGCCGTCGAGCGTCTCTGCCGCGAGCAGGGCGCGGCCGAGGTTCGCATCGCGTCCGATCCCGCCGACCGCGTCGCCGTCTGGCGCGGGCGGAAGGCCGCGTTCGCGGCGATGGGACGGGTGAGCCCGAACTACTACGTCCAGGACGGGGTGGTGCCGCGCACGCGGCTGCCGCAGGTGCTGCGCCGCATCGACGAGCTCTCGCAGGAGCACGGGCTCCGGGTCGGCAACGTGTTTCACGCCGGGGACGGGAACCTCCACCCGCTCGTCCTCTACGACGGGCGCGTGGACGGCGAGGCGGCGCGCGCCGAGGAGCTCGCGAACCGGATCCTCGAGGCGTGCGTCGACGCGGGCGGCTCGATCACCGGCGAGCACGGCGTCGGCGCCGACAAGGCGTGCGCGATGCCGCTGATGTTCGGCGAGGCCGACCTCGAGGTGATGCAGCGCGTCCGCCGTGCCTTCGACCCGAACGGGCTCGCGAACCCCGGCAAGGTCTTCCCGACGCCGCGCCTCTGCGGCGAGGTGCCGGGGCCGTACCGGGCGCACCCACTGGAGCTGGCAGGCCTTGCCGAGCGCTTCTGACGCCGTCGTCGAGCACGAGCCGGGCGACCTGACCTGCATCGTCGGCGCCGGCATGCGGCTCTCCGCACTGCAGCGGCGCCTCGCGGAGCACGGCCAG
This sequence comes from Thermoleophilia bacterium, assembly GCA_025934335.1. GTDB lineage: Bacteria > Actinomycetota > Thermoleophilia > Gaiellales > Gaiellaceae > PALSA-600. Next base: position 5,707 of record JAICYG010000104.1, on the reverse strand, counting down.
CGCCTGTCGCTCGACCCGCCCGGCGAGCCGACGCTCGCGGAGTGCGTCCTCGAGGACCTGTCGGGCCCGCTCCGTCACCGCTTCGGCACGATGCGGGACCTCCTGATCGGGATCACGGTGACGCTCCCCGACGGCACGCGCGCGAGCTCCGGTGGGAAGGTCGTGAAGAACGTGGCCGGCTACGACCTGGGGAAGCTCTTCTGCGGCTCGCGCGGCCGCCTGGGGCGGGTCGAGCAGGTCGCGCTCAAGCTGCACCCGCGCCCGCAGGCGGCGCGCACCATCACGACCGACGCGGCCCGCTGGCCCGAGCTGCACCGCTCCGGCCTCGTTCCCAGCGCGGTCGACGTGGCGGAGGGGAACATGCACGTCCTCTTCGAGGGCTCGCCGGAGGCGGTCGACGCGCAGGCGCTCGCGCTCGGCGGCGAGGAGTCCGACCCATGGCAGGAGCTGCGGGCGCTGCAGGCGGAGCTGCCGGGGCGGTGGCGATGGGAGGGCGTCGACGCGCCACTCGTCCGCCCGGGGCCGCGCGTGGCGTACACGGCGGAGGCGCGTGAGGAGCGGTGGAGCCCGCTCGCGGAGCGTGTCGTGGAGGCGTTGTGCAACCGGAGCTGATCGCCGACTGCGTCCACTGCGGCTTCTGCCTCCCCACGTGCCCGACGTACGAACTGTGGCACGAGGAGATGGACTCGCCGCGCGGCCGCATCCACCTGATGGGCGCGCTCGTCGACGGGTCGCTCGAGCTGACGGACACGGTGGTCGAGCACTTCGACCGCTGCCTCGGCTGCATGGCCTGCGTCACGGCCTGCCCGTCGGGCGTCCAGTACGACCGGCTGATCGAGTCGACGCGGGCGCACGTCGAGCGCCACCACCGTCGCGGCGCGGCCGATCGGATCCTTCGGTCGTTCGTCTTCGCGCTCTTCCCGCACCGCCGACGCCTCCGCGCGGCGCTCGCGCTGCGGCGGCTGCCGGCGCCGGGGCCGCTCGCCCCGCTCCGCCAGATCGCGCCGCCGTGGCTCGACGACGAGTGGCCGCCCGAGCACCTGCCCGGCTCCGGCCCGCGGGTCGCCGTGGTCGCCGGGTGCGTGCAGAGCGTCGTCTTCGGCGGCGTGAACCGCGCGACGGCACGCGTGCTCGCCGCCGACGGCTACGACGTCCACGTGCCGCGCGCACAGGGCTGCTGCGGCGCGTTGCACGCACACGCCGGCCGGCTGGACGAGGGGGTCGCGCGCGTGCGGGCGCTCGAGCACGACCTCGACGGCTTCGACTTCGTCGTCACGAACGCCGCCGGCTGCGGCTCGCACCTGAAGGATCATGGCGCTGCGCAGGTGGTCGACGTGTCCGAGTTGCTCGCCGACGCGCCTGCGTCTGCCAAGCGGCACCCGCTGCCGCTCCGCGTCGCCTTCCAGGACTCGTGCCACCTGAAGCACGCACAGCGAATCGAGGCGCAGCCGCGCGCCGCGCTCGCTGCGATCCCGGGGCTCGAGCTGGTCGAGCCGCGCGAGCAAGAGCTCTGCTGCGGCAGCGCCGGCATCTACAACATCGTCCGGCCGGAAGCCGCGCGCGAGCTCGGCGACCGCAAGGCGCAGCGCATCGCCGAGACCTCGGCGGACGTCTACGCGAGCGCCAACCCCGGCTGCCTCGTGCAGGTGACGGCGGCGCTCCGCCGGGCGGGGCGGCCGCTCCCGTCGCTCCACCCGGTCGAGCTCGTCGACGCCTCGATCCGCGGCGTCTCGGCCGATGAGCTGCTCGCGGGCGCGCGGCGCTAACGCAGCTTCAACGCAGCGACGCCCAGGGCTCCTCGCCGGACACGTCGACGAGGCCGTAGCCGCCGTCCCCGAGCGATGGGCCGATCACGACCTGCAGGTGCGCCGTCTCCTCGCCGTCGTTGAACGACGCATGCACGACGCCCGCGTCGAGGTAGACGGAGTCGCCCCGCTCGAGCGTCGTCGAGTCGCGCTCGATGTACTGCGTCACCGTCCCCTGCTTGACGATGATCATCTCCTCCTGGCCGTCGTGGCGATGGAACGCATGCCCTTCGCCCGGCTCGAGGGTCACGTCCATGACGACGAGCTGCTGCGAGCCGGTGTTGGCGGGACGGCACCGCCAGCCGATCGTCCCCCAGTCGAACTGCTCCTGCTCGACGTCTGCCTGCTTGACGAACGTGCTCATTGTTCCTCCTCGACGGGGATGGACTTGAAGCGGCGCATGTTCTCGGTCATCGCGACCTCGGTCGGGAGGCGCTCCATCGACGACGCGCCGAAGAAGCCGACGACGCCGCGCGTGCGCTCGATCACGTAGGCCGCGTCGTCGGGCTCGGCGATCGGGCCGCCGTGACAGAGGACGAGGATCCCGGGGTTGACGTGCTTCGCGGCGTCGTGCATTGCCTGGATCAGCTCCACGGACTCGTCGAGCGTCTTCGCCGTCTCGGCGCCGATCGCGCCGCCGGTCGTCAGCCCCATGTGCGGGACGAGCACGTCGGCGCCGGCCTCGGCCATCGCCGCCGCCTGCTCCGGGTCGAAGACGTACGGCGCGGTCAGCAGCCCGCGCTCGTGCGCCAGCCGGATCATCTCGACCTCGAGCCCGTAGCCCATGCCGGTCTCCTCGAGCCCGGCACGGAAGGTCCCGTCGACGAGGCCGACGGTCGGGAAGTTCTGGACGCCGCTGAAGCCGATCCGGACGAGCTCGTCGAGGAACACCGGCATCAGCCGGAACGGATCGGTGCCGCAGACGCCCGCGAGCACCGGCGTCCCCTTGACGACCGGCAGCACCTCGCGCGCCATGTCGACGACGATCTCGTTCGCATCGCCGTACGGCATCAGCCCGGCGAGCGAGCCGCGGCCGCCCATCCGGTAGCGGCCGCTGTTGTAGATGATGATCAGGTCGGCGCCGCCCGCCTCGGCGAGCTTCGCCGAGAGACCGGTCCCGGCGCCCGCGCCGATGATCGGCTTCCGCGCCTCGACCTGTGCGCGCAGCCGGCCGAGCGCCTCCTCGCGCTTCACCCTTCCGCACCTCCCTGGATCAGCTCGTGCAGCCGGTCGACCATCGCGTCCGCGAAAGCAGCGTCGTTCACGTCCTCCGGCCGCTCATGGAGCTCCACCTCGTCGCCGAGCGCCTCTTTCAGCGAGGAGAAGAGCGCGGCGTCGGCCTCGGGGTCGTGGAACGGCTGCCCCGGCACGTCGATCATCGACACGCCGCCGAGCGGGACGAAGACCGCCGTCGGCGACTGTGCCGCCGAGAGCTTCCGCCCGATCGTGCGCCCCAGCTCGGCGCACTCGTCGCTGGTCGTGCGCATCAGCGTGACCGTCGGGTTGTGCACGTAGAGGTTCCGCTCCTCGAACCGCTCGGGCACCGTCTCGTGCGGGCCGAAGTTGACCATGTCGAGCGCGCCGAGCGAGACCACCTGCGGCACGCCCGCGGCGCCTGCCGCCTCCAGCCGGTCCGGGCCCGCCGAGAGGACGCCGCCGACGAGCTCGTCGGCGAGCTCCGTCGTCGTCGCGTCGAGCACGCCCGCGAGGAAGCCGTCCTTCGCGAGCGCCTCCATGGAGCGGCCGCCGGAGCCGGTGGCATGGAAGACGAGCACCTCGTACCCGAGCTGCTCGAGCCGCTCGCGCGCCCGTGTGACGCAGGGCGTCGTGACGCCGAACATCGTCGCGGCGACGAGTGGCTTCCCCTCGAGCTGCGGCGGGGCGGCGCCGGCCATGCCCGCGATCGCGGCGGCGGCGTTGGCGATGATCCGCGCCGACACGCTGTTGACGCCGGAGATGTCGACGACCGAGTACATCATCGTCACGTCGACCGCGCCGACGTACGGCCGCGTGTCGCCCGACGCAACGGTCGAGACGAGCAGCTTCGGCACCCCGACGGGCAGCGCCTGCATCGCGCGCGCGGCGATCGACGAGCCGCCGGAGCCGCCGAGCGCGACGACACCGTCGAGCCGCCCCTCGGCGTGCAGCCTGCTGACGACGGCCTCCGCGCCGGCGGCCATCGCGGTGACTGCGGCGCCGCGGTCGCCTGCGGCGGCGAGGGCCGAGACGTCCGCGCCCGCGGCCCGCGCGACCTCCGCTCGGCCGACGTCCGGTTCGAGCCCCTTGGGCTCGTGGATGCCGGCATCGACCACGAGCACCTCGACCCCGTGCCCGAGCAGCCGCCCGCGCAGGAACGCGTACTCGTGGCCCTTCGTGTCGAGCGTGCCGAGGCAGACGACGGTCGGCAACGCTACGCGCGCTCCGCGAGCGGCTCGACCCCGAGGAAGCGGCGCTGCAGCTCCATGTCCGACTTCAGCTCGGTCGCCGTCGTCTCGGCGTACATCGCCCCGCCCACCATGACGAGCTGCCGCTCGGCGACCGCGGTCGCCATCCCGAGGTTCTGCTCGATCAGCAGGATGGCGAGCCCTTCCTCGGCGAGTGCCTGGAACGTGTCGACCAGGTGCTCGACGATCGCGGGCGCGAGGCCCTCGGAGGGCTCGTCCATGATCAGGAGGTCGGGATTCGTCAGGAGCGCGCGCCCGATCGCGAGCATCTGCTGCTCGCCGCCCGACAGCTGGGCGCCGCCGTTTCGCCGCCGCTCGGCGAGCCGGGGAAAGAGCTCGTACACCTTGTCGACCGTCCAGCGGCGGCCGGCCGTGCCGCGGGAGATCATCCGCAGGTGCTCGTCGACCGAGAGCGACGGGAACAGCCTGCGACCCTGCGGGACGTAGCCGATCCCGAGCTTCGCGATCTTGTAGGAGGGCCGCCCGACGAGCTCCTTGCCCCTGTAGCGGATCGACCCGCTGACGCGCGCGGGCGGGATGCCCATGATCGCGTTGCAGAGCGTCGTCTTGCCCATGCCGTTCCGGCCGATGATCGACGTCGCGCCCCCCACGACCTCGAAGGCGACGTCCTCGAGCGCCTGCGCCGTGCCGTAGTGCGCGCTGAGGCTCTCGACGCGCAGGAGCGGCGTCCCTTCACTCACCGCCGCTCCTCCCCAGGTAGAGATCGTGCACGGTCTGGTTCGCACGGATCTCGTCGGGCGTGCCCTCGACGATCACGCGGCCGTCGTGCATCATCGTGACGCGGTCGGCGACCCGCAGCGCGACGTCCATGTCGTGCTCGATCAGGATCAGCGTGATCGACGGGTCGAGCGACAGCAACAGGTCGGTGAGCGCGACGCGCTCGCCGCGCGACAGCCCGGACGCGGGCTCGTCGAGCATCATCAGGCGCGGGCTGGCCGCGCGCGCCATCGCCACCTCGAGCTGACGCTGCTCGCCGTGGGAGAGGAGGCCGACGAGGCTCGCGCAGCGGTTGCCGAGCCCGACGGTGCGCGCGAGCTCACGGGCGCGCTCCCGCAACTCGCCGTCGCGCCGGCGCAGCTTCAGCGGCCGGAAGTGGCCCGAGCGAACACCGAGCAGCGCGAGGTAGATGTTGTCCTCGACCGAGAGGCCGAGGAACGAACGAGACTTCTGGTACGTCCGGCCCATGCCGAGCTTCGTCCGCGCCCGCGGGGGCAGCATGCTGACGTCGGTGCCGAGGAACTCGATCGCCCCGGCCGTCGGCGGGACGTCGCCCGAGATGACGTTGAACAGCGTCGTCTTGCCGGCCCCGTTCGGGCCGAGGATCGCCCGCCTCTCGCCGTCCGCGGCGGCGAGGTCGACGGCGCGGACGGGGGGGGGGCCGCCCGAGCGGCCGGGGCAGCCCCCCCCCGGGGGGGGGGGGGCGGGGCGCCCGGGGGG
>JAICYG010000015.1 GCA_025934335.1 Thermoleophilia bacterium | reverse complement strand
GAGACGGGAAGGACGTACGACGCGCCGGGCATTCGCACGCCGGCCGCGTCGCCGGCGAGCAGCGTGCCGTCGCGCAGGTAGCTGACGTGGTGCGATGCGTGGCCGGGAGTCGGGAACGCCTCCCAGCCGAGGACGTCGCCCTCGGCGAGGCGGACGTTCTCGGCCGGCACGGGAAGCAGCTCCCCCCAGAGCTCGTCGAAGAGATCGAGGTAGAGACGTCGGGCGGAGCGCTCGAGTCGTGACGGGTCGACGAGGTGGGGCTGCCCGACTGGGCTGACCCAGACCGTCAGTCCCGGGTGCCGGCGGACGAGCGTCCCCGCGGCGCCCGCGTGGTCGAGGTGGATGTGCGAGAGGAGGAGGTGCCGCAGGTCCTCGAGCGCGACACCGTGACGGGCCAGGCCTGCGTCCAGCGCAGGGAGCGTCGATGCCGGGCCGCAGTCGAAGAGCGCGAGGCCGTCGTCGGTGTCGACGAGGTACACGCCGATCGCGTGCTCGGCGCCGCCGAAGTGGAGGTCGATGTTCCGCAACTAGACGCTCGCGGTTCGGTGGGCGAGCGCCGCCTCGAGGTCGGCGACGAGGTCGTCGGCCGACTCGATCCCGACCGACAGCCGCACGAGGTTCCCCGGCGGCGCAAACGGGGCGCCGGCCGTCGATGCATGCGTCATCCGGGCGGGGTGCTCGATCAGGCTCTCGACGCCGCCGAGCGACTCCGCGAGCTGGAACAGCTTCGTCCGTGCGACGAGCTCGACCGCCTCCTCCTCGGTCTCCGTCAGGAACGAGACCATCGCGCCGAAGTCGCGCATCTGCGTGCGCGCGACCTCGTGCCCCGGATGATCGGGGAGGCCCGGCCAGAGCACCCGCTCGACCGCGTCATGGCCGTCGAGGAACCCGGCGACCCGGCGTGCGTTCTCGCAGTGCGCCCGCATCCGGACGGCCAGCGTCTTGATTCCGCGCAGCACGAGCCAGGCGTCGAAGGGCCCGGGAACCGCACCGAGCGACTTCTGCAGGAAGTAGAGGCGGTCCGCGAGCGCGTCGTCGTTCGTTGCGACGAAGCCGCCGACCACGTCGCTGTGCCCGCCGAGGTACTTCGTCGTCGAGTGGACGACGAGGTCGGCGCCGAGCTCGAGCGGCTGCTGCAGGTACGGCGTCGCGAACGTGTTGTCGACGACGAGCAGCGCACCCGCGGCGTGCGCGGCTTTCGCGGCCTTGCGGATGTCGACGACGTTCAGGAGCGGGTTCGAGGGCGTCTCTACCCACACGAGCCGCACGTCCTCGTCGAGGTGCGACGCGAGGTTGTCGTCGAACTCGTTCGCCGGCACGTAGGTGAAGCGATAGCCCTTCGGCTCGTACACCTGCGACGTCATCCGGTAGACGCCGCCGTACACGTCCGCGATCAGGACGACGCGCTGGCCGGGGTCGACGAGGTGCATGAGCGTGGTCGTCGCGCCGAGGCCCGAGCTGAACGCGACGCCGTGCTTCGCGTTCTCGAGGCTCGCGAGCGCGACCTGGAGCGCGGAACGCGTCGGGTTCGCCACGCGCGCGTAGTCGTAGCCCTTGTGCACGCCCACCGCCTCCTGCACGAACGTGGAGGTCTGGTAGATCGGCGTGATGATCGCTCCGGTCGCAGGGTCGGGATCCTGCCCGGCGTGGATGGCGCGCGTCTCGAAGTCCATGCCGGTCACTCTAGTGAGGCGCCGAGCCAGCGGGCGAGGCTCGCGAGCGGCTTCGAGACCGGGCGCGGCCTTCCCTCCCACCACGTGCCGAGCACCCGCAGCGTTCCTGCCTTGCGGTCGTGCACCGGCTCGATGCGGCCGACGACCCGGTCGCCCTCGAGGATCGGCAGCACGTAATAGCCGTACTCGCGCTTCGCCTTCGGCACGTACATCTCGAGCCTGTAGAAGAAATCCCAGAGCGCGAGCGCGCGTTCGCGGTCGTGCACGAGCCGGTCGAAAGGGGAGAGGAACGTGACGCGCTTCTTCGGGATCGGGTCGTCCACTGCGTCCGGGTGCGCGACCAGCTTCCCCTTCCGTAGCTGAACGCCGAGCGCGCGAAGCTGCTTCTCCTCGAACGCGCGCTTCGCTTCGGCCCACGGCACCCGCTCGGTCTCCCCGTACCAGCGCTCGGCGAGGTCCCAGAGGCGCTGCTTCCCGCGCCGGCCGACGACGGCCACCTCGCCCCGGGCGTTCAGCACGCCGAGCATCAGGCCCATCTTCCGCTCGCCCCACCAGCGGTGCGCTTCGCGCCTGTGCGCGGCGTGATCGTCGATCTCGCGCGACAGGAGCGGCCCGCGCCGCTCGAGCTCACGCAGCACGTAGCGGCGGTAGGACGCGTTCTCCTTCAGGTACGCGATCAGACGCAGGTCGAGCGGGCGGTCGCGTCGTCTCATCCGAGCGCGCAGCAGCGGCAGGTCCTCGGCCGGCCAGAGGAACGCGTTCCACTCGACGAGCTGTCGCTCCTCCCAGAGGAGCCGGTCGAGCTCCGCCGGGTCGTAGCGCTCTCCCAGCCGGCTCCAGAGGACGAGGTGCTGCGGCGGCGCCACGGTCGAGATCGGGTCGAGCTGCAGGAAGCCGAGCCTGCGGACGGTCGAGAGGACGTCGGTCGCGGTGCCGTCGAGGAGCTGCGCACGCACGGCGATGCGGCGCGCCGCGGCCGGCGTGACCTCACGCAAGCTGTGCCCGCTCCAGCCCGATCGTGCGCGCGAGGCGATGCGCCGCGCGCTCCAGTTTCGCAGTCACGTTGCCCCGCACGCGCGGCTCGGGCGTGAAGCGCTTGACGTGGAGGACGCCCTCGGCACGGTCGGCCTTCAGATCGGCGCGGCCGAGGAAGCGGTCGCCGGCGAGCAGGGGGAGGACGTAGTAGCCGTAGGCGCGCTCGTGCTCGCGCTTGTACACCTCGATCAGATGCCGGAAGCCGAAGGCGCGCTCGAGGAGCGGCCGGTCCCACACGAGGTTGTCGAACGGGGAGACGAGCACCGGCGGCGCGGGGTCGCCGCCGAGCTCCGTATCCGCGGCGACGTAGAACGGCGCGCCGCCGTCGTCGACGTGCACCTCGCGTAGGGCGCCTTCGTCGACGAGCGCGAGCAGGTGGTGGTGCAGGCGCGCCTTGCCGCCCTTGAGCCGCCAGTGCTCGCGGATCGCTGCCTCGGTCAGCGCCCCGCGCGCGCGGACGGCAAGGAGCGCGAACGTCCGCAGCGTCTCCTCCTCGGACGGTGCCGGCAACGCGAGCACGTGCGCCGGAATCACTCGCTCGGGAAGGTCGTAGACGCGCTGGAAGGCCTGCCGGCCGGCCACGACGAGCCGGCCGCGGTCCCAGAGCGCCTCGAGCACGAGCTTCGCGGGCTTCAGGTTCCACATGCCGCCGCCGACGACGACGCCGCCGTTCTCGAACGCCCGCGACGGTAGCGCCCCCTCGTCGCGGATCCGCGCGAGGATCGGCTCGACGAGGTCGCCGTGGTCGCGGAGCGCCCGGTCGTGCATCCCCCAGTGGCCGCCCCCCGACATCGCCGCGCGGAAGTGCGGCCACAGCTCGGTCGTGAGCAGCGACGCCTCGTGCGCCCAGTACTCGAAGACGCGACCTGTGCGGAGAAGCGACGGAACATGCTCCGGGTCGAACGCGCCGATGCGGCACGCGAGCGTGAGCCGGTGCGCGCGGTCGACGGTCGAGATCGAGTCGAGCTGCACGGCGCCGAGACGGCGGATCCCGGCTTCTACCTCGGCCTCGCCCGCGCGGCGGAAGCGGCCCGCGAAGCCCTGGGCGTGGACGATCGTGCGCCGGATCTGCGCGATCGTGGCGGTCGTGGACGTTGCCGTCACGCCTGCTTCAACGTTCGAGTGTGTCGCGCTCGTCCCGACGCGTCAGCGCGCGTGCGCGAGATACTCGAGCAGGTCGCTGCGCGTGACGACGCCGACCGGCTTCCCCTGCTCGGCGACGACGACCGCGTTGATGCCGCTCGTCAGCGCGGTGACGATCTCGTCGATCGACGCGTCCGACTCGACCGCGCTCAAGGGCCCTTGCATCGCGACCGCGACGTCCTCGTGCAGCGCGTCGGCGTTCTTGAAGACGAGGTCGAGGAGCGCACGGTCCTGCAGCGAGCCGATCACGTCGGCGAGCGTCTCCACCTCGCCGTTTCGCACCACCGGCAGCTGTGAGATCGAGTACCGCTCCATGATCGAGATCGCCTCCGCCACCTTCTGGTGCGACGAGACCGTGACGAGCGCCGGCGTCTCGCCGGGCTTCGCGCGCAGCAGGTCGCGCACGCGCGGCACCGGCGCGCCGCGCTCGAGGAAGCCGTGCTCGATCATCCAGTTGTCGTCGAGGAACTTCGACAGGTACGACCGGCCGGAGTCGGGCAGGATCGTCAGGACCTGCGCGCCCGGCTCGCACGCTGCGGCGTACTGCAGCGCGCCCGCGATCGTCGACCCCGACGACCCGCCGACGAGCAGCCCCTCCTCGCGCGCGAGCCGCCGCGCCGCGAGGAAGGAGTCGCGATCCGAGACGCGGATCCACTCGTCGACGACGTCGCGTGCCATCGTCTCGGGCCACGTGTCCTTGCCGATCCCCTCGACGAGGTACGGATGCAGGTCGCTCTCGCTCTTCGCGGTGTAGACCGAGCCCTCCGGGTCGACGCCGACGATCTTCACGTGCGGCGCGTGCTCCTTGAAGTAGCGGCCGACGCCGCTGATCGTGCCGCCGGTGCCGACCGAGACGACGATCGAGTCGAGCTCGCCGCCCGTCTGCTCGAAGATCTCGGGCCCGGTCGTCAGGTAGTGCGCCTCGGGGTTCGCCATGTTCGAGTACTGGTCGGGCTTGAACCCGCCGGGAATCTCCTCGGCGAGCCGCGACGAGACCGAGTAGTACGACTCCGGCGAGTCGTGGTCGACGGCGGTCGGGGTGATCACGACGTCGGCGCCGTAGCCTCGCAGCATCGAGATCTTCTCCTGGCTCATCTTGTCGGGCATCACGAAGATGCACCGGTAGCCCTTCTGCGCGGCTGCAATCGCGAGGCCGACGCCCGTGTTGCCCGACGTCGGCTCGACGATCGTCCCGCCCGGCCTGAGCTTCCCCTCCCGCTCGGCCGCCTCGATCATCGCGAGCCCGATCCGGTCCTTGTTCGACCCGCCCGGGTTCATGTACTCGAGCTTCGCGAGCAGCGTCGCGGGCACATCCTGCGAGACCCGTGGCAGGCGGACTATCGGCGTGCCGCCGACGAGGTCGAGCACGGTCGGGTACTCGCGCGCCATTGGCCGGGAAGCCTACCGCCGGGTCCAATCCGCATGGGCGGCGGCCGCCTATATCCGGCGTGGTGCCACCCATCTTTCGCGAGCCCGAACGGGGCGACGTGCGTCTGCTCGAGCGTGACGACACGCTCGCCGTGCTCGCGCGGGCACACACGGACGCGGCCGGCGGCGAGGGACGGGTCGCGCTCGTCACGGGCGAGCCCGGCATCGGCAAGACGACCCTCGTCTCGTCGTTCCTTGCCGGCCTCGACGGCGAGACGAAGGTGCTCGTCGGCACGTGCGACGACCTGTCGATCGCGCGGCCGCTCGCCCCCTTCGCCGACCTGGTCGGAAGCGTCTCTCAGCCGCTCGAGCAGGCGATTCGGGACGGGGCTCCGCCGCAGGAGCTGCACCCGCTTCTCCACGCCGAGCTGGACGCCCGCTCGCGCACGACCGTACTCGTGCTCGAGGACGTCCACTGGGCGGACGGCGCGACGCTCGATGCGATCACCTTCCTCGGCCGCCGCATCGCGCCGCTGCGCGCCCTGCTCGTCCTGACGCTCCGGCCGGGGGAGACCCCGCCCGACCACCCGCTGCACGCGGCCCTGGGAGCGATCCCGGCGACGATCGCGGCATTCGTCGAGCCGGCGCCACTCTCGGCCGCCGCGGTCGCCGACCTCGCCGGGCGCGAGGCGGACGAGGTCTTCGCGGCCACCCGCGGCAACCCGTTCCTCGTCACCGAGTTGCTCGCGTGCGCCGAGGACGACGTCCCGCGCTCCGTCGCGCACTCCGTGGGCGGGCGCCTGTCGCGTCTCGACGGCGACGCGCGTGGGCTCGTCGAGTTGGTTGCCGTAGTGCCTCGTCGCGTCGCGACCTCGCTGCTCGACCGCGTCCTCCCGGAGTGGCCGGCGGTCGCGGCCGATCCCGAGCGGCGCCATCTGCTCGAGGTACGGCCGCGCTGGGTCTCGTTCCGCCACGAGCTCGCCCGCAAGGCGGTGCTCGAGACCATTCCCGCCGCCACGCGCCGGCGGCTGCACGGCGAGATTGCCGCCGCGCTGCTCGCGGCGAACGGCGACCCGGCCGAGATCGTCCACCACGCCGAGGCAGCGGGCGCGGAGGACGTCGTCGCGGCGCACGCGCTCGTCGCCGCCCGGCGCGCAGCGGCGCTGCACTCCACTCGCGAGGCGCACGCGCACTTCCGGCGCGCCGCCGACTTCCTCGAACGCCACTCGCGGCCCGAGCAGGCGGCGATCCTCGAGGAGCTCGGTGCCGCCGCCTTCTTCGCCGGGGGTATCGCCGACGCGGTGGCGGCGACGCAGCAAGCGTGCGGGATCTGGGCCGAGCTCGGGGACGTCCAGTCGGTCGGCCGGTGCAGCCGGGTGCTGTCGCGGATGCACTGGTTCGCGGGCGACGGCGAGATCGCGCGGGCCAGGGCCGTCGAGGCGACGCGAATCCTCGAGCCCTTCGGCGACTCGGGCGAGCTCGGGTGCGCCTACAGCGGCGCGGCGCAGCTGGCCATGCTCGCGGGGGACGTGGACGGCGCCCGGCGTTGGGGCCGGCGTGCGCTCGAGCTGGCGGGCCGCCTCGAGCTCCACGACACGCGCGCGCACGCGCTCGTCACGCTCGCGACGGTCGACGTCCAGGCGGACCCGGGTCAGATCGCCCCGCTGCTCGAGGCGCACCGTGTCGCGGCTGCGGCAGGCGAGCACCACGAGGCCGTTCGCGCCCTGACGAACCTCGGCTATTCGCTCATGTTCTGGGGGCTCCCGCGCGAGTCCAGGCCCTATCTCGAGCAGGCGCTCGCCGCTGCGGAGGAGCGCGAGATCCACCACCTCGCCGGATACGCGCGCATCTCGCTCGCGTGGCTCGACCTCCGGGCGGGGAACTGGTCCGAGGCGGAGCGGGTCCTCGCCGCCGAGACGCGGCGGGGCACCTCGGTCTCCGAGCTGCTCGCCCGCACGCTGCTCGCCGAGCTGGCGGTGCGGCGGGGCGACGGCGACGCAGACGAGCGGCTTCGCGAGCTCTACGACCGCGCGTGGCGGACGGGCGACGTCGCCCGCGTCATCCCCGTCATCGCGCTGATCGCAGAGAGCTCGCTGCTCGACCGGCCGCGCCGGTTCGCGGAGCTCGAGGAGCTGCTCCGTCAGCCGCTCCACGAGACGCGCCTGACGGTGACGCTCGGGGCTGCAGCCGCCCTCGCAGGCATCGAGATCGACGTGGACGGTCCAGCAGCCTCCCCGTACACCCACGTCGCGGCTCGCGACTGGAAGGCCGCGGCCGACGCGTACGGCGATGCGGGCTGGAGCTACGACCGGGCGCTCGTGCTGACGCTGACAGACGACCCGGGCGCGCTCGCCGAGGCGCTCGAGATTGCCCGCTCGCTCGGCGCCGCTCCGCTCGCGCGGCGGGCGACACGGCGCCTGCGCGAGCTCGGGCTGCGCGTCCCGCGCGGCCCCTACGCCGCCGCGCGGGGAAACCGGGCCGGGCTGACCGCGCGCCAGCTCGAGGTGCTACGGCTGGTCGCCGACGGCCGCACGAACGCGGAGATCGCCGACGCGCTCGTCGTGTCGCTCCGGACGGCGGAGCACCACGTGGCCGCGATCCTCGCGAAGCTCGGCGCCTCGTCCCGCCGTGACGCGGTGCGCCGCGCAGGCGACCTGCTCGCCGCCTGAAAGACCCGTAGCGGGGCGGCCGAAATCTGGGTGGTCGCGCCCATGCGCACGGTGCGGGCTCCTCCTACCGTCGATCCAGTCAACGAACTGGACGGAAGGAGTCGCAAGAGATGAAGCTCGACAGACGCGTCCTGGTCGCGGTCGTCGCCGTCGCGGCGCTCGCGCTGCCGGCGCTCGCGCTCGCGCTCGACCAGGCGCCGGACACGGGCGGCGGGACGGCCGTCACGGCGACAGGCAACGTCGCCGTCTCGGTCGTCAAGGGGGAGACGGCGAAGTTCGCCGACCTCACGGTCGCGACGCAGGCGGGCTACGGCCTGCTCAAGGACACGAAGGGCATCTCGTGCATCGCGATGGACCCGATGCCGGGGATGGCGATGGGTGCGATGGGCGTCCACTACGCCTCGTCGACGCTCGTCGGCGACGGGCAGCTCGACCTCCACGAGCCGGAGGCGCTCGTGTACCGGCCCGAGGCGGGCGCCAGGCTCCGCCTCGCGGCGCTCGAGTACGTCGTCATCAAGCGGGCCTGGGACGCGAAGCACAACGGCGCGCCGGTGATGTTCGGCCACCGCTTCAACACGACGCCTGCGGGCAACCGCTTCGGCCTGCCCGCGTTCTACTCGCTGCACGTGTGGCTCTTCCAGCACAACCCGAGCGGCGAGTTCGCGATGTGGAACCCGCTCGTCAAGTGCGGTGGCTCGCGGTGAGCCTCTACGTGATCCGGCGCCCGTACGGCTGGGCCGATGCCGACGAGCTCGGCATCGCCGCGCAGCGGTCGCGACGCGTCGGCGACGACGAGATGGCGGACGACATCCGCTGGATCCGGTCGTACGTCGTCCGCGAGGAGGACGGCTCGCTCGGGACGTTCTGCATCTACGACGCGACGAGCCCCGAGAAGGTGCGCGAGCACGCTGAGCGCGCCGACCTACCGGCGACCGAGATCCACGAGGTCGTCGACACGGTCGTCGTCCGGCCCGACCCGCTGCCGGTGTGAGGGGAGAGGCGGCGGCGCTCAGCCGAGCGCCGCCGCCTCGCCGGCGTGTGCGAGCTGCGACGAGCGGACGAGCGTCAGCGTCGCGACGAGGCCGACGACTGCGACGCCGGCGCAGACCCAGAATGCCCACTGCGAGCCGGAGGTGAACGACTGCGGGAACGACTGCGGGCCGTGCTCGCGCAGCAACGTGTTGAAGTGGCTGATCGACACCGACGACGTGACGGCGACGCCGATCGCGCCGCCGATCTGCTGCGCGGTGTTGATGAGGCCGGACGCGAGGCCCGCCTCGTGCGCCTGGACGCCGGCGAGCGCGGCGATCGACACCGGGATGAAGGAGAACGGGAGCGCGAAGCCGACGAGCAGGTAGCCGGGCAGCAGGTCGCTCCAGTACGAGGCGTGGACGGGGATCTGCGTGTACCACGCCATGCCGGCGATCATCGCGACGAAGCCGACGGCCATCACCGTCTTCGCCCCGATCCTCGTCACGAGCGCCTGCGCGATCCCGGCCCAGAGCACGGCCGTGCCGGCGGTCGCGACGAACGTGAGGCCGGTCTTGAGCGCGGACCAGCCGAGCACCTGCTGGACGTAGAGCGTCAGCAGGAAGAAGTTCGCGAACACGACGGCCCCGAGCAGGAGGCCGGCGGCGTTCGCCCCCGCAACGGTGCTGACGCGGAAGATCCGGAAGGGCATGATCGGGTCCTTCGCGCGTGACTCGACGACGAGGAACGCCGCGAGCAGCACCACTGCGACGGCGAGCCGCGAGAGCGTCCACCCGGAGCCCCAGCCGTGGTCCGGCGCCTTCGACACGGCGTAGACGAGCAGCGCGAGCCCGGCGGTGACGGTGACCGCGCCGGCGATGTCCTGGCTCGCTTCGCGGTCGGCGCGGCTCTCGCGCACGAGCCGCGGCGCCAGGGCGAGCGCGAGCGCGCCGACCGGGACGTTCACGAAGAAGATCCACTCCCAGCCCAGGTACTTCGTCAGCACGCCGCCCGCGAGTACGCCGACCGCCGCGCCGGAGCCGCCGATCGCGCCCCAGATGCCGAGCGCCTTGTTCCGCTCCGCGCCCTCCTCGAACGTGGTCGTGACGATCGAGAGGGCGGCGGGCGAGATGATCGCGGCGCCGAGGCCCTGGACGGCGCGCGCGGTGATCAGCACGCCTTCCGACCACGCGAGCCCGCAGAGGAACGAGGCCGCCGTGAAGAGCACGACGCCGGAGAGGAACACGCGCCGGCGGCCGAGCAGGTCGGCGGCGCGCCCGCCGAGGAGCAGGAAGCCGCCGAACGTGATCGCGTACGCGGTGATCACCCACTGCAGGCTGTCGCGGGAGAAGTCGAGCGCCTTGCCGATCGAGGGCAGTGCCACGTTGACGATCGACACGTCGAGCACGGTCATGAAGAACGCCGCGCACACGACGGCGAGCGCCTTCCAGCGGAGTGGGTCGACTTCTGCCATGTGTCTGCCTCCCGGAGTCGGTTCTGCCCGCGTGAACGCGATCCAGGCTAGTCCAGCCTCAGGGCCGGGCGAGAGCTGATCTCATCGCAAGCAGATCGACCAGATGCGACCGGTTCCTGCGCACCGTGCAGGTCGCGTAGGCGACCGGCTCGGCCGAGCCGCCCCGGTAGCGCGCCGCCTCGGCAAGACACGACTGCCGACGGTAGCGCAGCCAGTTCTGCTCACCGGCGACGAAGGACGACCGCGCGCTCGTTGTCTGCAGGCGACGGAAGACGACCCTCACTGCACCGTCGATCGCGCGGTCCGTCTTCAGGATCCGCATCTCCTGGCACCCTTCGACGTCGACCGTCGTGTCCGGGTGAATCGGGCAGGGAAGCGGCGTGAACGGCTCATGGATTACCGGCGGGGCCAACCCGCCTGCCGCCGCCGCCGCCGCCGCCGGGCTCGCGATCACAGCCGCGGCCACCGTGACGAGGATCCGACGCACGGCCCGCTCAGTGACGGAAGTGCCGCCGACCGGTCAGCACCATGGCGGCGCCGGCCGCCTCGACCGCCGAGCACACCTCGGCGTCCCGCTTGGAGCCGCCCGGCTGGACGATCGCCGTGATGCCCGCGCCGAGCGCGAGCTGCGGGCCGTCGGCGAACGGGAAGAACGCGTCGCTCGCGAGCACCGCCCCACGGGTCTCGTGCCCGAGCTCGTGCGCCTTCTCGACTGCGATCCTCACCGCGTCGACGCGGCTCATCTGCCCCGCGCCGATGCCGATCGTCCGGCCGTCGCGCGCGAGCACGATCGCGTTCGACGAGACGTGCTTGCAGACGCGCCACGCGAAGAGGAGATCCGCCCATGCCTCGTCCGTGACCTCGCCCGTCGCGACGTGCATCCCCTCGCGATCCTGCGTGTCGGCGTCGCGGTCCTGGACGAGTAGGCCGCCGACGACGCGCTTGAAGTCGCGCTCTCCCGGCGTGTCGGCGCGGCGCTCCGCGTCCTGGAGGATCCGCAGGGCCGGCTTGCGCGCGAGCGCCGCGAGTGCGCCGTCCTCGTACTCCGGCGCGAGCAGCACCTCGACGAAGTGCTCCGCGATGCGCTCGCCCAGCGCCGTCGGCACGGGGCGGTTGAGGATCGCGACGCAGCCGAAGGCGGAGACGGGGTCGGCGGCGAGCGCGCGCTCCCAAGCCTCCTCGATCGTCTCCGCAATCGCGACCCCGCACGGGTTCGCGTGCTTGACGATCACCGCGGCCGGCTCGGAGAGCTCGCGGATGACGCGCCGCGCGCCCTCGAGATCGGCGAGGTTGTTGTAGGAGAGCTCCCTCCCGCCCAGCTGCTCGACGCGGGAGAGCAGGTGCTTCCGGGCGCCGACCTCCCAGTAGACCGCCGCGGCCTGATGCGGGTTCTCGCCGTACGGAAGGTCGGACACCTTGCGGAACGAGAGCGTCAGCTGCTCCGGGAAGCGCTCGCCGCGAGCGAACCACTCTGCGATCGACGCCTCGTAGGCCGCCGTCGTCGCGAACGCCTCGGCCGCAAGACGCCGGCGTGTCTCGAGGGTCACCTCGCCGTGCTCGCGTAACTCGCGCAGCACCACCTCGTACTGTCGCGTGTCGCTGACGGCGGCGACGTGCGCGAAGTTCTTCGCCGCCGCGCGCAGCATCGACGGCCCGCCGACGTCGATCATCTCGATCGTCTCGTCCTCGGTCGGGCCGAGCCGCGCCGCGACCTTCGCGAAGGGGTAGAGGTTGACGCAGACGACGTCGAACGGCGCGATGCCCTGCTCTGCGAGCGCGGCAGTGTCGTCGTCGCGGTCGCGGCGGGCGAGGATCCCGGCGTGGATGTTGGGGTGGAGTGTCTTGACCCGGCCGCCGAGCAGCTCGGGCGCGCCCGTCACGTCCTCGACGCGGGTCACCGGCAGGCCGAGCTCCTCGAGGTACGCGGCGGTGCCGCCGGAGGAGACGAGCTCGAAGCCGAGCTCGTGCAGCCCGCGCGCGAGGTGCTCGACGCCCTCCTTCTCGTAGACCGAGATCAGCGCGCGGCGACGCTGCTCCGACACAGCCCCATCACCACCTTCGGCAGCAGCCGGTGCTCGACGGCGTGGAGGCGCTCGACGAGCGTGCCCCTCGGCTCGACGACGACCTCCTCCTGGGCGATCACCGGCCCGGTGTCGAGCCCCTCGTCGACGCGGTGGACGGTGACGCCGGTGGTCGCGACGCCCGCCGCGAGCGCATCGTCGATGGCGTGCGCGCCGGGAAACGCGGGCAGGAGCGACGGGTGCACGTTCACGATCCGCTGCGGGAAGCGGCTCAGGAACGGCTCCGTCAGCAGGTGCATGTAGCCGGCGAGCACGACGAGCTCCACGCCGTGCTCCTCGAGCCAGGTCGCCATCACGAGATCTCTTTCGGCACGATCGGCGTGGCACTGGAGCGAGAACGTGGCGGCCGGGATGCCGGCCGCGCGCGCCCGGACGAGCGCGTAGGCGTCCTTGCGATTCGCGGCGACCGCCGAGACCGGCAGCCGCGCGTCGATCAGCGCCTGCAGGTTGGAGCCGTTGCCGCTGACGAGCACGCCGATCATGCGACCCGTCCGATCGCGAGCTCACCGGGGCCGGGAGTCGAGACGACCGCGCACCAGCCGATACCGAGGTTGAACACGTGCCGGAGCTCCTCCTCGTCGACGTGTCCTGCGAGCCAGTGGAAAACGGGCGGACGCTCCCAGGCGTCCCAGTCGAGCTCGGCGACCCGTCCCGGCGGCAGGAGACGCTCCAGGTTCCCGAGAATCCCGCCGCCGGTCACGTGCACGAAGCCCTTCGCGCGCCCGCGCAGGGCGCGCGCCGTCTCGAGGTACAGGCGCGTGGGCGCGAGCAGGTCGTCTCCGCCGTAGTCCTCGTCCTCGAGCACGCGGCGCACGAGCGTGAACCCGTTCGCGTGCACGCCGGCAGACGGGAAGCCGATCACCGTGTCGCCGGGCTCGATCGTGGAACCGTCGACGAGGTCGGTACGTGCGACGACGCCGACGCACGTGCCCGCGAAGTCGAGCTCGCCGTCCTCATAGATGCCGGGCAGCTCCGCCGTCTCGCCGCCGACGAGCGCTACACCGGCCGACCGGCAGACCTCGGCGGCGCCTTCGACCAGCTCGGCGACCTCCTCCATGTCGATCTCGCTCGCGGCGACGTAGTCGAGGAGCATGAGCGGGTCGGCACCGCACGTGGCGACGTCGTTGATGCAGTGCGCGGCGAGATCTGCGCCGCAATCGCGGAGACGGCCGCGCCGGCGCGCCAGAATCAGCTTCGTGCCGACGCCGTCGGTCGACGCCGCGAGCAGGCGCTCGTCGTCGAGCGGGTGGAGGCCCGCGAACGCGCCGAAGCCGCGGGCGCCGGTCGACTCGACGGCCGCACGGAGGCGCTCGACGACCGACCCTGCGGTCGCGAGCGAGACCCCTGCGGCGGCGTAGCTGCGCTCCGAGCTCAGGCCGCCAGTGTACGAGGCAGCGCGGCCGTCGGCCGGCCACCGTCACTCGCGTTCAGCTCGCCACCCGGTGCTCGATCCACACGCATGGCTCGCGATAGACACCCCGCCCGGCCGCGAAGTGCACCGGAACGAGCGCACCGGGAACGATCACGTCTCCGTCGTGCGGGAGCTCGACCCCCGTCCATGCCTCCCACTCCTCCCGCGAGCCCTCGATCAGCATCGCGTCCTCGGCGGTGCCGACCACCACGCCGCCCATGCGCTCGTGAGTGCGGATCCACGGGTCGGCGTGGGTGCCGTCCTCCCGGCGAAGCTGCACGTAGTCGTCGATCGGCATCAGCGGCCGCTGCGCCTTCCTGGTCGGTCGCACGGGAGCGACGAGCGTGCCGAACGGCGCGGCGATCTCGCGCATGTGCCCGAGCATGCGGCTACTCAGGCCCGAGCCCTGAAGCTCCGGCGAGACGATGATCGCGAGCGCACACACGCGATCGGGCTCCCCCTGACCCTCCCACGCGTCGAGGATCGCGGCTCGCCACGCGAGCGGCATGCCGCGCACGGGGACGCAATTCCCCTCGGCGAGGACGCGCTCTCCCTCGACGAGGAAGAACTGGAAGTCCGGGAAGTCGATCCAGAGACGGCTCCAGTAGCGGTTGGACACCGCGTCGTGCAGGAGGAAGTCCGGCCACACGCCGCGCCAGACGTGCGTGTCGCGCAAGGGAGCCGCCTCGTCACCCGAGACGAACCTCATGTCTAGATGAACCGCTCGCCGTGAAGCTCGGGGCGGCCCTCGGGGCCGTCCGGGAGGAACCGGACGAGCGTGTCGCCGACCTGCACCGCGTCGCCTTGCAGCTCGAGCCCGAGGATGTCGGCCAGCGCGCCCGCCTTCGTCTCCGGCTCGTCCGCGCGCAGCTGCAGCTCGGCGAGCCGCAGCTCGTCCGCCTCGGCGAGCAGCTCGTCGATCCACTCGCGGGGCGGATGGACCTCGAGCCGGTAGCCGGCGTTCGTCGCCACGAACGTGCGCCGCCCGCCATGCTCCTGCACGCGCAGGTTCCACTGCATCGCGCGCCCGAGCACCGACTGGAAGTCGTCCTCGTCGAGCGCGACCCCGAGGTGGTCGACGCGCGGCACCCGCCAGTGGCCGGGCTGCACGACCACGTTGACCGCGCCGCGCTCGAGCTCCGACAGGCGCAGCTTGAACCCGTCGTGGTCGAGCTTCTCCCAGGAGACGCCCGGGTCGACCGCCACGTGCTCGTCGCCGATCCGCCCGTAGCGCGCCACCAGGTCGAAGCCGAGCTTTCCCAGGTAGCGCGCCTCCACGTCGCGCAGCTGAGAGGTAACGAGGTGGTAGTGGAAGAGGTGCACGGCTCTAGTCTTCCAGTGGTCGTGAATTCGCCGTCGCTCCTCACTCCGTGGACCGTGGAGCCGCTCCAGATCGTCCCCACGGTCGTCATCGCCGGCCTCTACCTCAAGCGCACCCGCACGCTCGCCGCACACGGTCGCCCGGTCCCGGCCTGGAAGCAGTGGATGTTCTGGGCGGGGATCGCCCTGATCGTCCTCGCGCTCAACTCGCCGATCGATGCGCTCGGGGAGGAGCACTTCTTCTTCCTGCACATGACGCAGCACGTGATCCTGGGCGACCTCGCGCCGCTCTGCTTCGTGCTCGGCCTGAACGGCCAGATCCTGCGGCCCGTGCTGCAGTTCCACGTCGTCGAGCGCCTGCGCGTGCTCGCGCATCCGTTCGTCGCGCTGCCGATCTGGGCGATCGACCTCTACGTGTGGCACATCCCGTTCCTCTACGACGCCGCACTGCACCACGACTCGATCCACGCGCTCGAGCACTTCTGCTTCTTCACCGCCGGCTGCCTGATGTGGGAGCCCGTGATCGAGACGCTGCCGGCGCCGGCGTGGTTCGGCACCGGGATGAAGTTCGGCTACATCGCCGCCGTCCGCCTGCTCGAGACGATCCTCGGCAACATCTTCATCTGGTCGTCGACCGCGTTCTACGGCGTCTACCGGCACGCGCCGGAGTGGGGGATCACGCCGGTGCACGACCTCAACCTCGGCGGTGTCGTGATGATGGCCGAGGGCTCGATCGTCACTGCCGCCGTGCTCGTGTGGCTCTTCTTCCGCCTCGCGCGCGAGGGCGAGCTGCGCCAGCAGCTGCTCGAGCAGGGCTACGACCCGCGGCAGGTGCGGCGCGCGGTCCGGTACGGCCGCA
Organism: Thermoleophilia bacterium; assembly: GCA_025934335.1. GTDB lineage: Bacteria > Actinomycetota > Thermoleophilia > Gaiellales > Gaiellaceae > PALSA-600. Next base: position 8,590 of record JAICYG010000015.1, on the reverse strand, counting down.
CCGACGACCTCGTCCGCTCTAGACCCGCTCGAACCTGAGCTTCGCGGCGTCGGCCGGCACGCGCGTCGGGTAGTCGCGCGTCAGGCAGGCGCGGCAGAGCCTGTCGGCAGGGCGCCGTGTCGACTCCTGCAAGCCCTCGAGCGACAGGTACGCGAGCGAGGTGGCGCCGATCGCCTCCCGCACCTCCTCGACGGTCGCGTGCGCAGCGATCATCTCGTCCTCCGACGCGAGATCGATCCCGTAGAAGCACGGCGAGACGACGGGCGGCGACGAGATGCGCACGTGTACCTCCGCGGCTCCCGCGTCGAACAGCATCTGCACGATCTGCCGCGTCGTCGAGCCGCGCACGATCGAGTCGTCGACGACGACGAGCCGCTTCCCCTCGACCTCGGCCAGCGGGTTGAACTTCATCCGGATCCCCTGCTCGCGCATCCCCTGCTCGGGCTGGATGAAGGTGCGCCCCACGTAGCGGTTCTTGATCAGGCCCTCGCTGAACGGGATGCCGGCGGCGCGCGCGAAGCCGATCGCAGCGGGCGTGCCGGAGTCGGGGATCGGCAGCACGAGGTCGGCCTCGGCCGGCGACTCGGCGGCGAGCCGCTCGCCCATGCGCACGCGGGCGCCGTGCACCTCGACCCCCTCGAGCCGGGTGTCGGGGCGCGCCAGGTAGAAGAACTCGAAGATGCAGAGCGCGCCGTTCGTCGCCGGCTCGAGCGCCTGCACGCTGCGGAGGCCGTCCTCGTCTGCGAGCAGCAGCTCGCCGGGCTCGACCTCGCGCACGAGCTCGGCACCGACGAGGTCGAGCGCGCACGTCTCCGACGCGACCACCGGGTCGTCGCCGAGCCGCCCGAGCACGAGCGGCCGGAAGCCGTGCGCGTCGCGGAACGCGAACAGCGTCTCGTCGGTGAGGCCGACGACGCTTGCCGCGCCCTCGAGACGGCCGAGCGCCGACACGAGCGCGTCCTCGAGCGGCGCGTCGTCGTCGGCGACGAGCGCGGCGATCACCTCCGAGTCGGACGTCGACCCGAGCGGCTTCCCGACCTCCTCGCGCAGCGCCTCGGCGTTGACGAGGTTGCCGTTGTGTCCGAGCGCGACGGTACGCGCGCTGCCGTGGTGGATCAGCGGCTGCGCGTTCTCCCAGGCGTTGCCGCCGGTGGTCGAGTAGCGAGTGTGGCCGATCGCGAGCTCGCCGCGAAGGCCCGACAGGCTGCGCTCGTCGAACACCTGCGGCACGAGCCCGAGGTCGCGCAGCACGGTGAGGCGCCCGTCCTCGCTGACGGCGATGCCCGCCGACTCCTGCCCGCGGTGCTGCAGCGCGTAGAGGCCGAAGTAGGAGAGCCGCGCCACGTCGCGGCCGGGCGCGCGCACGCCGAAGACGCCGCACATCTAGCCGACGACTCCGAGCTCGACGACGCCGTCCCAGGGCACGTCTGTGCCGGGCGCGACCGAGACGACCACGCCCTCAGCGACAGGTTTGTGTTGAGTCAACACAAGCTCTGCGCCAGACCAGGCGGCTGCTTCATCGAGCGCCAGGTCGATGCCCCCGTCGGACACGTCGTGCGCGAGCGAGAACAGGTGCGCGTGTCGCCAGACGAACTCGACGAGGCCGTGCCCGTAGCCGCGCAGGAGGAGCACCCGGTCGCCGCGCCGCCACCGGTCCGGGATGCGCGTCACGTCGCGGACGAGGCCGACGCAGCCGACCACCGGCGTCGGCGGGATCGGCGCGCCGCCCGTCTCGTTGTAGAGCGAGACGTTCCCCGAAACGACCGGGATGCCGAGCGACTCGGCGGCGAGCGAGATGCCCTCGATCGCCTGTGCGAGCTCCCAGCCGATCTCGGGCTTCTCGGGGTTGCCGAAGTTGAGGCAGTCGGTGAGCGCGAGCGGCTCGCCGCCCGCGCACGCCACGTTCATCGCCGCGTCCAGCACCGCGCGCCAGCCCGCCTCGCGCGGATCGCGGCAGCCGAGCGGCGGCCCGTCGAGCGACACCGCGATGCCGCGGTTGCCGTCGATGCGCAGCACGGCGGCATCGAGCCCGGGCCGGCGGACGGTGCGCGAGCCGACGAGCTGGTCGTACTGCTCGAAGACCCACGTCTTCGGCTCGTGATTCACCGCGGAGACCGGCGCGCGCGCAACCGGGTGCGCGCGACGGGCAACCTCGTAACGAGGGCATTCGTCCGTCAGCAGGAGCGCCGGGATCTCGCCGATCACGTCACCCTCGTAGAGAGCGCGCAGCAGCGCGCTCTCTGTCACCTCGCCGATCACCGTGCACGGCAGCTCCCAGCGGTCGCACGCCGCGCGGACGTCGTCGAGCCGCTCGGGCGCGACGACGGCGACCATCCGCTCCTGCGACTCGGAGATGATGATCTCCCACGGCTCGAGGTCGGGCTCCCGGAGCGGCACCCGGTCGAGATGGACGTCGACCCCCAGGCCGTCGCGGGCCATCTCCGAGAGCGACGAGGCGAGCCCGGCGGCACCGCAGTCCTGCAGCGAGGCGACGAGGCCGCGCTCGACGAGCTCGAGCGACACCTCGATCAGCGCCTTGCCGCGGAACGGGTCGCCGATCTGGACGGACGGCCGCTTCTCGTCGGAGCCCTCGAGGTCCTGCGAGGCGAGGACGGACGCGCCGCCGATCCCGTCGCGGCCCGTGTACGCGCCGTAGAGGACGAGAAGGTTGCCCACACCCCGCGCCTTCGCCGACAGCACGCGCTCGGTCGGCAGCAGGCCCACGCACATCGCGTTCACGAGTGGGTTCTGGGCGTACGCCTCGTCGAACGCGCACTCGCCGCCGACGTTGGGCACGCCGACGCAGTTCCCGTAATGGGCGATACCCGCGACGGCGCGGCGGAAGTGCCAGTCGGGCTCGCCGAAGCGGAGGCCGTCGAGGAGCGCGACGGGCCGTGCGCCCATCGCGACGACGTCGCGGAGGATCCCGCCGACTCCCGTGGCCGCGCCCTGGAACGGCTCGACGGCCGAAGGATGGTTGTGCGACTCGACCTTGAACGCGACCGCGAGCCCCTCGCCGAGGTCGACGACGCCCGCGTTCTCGCCCGGCCCTTGCAGCACCCGGTCGCCGGTCGACGGGAGCCGTCGCAGCAGCGGCGCCGAGTGCTTGTAGCCGCAGTGCTCGGACCAGAGCAGCGAGAAGACCGCCAGCTCGAGCTCGTTCGGATCGCGGTCGAGCAGCTCGCAAATACGGTCGAACTCGCCGTCGGTCAGCCCGAGAGTGCGGTGGAGAGGTTCCGCGACGAAGCTCAGGGGAGCAGTGTATCGGCGCCTCCCGACGGCTCCCGTGCCGCAATCGTTAGAAAGAGGAGGTGACCCGCAGGCGGCCGATCGTCCTCCTCGTAGCGCTCGCGCTGATCTGGGGGAGCTCCTTCATGTTCATCAAGATCGGCGTGCGGGAGCTCGACCCGTCGACGTTGATCCTCGGCCGCCTCGGCACCGCGACGGTCGCGCTCGCGCTCGTGGTGCCGCTCCTGATCGGCCGGGCCGAGACGCGCGCCGGCCTCCGTGCGCACTGGCGGGCGCTCGTCGTCGTCGGCCTGCTCAACACGGCGCTCCCGTTCTGGCTCCTTTCGTGGGGGGAGACGCGGATCGACTCCGGGCTCGCCTCGATCCTCCAGGCGTCCGTGCCGATCTTCAACGCGCTGCTCGCATTCGGGTTCTTCCACGAGGAGCGCGTGACGGGCGCTCGGTTGCTCGGCGTCGCGCTCGGCTTCGTCGGCGTCGCGGTCCTGATCGGTGCGCAGCCGCAGGCGAAGGTGCTCGGCGCGCTCGCCGTCGTCGGCATGGCGCTCTGTTACGCGGCGGGTGGGCTACTGACCCGCCGCCATCTGGCGGGCGCGCGGCCGCACGTGATCGCGCTCGGCACGTCGGCGGTGGCCGCGGTCGCCGTGCTCCCGGCCGGCATCGCGCAGGCGCCGCACGAGATGCCGGCCGCGGAGACGATCGGCGCCGTCGTCACGCTCGGCCTCCTCTGCACCGCGGCGGCGTATCTCCTCTTCTTCACGCTGATCGTGCGCGCCGGCGCCGGGTACGCCGCGCTCGTCACCTACCTGGTCCCGCCGGTCGCGCTCGCCTACGGCGCCCTCTTCCTCGACGAGGGGGTCGGCCTCTCGGCGCTTGCGGGCCTCGTGCTCATCCTCGCCGGCGTCACGCTCGGCACACGCGGGCCCGGCTTCCTGCGGCGCACGACGACGGCGGAGGCGCCGGCGTGAACGTCGCGATCCGCCGCGCGACCGCCGATGACGTCGACTGGCTCTGCGGGCTTCTGAACGACGAGCAGACCGAGCCGTTCCTCGCGGCAGCGCGTGCGACCGACCGCGACGGGATCGCGGCGGAGGTGGAGCGGTCGGAGCGGGAGCCGCGGACGTTCGGCCGCTTCGTGATCGAGGTCGACGGCGAGCGCGCCGGCGTGATGGGCTTCGAGGAGCGAAGCGAGAGGAATCGCATCGCACACCTCGGCGGGCTCGCGGTCCACCCGTCCTTTCGCGGGCGTGGAGTTGCAGACGAGGCCGCTCGGATCCTGCAGCGGCACCTGTTCGACGAGCTCGGGTTCCACCGGCTCGAGCTCGCCTGCTACGGCTTCAACGAGCGGGCGATCCGGCATTCGGAGCGCGTCGGCTTCGTCCGGGAAGGGGTGCAGCGGAAGGCGTACCTCCGTCACGGCGAGTGGCAGGACGCGGTGTTGTTTGCGCTCCTGCGGGAAGACCTGGACGGATGCTGACGCTCTACCAGGCCGAGTGGTGCCCGTACTCGTCCGCGGTGCGCGAGCGGTTGACCGAGCTCGGCGTCGACTTCGTCGCCCGGCAGGTCGCGCCGCGCAAGGAGGACCGCGGCGAGGTGGACGAGATCCCGACGCTCGAGACGGAGTCTGGCGAGCGCCACGCCGGCACCGACGCGGTGTTCGCGTACCTCGCCACGCTGCCCCGCTCGCCCAACGAGCACGCACACCGCGCGCAGTACCGCGCGGAGGAGCACGAGCGGCAGCAGGAGAGGACGGCCCAGGTGCTGCGGGAGAAGGCGCCGCTCTGATCGTCATGCGCCACCGGAAGAAGTCGCCGGCCGCCGCCGTATTGCAGGGGCTCGCGGCGGGTGCGATCGGGAACGCCGTCTTCACGCTCTACCAGCGTTTCGCGCAGGGCGGCGGCGAGAAGCAGGAGCCGCCCAGGGACTGGAGCGAGACGCCGGAGCCGGCCCAGGTCGGCCGGCGCGTCGCAGAGGGCGTCTTCCAGCAGGAGGTGCCGCTCGAGCAGGCCGGGCTCGTCGCCCAGGTCGTGCACTGGCTGTACGGCACGTGCTGGGGCGCGTTCTACGGGCTCGTGCAGGAGTCGGTCGAGCAGCCGGTTGCGAGCGGCGTCGCGCTCGCCGGCGCGGTCGTGGCCACGGACTACACGCTCCTGCCGGCGATGAACCTGTACAAGCCGCCGTGGCGGTACCCCGCCTCGACGCTCGCCAAGGACTTCGGGCACCACCTGGTGTACGGCCTCTCCGTCGCGGGTGCCTACCGCGCGCTCGACGCGCTCGGCCGCTCCCGCTGACGGTCACCGAGCGGGGCGACGACCGTGCGGGCGCCGTGGTCCCAGCGCCACACCGCCGTCCCCTCCAGATGCGTCCCGCCGAGCCAACGGTCGACGCCGAGCAACTCCACCCGGTCCAGCTCGCCGCGCCGCACGCGCTCGCCGGCCTCCGTCAGTCGCAGCACGCCGCCGGCGGTCTCGACGAGCCGCGCGTCGCCCTCGCCGAGGGTCGCGAGCGCGCGGTGGAACCAGGTGTCGCCCAGGAACGGTGCGTCCTCCAGGGCCTGTGCCGAGGCGAAGGCGGCGGCCGGGGTCGGTGCGCCCGCGGTGATCGCCTCGAGCGCGCGCCGCTCGGTGCCCGAGAGGCCGTTGTCGGCCGCCGGCAGCTCCTCGAGCAGCCGCTGCAGCGCGGCGCCGAGAAAGGGCAGTTCCTCTGCGTGCGCGGCGCATTCCGCGAGCGCCGTCGGGTCGGGCGAGCGGAACGCCTCCCACGCCGCGGCCGCCTCGGCGAGCAGCTCCGCGGTCGCGGTTTGCCGGCCCGGCCACAGCGTCTCGAGCTCGTCGGCGGAGAGCTCGCCGAGCCCGGAGAACCGCCGCCTGCCGGGAAACGAGCCGACGACGATCAGCTCGGGAGTGCGACCCACCTCGCGCGCGAGTGCGAGCGTGTCGAGCAGCTGGAGCTGGTCGTAGAGGTCGTGCTCGAACCAGAGCACGACCTGCGCGCCCTCACGCAGCCGGCCCGTGTACAACCGGTCGCGTCGCTCGAGGGATGCCAGGAGCGCGCTCCGGTCTCCCCAGCCGCAGTCGGAGAGGAACCCGGCGCGGAGGCGAACGAGCTCCGACCGCTCCACGCGCGGGACGGGCCCCTCGTGGAGCGCGTCCTGCCACGCGAGCACCTCGCCGCCGAGCGTCGTCCGGCGCAACGTGGCGCCCGCGCTCTCGCCGTTCGTGACGTGCAGGAGCGCGGACGCCAACGTGGGTCGGTCCTAGCTTCCGCTGTGCTCGATGATCTCGATGCGGTAGTCGTCCGGGTCGCGCACGAAGCAGAGGAGGCTGCCGCCCTCGCGGACGCGATACGGCTCGCGCTCGGGCTCGATGCCCTGCTCCTTGAGCCGCGCGAGCGTGCCGGCCAGGTCGTCGACGCCGATCGCGATATGGCCGTACCCCGTGCCGTTGTCGTAGGTGCGAGCGTCGTGGTTGAGCGTCAGCTCGAGCTCCTCGTCCTGGCCCGGGAAGCCGAAGAAGTAGTTCGTCGCCTCTCGCTCGCCGTTCCGGACGATGTCCATGTCGCGCCGGAGCTCCATCCCGAGCGCCTCGTAGAACGCGCGGCTGCGCTCGGGGTCGGTGATCCGGTACATCGTGTGGAGGTAGGTCGCCATGGCCGGATCTTGCCTGGCGAGGTCAGGCCCGTGACGGCACTTGGAGCTCGCGCTCGGCGGGCTCCCCCTGGCGCAGCTCGCGGCTCCGCTCCGCCTCCGAGTTCACCTCGGCTCCGAAGAGCAGCGCGAGCGCGGTCAGCCAGAGCCACATCAGCATCACGATCACCGCCGCCAGCGAGCCCCACGTCTTGTTGTAGGAGCTGAAGTTCGCGGTGTAGAAGGCGAACGCGAGCGAGACGCCGAGCCAGATGACCACCGCGAGCGCGGAGCCGACCGTCAGGAACTTCCAGCGTGGGTGCTCCACGTCGGGGCCGAGGTAGAGGAGCGCGGCGAAAGCGGCCAGCAGCCCGGCGACGAGGATCGGCCACTGCGCCGTCCACCAGATCCACTTGAGCACGCCTTCGATCCCGAGCGTGCTCCCGACGTACTTCTCGATCGTCGGGCCGAAGATCAGCAGCACGGCGACGAGCACGAACGCCGCGCCGATGATCGCGGCCATCGTCAGCGCGATCAGGCGCTTCTTGAAGAAGTTGCGCCGGTCCTTGCGGTCGTAGGCGAGGTTCAGCGCCGTCATGTAGCTCGTCATTGCGCCCGTGGTCGACCAGAGCGCGAGCACCAGGCCGACCACGGTCATGACGATCGTCGCCTGGTGCTGGTGGCTGAGCCGGTGCACGCTGTCGCCGATCAGCGTCTTCGCCTCCCCCGGCATGACCGTGCCGAGATGGTCGATCACCTTCGTGATCGTGCTCGGCTCGGCGACGAGCGTGAACACGCCGAGCACGACGAGCAGCACGGAGGGGATTGCGAGGAACGTCGAGTAGGCGAGCGCCTGCGCGATCATCATCATGTTGTCGTCGAGCATCTCCTTGCCGGCGCGCTTGAAAATCGCGATCCAGTCGCGGAAGGAGAGGTGGCGCAGCGTCGCGTGCTCGACCTTCGGCTCGTGTCGCTCGGGCTGCGGCGTCGGTGCGCCGTCGAGCAGCGCCTCGTCCGGCTCGGGCCGGGTCTCGTCACGCGTCGCGGGCGCGTCGTCTTTCGTCCTCGAGCGGGCCATCTCAGAAAGCAACGGCGGAGTGCACGGAACGGATTCGCGTCATTGTGCGTCGTCCTTGAGGCCGTTCACGATTCCGTCATGCTGGGCGAGATGGACGAGGCGCTACAGGCGCTCTACGAGGGCGACGCCGAGCGGGGCGAGGGGCTGCTTCCGCCCGACGACCGGCTGGACGTGTTCACGGCGGCGGCGTTCGGGCGTCTCGAGCGGCTCGAGCAGCTGCTCCGGGACGACCCCGGCCTGGTGGCGGCGTTCTCCGCCGACGGCTTCACGGCGCTCCACCTGGCCGTCTTCGGCCGCCGGCTGGATGCGGCCCGGCTCCTGCTCGATCGCGGCGCCGATGTGAACGTGCGGTCGACCGGGCCGATCGCGCGCGTCCCGCCGCTCGGCACCGCCGCGTTCGTCGGCTCGGTGGCGCTCGCGCGCCTGCTGCTCGCCCGCGGCGCGGACGTGAACGGCGAAGGCGAGGGCGGCTTCACTGCGCTCGACAGTGCATTGCGGAACGGCGACGACGAGCTCGTGCGCCTGCTCGAGTCGCGCGGCGGCGAGCGACGCATCAGTTGACGGCCGCGCGCCGGCGCGCGCGGAGCCGCCGCACCTTGTCGGCCGTCCCGCACGACGCGGCGCCGCACCAGCGCCGGCTG
>JAICYG010000203.1 GCA_025934335.1 Thermoleophilia bacterium | reverse complement strand
GGCAGGAAACGAGTCGCGGCCTCGTCCTACTCGCGCTCGGTGCCGTCTACGGCGGAGCGTCGCTGCCGCTCATGCGCCGACAGCGCGACGCCGCGAGCCTGCTCTGGGCAATCGGGTTGACGCTCGCCGCGCTCGCGGCCGCGACAATTCTCTCCGGCACGACGCTGACGATCGTGTGGTCGGCGGAGGCAATCGTGCTCGCGTGGCTCGCGCGTCGGATCGCCGAGCCGCGATTCCAGGTCGCCGCGCTCGGCTGGCTCACGCTCGCCTTCGTCCACGGCCTCGAGGTCGACGCCCCCCTCCGCAAGCTCTTCGCCGAGAACGGCGACACGAGCCTTGCCGCCCTGAGCGCTGCGGCGCTCGCGATGGGCACGGCGGCCGTCGGGCTCTTCACGTTCGACCGGGACACGAACGAGGAGCCGCCGTGGCTCACGGACGCGCTGGAAGCGCTGCGCAGGTCGCAGGCGCAGCTCCGCTCGCTCGCGTCGTGGCTCGGCGGCGGCACCGCGCTGTACGCCGGCTCGCTCCTCGTGGTGACGCTGCCTGCTTCCTGGAGCAGCGGGCACCTGCTCGTTGCGGCCCTCTGGTCGGCGCTCGCCGTCGCGATCGTCCTCGGCCGCCTCGGTGTCGCGTCACTGGTTCTCACCGCGGCCTCGACCGCGCTCGTCGTCGGCTACGACCTGCGCAGCGTCGACGACCCGCAGCGCTGGTGGGCGTTCGCAGCGGTCGCGGCGGCGACGAGCGTCGTCGCCGTCGTGAACGACCTGCGCGCTCCCGAGCAGCTCGAGCAGCCGTCGTTCGTCGCGCTCGCGCTCGGTGCGTGCCTCTCGACCGCGGCGGTGTGGGAGCTCCTCGACGGACGCGCGCTCGGCCTCGGGTTGCTCGTGCTCGCCGCGGGTTACGGCGCGGTCGGAGTCGCCGTCCTCTCCCGCCGCCGCGACTTCGCGTCCGCGTCGGGCCTCGTCGCGATCGTCCTCGCGGTCCCGGCCTCCGTGATCCTGCTCGACGGAACATGGCTCGTGCTGGCGTGGGCCGCCGCGTGTGCGGCGCTCGCGGTGCTCGCCCGCTTCGAGGAGCGGCTCGGCTACACGGCGCTCGCGTACTTCGCGCTCGCGCTCGCGCACATGCTCGTTGTCGAGGCGCAGCCTTCGGATCTCTTCGTCGCTCACCGTCACCCGGGTCACGGGCTCGCCGGTGTCGGACTGGTGCTCGGGGCCGCGCTCGTCCTCGCGCGGCGCAGCGGCCTGCTACGAAGCGTGTTCGGCTGGCTCGCCGGCGCCGTGACGCTTTACGGCGTGACGCTCCTCGTGCTCGAGCTCGGCGAGGATCTGTCGCGCGCGGGTGTGGTGACGAGCTTCCAGCGCGGCCACACCGCGGTCAGCGCCGTCTGGGGAGCGGTCGGGCTGACGCTGCTCGTCGCGGGGCTGAAGCATTCCGCGCGGCACCTGCGGTTCGCGGGCCTCGGGCTATTCGCGCTCAGCCTCGCGAAGCTCTTCCTCTACGACCTCGCGTTCCTCAGCTCGGTCGCACGTGCGTTGTCCTTCCTCGCCGTCGGCGCGCTCATCCTCGTCGGCGCCTTCTTCTACCAGCGCGTGACGGCCGATCTGCGCCGGCCGGATCTACACTCGCACGCGTGAACCTGGTAGAGGCGCTTGCCGTCGATGTCGGGCCGAGGCCCGCCGGGACGGGGGCAGCTGAACGTGCCGCCGACGTGGTCGCCGAGGCATTTCGTGAGCTCGGGCTCGAGCCGCACTTCCAGGAGTTCGACCTGCTCGGCTACGAGGCGGACGAGCCCGAGCTCGAGGTCGAGGGGGAGCGCTGGCCGGCCGGCCCGTGCATGTACGCGCACCCGTTCGACGGCAGCGGCGCGGTGAGGCGGATCGGCTCGTCGGCCGCACCTGTCGGCGGCGGGCGGCTGCCGAGCTTCGCGGTCGTCGACGACGGGGGCCGGGAGCTCGCGCGCCTGCTCACGAGCCCGTTCTCGACCGGGGCGATCCCGTTCATGTCGACGCACGTGCACGTGACGACTCCGCCGACGGCGTTCGTCTCGCGCGCCGACGCCGAGCGCCTGCAGGACGGGATGCGGGTGCGGTTGCGCGTCGGCGGCCGCTTCCTGCCGGGGCGCCGCGAGCGAAACGTGATCGCCGACCTCCCCGGAGCGGGCGACGGCCATGTCGTCGTCAGCGCGCACTACGACTCGGTGTGGTGCGGCCCCGGCGCGATCGACAACGCGACGGGTGTCGAGGGCATCCGGCGCGTCGCGGAGAAGCTCTCGAAACGGGAGCTCGCGCGCGGCGTCCGCCTCGTCGCGTTCGCCGCGGAGGAGATCAAGCTCACGGGGTCGCGCTACTACGTCGACGAGGCGACGCTGCGCGAGCAACTCGGCGACGTGAAGGGCGTGGTGAACCTCGACTGCATCGGCCGCGGCGACAAGCTCAACGTGCTCGCGTCTCCGGCTGCGCTGCTCGGGCGCGCCGTCGAGGCCGCGCGCCAGCTCGGACTGCTCGACCGCTACGAGCTCGAGACGGGGCCGGCGACCGGCGGCGTCGACTCGCATTGGTTCGCCGAGCGCAACGTGCCGGCGGCGACCATCCTGTTCTTCCCCTACGACGAGTACCACCTGCCGGCGGACTCGCCGAAGCTCGTCGACCCGAAGCTGATGGACGACGCGGTCGCCCTCGCGGTCGCGCTCGTCGAGTCGCAGCTCGTGCAGCCGATCGCCCGCTAGTCGGGAGGCGCCGTGCCCGGGAGTCCCTCGAAGCGCTTGGGACGCTTCGTCGGAAGGCCCGCTGCCAGCCACGCCTCGAACCCGCCCACCACGTCGCCTGCGTCCGCGCCGAGGTCGACGAGGATCGAGGCGGCGAGCACCGAGGAGAAGCCGTGGTCGCAGATCAGGATCAGCCGCTTGCCCGTGAGCTCGGGGTTCGTCCAGTCGCGCGACGCGACACGCCATTCGAGCACCGTGCGCGGGACGTGGTGCGCTCCCGGGACCGCGCCGTCTCGCTCACGCTTGTCCACCGAGCGGATGTCGACGATCGCGGCGCCGCGCGCTGCGGCGGCGTGCGCCTCTTCCGGCGTGTACCGCCGGATCCGAGCCGCAGCGGCGGCGAACAGATCATCCAGCGTCACGGGCCGACCGTAGACTGCGGCGCATGTTCGAACAAGGCCTCGCGGAGCTGCACACGCATCTCGGCGGCTCGGTCGCCTCGGACATCATGTGGAGCCTCGCGCACGAGCAGGGGATCAACTTGCCGACGCGCGACTTCTGGGAGTTCGACCGGCTGGTGACGGTGTCCGACCCACGCGGCGTGCCGAACCTGGACGCGCTCGACCGGATCTACCACCTCACCGAGCTGATCCAGAGCTCGCCGCTCGCCGTTGAGCGCAGCGTGCACGCGGCGATCGGTGGCGCATACCGTTCGCAGGGGATCACGACGCTCGAGCTGCGGTTCAACCCGATGAAGCGGAACCGCGGTGGCGAGCGCGACCTCGACCACATCATCCTCGCGGCGACGCGCGGCCTCGACATCGCGTCGCTCGAATACCCGCAGGTGCGGGCCGGGCTGATCCTGATGATGGACCGGACGTTCAGCGCCGACCAGAACATGGTGATCGTCGAGAAGGCGCTGCGATACCGCTCGCGCGGCATCGTCGGCGTCGACATCGCAGGGCCGCGCCCTGGCGGCGGGCGGTACGACTACACGCGGATCCGCGAGCATGTGGAGCTCGCGCGCGACGGCGGGCTCGGGATCACGATCCACGTCGGCGAGGAGGGCGGCGACTTCGGGCTCGAGGAGATCAGGGAGGTCGTCGAGTCACTGCGGCCGGACCGCCTCGGCCACGGAATCCTCGCCGCGCGCGACCCGTCGCTGATGGCGGCGATCCGCGGC
>JAICYG010000106.1 GCA_025934335.1 Thermoleophilia bacterium | reverse complement strand
TGGGTGGTCGCCGCGATCGGCATGGCCTGCGGCGCCGGGTTCTACAGCGTCGCGATCCTGGCCACCGTCGTCGCGCTCGTCGCCCTGTGGCCGCTCCGCTTCGTCGCGTATCGCCTGATCGAGCGGGTGAAGCCGGAGGAGGACCGGATCACGATCGAGCTGCGGGCCGGCCAGCCGCTCTCGCCCCTCCTCGAGCACGTGCACGGCGTCCGGCACATCGAGGTCACGGAGGAGCTCGACCGCCGCATCGTCCAGCTCGAGTCGCCGGAGGTGAGCGAGAAGCTCGTCGCCGAGCTCACCGACCTCGAGTACGTGATCGGCGTGCGCTGGCGGCGCTGACCGGCGTAGGCTCGACGGAGCCGGCCAGGAGCGGAGGCGCCGGCGTGGACGGCGCCGGAGCGGGCCTCCGCGCGACCGTCTGCTCCGCGAACCCGCACAAGCTGGCGGAGTTCGAGGCGCTCTTCCCCGACTGGGAGCTCGAGCTGCTCGCGAACGCCGACTTCCCCGAGGAGGACGGGCTCACCTACCTCGACAACGCGCGCATCAAGGCCCGCTACGGCCGGCTCGTCGGCCCGCGCGACCGCTGGATGCTCGCCGACGACTCGGGGATCGAGGTGGCGGCGCTCGGCGAGGGGCCCGGCGTCCAGACGGCGCGCTGGGCCGAGGGCCGGCACGTCGAGAAGCTGCTTGCGGCGCTCGACGGCGAGGCCGACCGGCGCGCGCAGTACGTGTGCGAGCTCGTCGCGCTCTCGCCGGAGCACGAGGAGAGGCGCGGCAGCGGCGTCCTGCCGGGCACGATCGCGATTGCGCCCGCGGGGAGCGAGGGGTTCGGCTTCGACCCGGTGTTCGTCCCGCGCGGGCGCGACCGCACCGTGGCCGAGCTGGGCGACGCCTGGAAGGGGGAGCACTCGCACCGGGCGATCGCGGCACGGTCGCTCCGCGACACGCTCCGATGAATGTCGTCGTCCGCTCCTCGCGCGAGAACGACCGCCTCGCGCTCGCTCGGCTCTTCGCCGAGGTTGCCGAGGAGCGCGACGGCATCGCGACCGAGCCGCCGGTGGACGTCGCAGGCCGCGCCGCGAGCTGGCGGCTCGAGGGTGACCTCCTCGCCGAGGCCGACGGGCGTGTCGTCGGCGCGATCCACGTCGAGGCGAGCCGCCACGGCTACGGCGAGATCGGCATGGCCGTCGCTCGCGAGTGGCGCGGACGGGGTGTCGGCTCGGCGCTCCTCGCGGCGGCGGTCGAGTGGGCGCGGCAGCGCGGGCTGCACAAGCTGAGCCTGAGCGTGTTCCCGCACAACGAGGCGGCGATCGCCCTCTACCGAAAGTTCGGTTTCGTCGAGGAGGGCCGGCTCGTCAAGCAGTACCGCCGGCAGAGCGGCGAGCTCTGGGACGCGATCGAGATGGGACTCCTGCTCTGACTCAGCCGCGGGCGTCGGACGGCGAGGCGCGGCGCGCACGCCACCAGTTCACCTCGGCGCCGAGCACGATCACGTTCGCCATCACGTACAGCCAGACGAGCAGGATCGCGGGGCCGGACAGCGTCTGCAGCACCGGGTTGTGCTTCGACACGTCGACGTACACCGGCAGGAACTGGAACGTCGCTTCGAGGATGACCGCGGCGGTGACCGCGCCGGGCAGCACCTCGCGCAGCGTCACGTCCGCGTTCGTCAGCACGTAGTAGGCGGAAGCCAGGAAGACGAAGATGCCGAGCGTCGAGACCGCGATCGCGATCACCCGCGCGGACGTCGCGCTCCCCGCGAAGCCGAGGTAGCGCTTCAGGATCTCCTGCCCGAACGTGCCGACGACGAGCGAGACGAAGAGCGCGACGAGCGAGCCGCCCATCATCATCGTCGCGAGCGCCTTCCCGTGCAGCCAGCCGCGGTTCGGGCGGCCGTAGACGATGTTGAACGCGCTCTCGAGCACGGAGAAGAACGAGAGCGACGACCAGAGGAGGAACCCGCCGCCGACCGCCCCGAGGGCCGCCGCATTCGCCTGGATCGCCCGAACGGCGCGCAGGATCGAGTCGAGCGAGGTGCTCGGGAACGTCTTCTCGAGCTGGCGGACGAAGAACGAGTTCTCGTCTGCTTGGTGCACGAGCCCGAGCAGCGCCAGCGAGAGCAGGAGCAGCGGCACGAAGGAGAGGAGCGCGAAATAGGCGATCATCGCCGCCAGGTGCGTGCCACGGTCGGCGAAGAACTTCCGGACGACTGCTCCCACGCCCCGTGAGTATGCTCGGCGGCATGGACGCGGCCCAGGCGATCGCCGATCTGACCGAGATCTCGCCGCAGGTGAGGCAGGTCGCCGTGATCGCCGCCGACGGGTCGCCTGCCGGCTCGAACGTCGCCGACGACGCTGCCGCGCGCCTGGTCGGCGGCGCGCGGAGGCTCGTCGACGCGGCGGCCGAGCTCCGCCCGGACGTGACGCAGCTGGAGGTCGCGACACGGGCCGGCAGCGTCTTCGTCGTCCGCGACGGGGACCGCATGATCGCCGCGACGACGTCGCCGGAGCCGACGGTGGGCCTCGTGTTCTACGACCTCAAGACGTGCCTCCGCTCGATTGACGAGCCGCAGGCGAAGCCGAAGCCGCGCACCCGTGCAGCGAAGCCCGGGGAGGCGGACGATGCCGCCGCGTAAGCTCGTCACCGGCGTGCTGCTCGCCGCAGGCTCGCTCGCCGGCTCGGTGCTCGTCCGCCGCCGCGCGGCCCGCAGGCAGGCCCGGGTCGATCTCTACGCGGAGGATGGCTCCATCCAGTCGTTCATCGAGGGGTCGCCGGAGGCGGACCGCCTGCTGCCGATCGCGAACGAGCTCCTCCAGGCGTGACGCGCGACGAGCTCGCACGCGCG
Source organism: Thermoleophilia bacterium (assembly GCA_025934335.1). Lineage (GTDB taxonomy): Bacteria > Actinomycetota > Thermoleophilia > Gaiellales > Gaiellaceae > PALSA-600. The sequence continues at coordinate 6,255 of JAICYG010000106.1, read as the reverse complement.
CTGCGGGCCGTGGCCTATCTCGAAGGCGACTTCGTCCTCCGTTCCGGGCGCCGCTCCCGTTACTACCTCGACAAGTACCGGTTCGAGACCCGCCCCGACCTGCTTGCCCCGCTCGGAAAGGCGATCGCCGAGGCGGTGCGCGAGCACGAGCCGGACGCGGAGCGGCTCGCCGGGCCGGAGCTCGGCGCCGTGGCGCTCGCAGCGGCCGCCTCGCTCGAGAGCGGGCTGCCCTTCCTGATCGTCCGCAAGGAGGCGAAGGGCTACGGCACCTCGAACCGGCTCGAGGGCGTGCATGAGGAAGGGGAATGCGTGTGCCTCGTCGAGGACGTCGTCACCTCCGGCGGCGCCGCGGTCGAGGCGATCGAGGCGCTGCGCGAGGCTCGGTTGCGGGTCTCGAACGCCGTCTGCGTCGTCGACCGGGAGGAGGGGGGTGTCGACGAGCTCGCGCGCCATGCCGTCCGCCTGCGGCCGCTCTTTCGCGCGTCCGAGCTTCTGAACGCCTCCTAAATCCCCGCAAATCCGCATGGTTGAGCGATATCCGACCCCGCTGTTAGCCTGCCGAACAAGGTCTGATCCCTAGTCCCCGACGCAGGAGGAATGTTCGTTGACGAAGCAGGACTTCATCCAGAAGGTCGCCCAGAAGAGCGGGCTGTCGGCTCGTGACGCGGGCAAGGCCGTCGACGCCTTCATGGAGACGGTCACGGAGACGTTGAAGGGCGGCGACTCCGTCAACTTCACCGGGTTCGGCAAGTTCTCGGCCTCGCAGCGCGCGGCCCGCCAGGGCGTGAACCCGCGCACCGGCGAGCGCGTGCAGATCGCGGCGACCACCGTGCCGAAGTTCTCGGCCGGGTCGCAGTTCAAGGCCGCCCTCAAGGGCTAGCTCTCTCTCCCCGTCGCTCGCAGGGAACCGGAGGGCGGCGCGAGCCGCCCTCCGTCGTTCCGGTTACCGTTTCGGGCGATGGCCGTCGCCGTCCAGACCTTCGCCGACCGCCTCGCCGCCGAGGTGGAGCGCAAGCGATCGCAGCTCGTCGTCGGCCTCGACCCGCGCGTCGACCTGTTGCCGGTGGAGCTGCGCGGCGACGTCGCCCGCTTCTGCTGTGGGCTCGTCGACGCCGTGGCGCCGCATGCCGTCGCGGTCAAGCCGCAGCTCGCGTTCTTCGAGACGCTCGGGCCCGCGGGCATCGCCGCCTTCGGGGAGGTCTGCACGTACGCCCAGCGCGCGGGCATGCTCGTCATCGCCGACGGCAAGCGCGGGGACATCGGCTCGACGGCGCGCGCGTACGCCGATGCGTACCTCGAGGGAGACCTCCCGCGCGCCGACGCCCTGACGCTGAACCCGTACCTCGGACGCGAGTCGGTGGAGCCGTTCATCGCCGCCGCGCGCCGGACCGGAGCGGGCCTGTTCGTGCTCGTGAAGACATCGAACGCCGGCGGCGACGTGCAGGATCTGCAGCTCCTCGACGGGCGGCCGCTCTGGCACCACGTCGCGTCGCTCGTCACCGAGTGGGGGGAGGAGCTCGTCGGCGAGGTCGGCCTCTCCTCGGTCGGCGCGGTCGTCGGTGCGACGCATCCGCGTGCCGTTGCCGAGGCGCGGAGGCTGATGCCGCAGGCGGTCCTGCTCCTCCCGGGGATCGGCGCGCAGGGCGGCGCCGTCGGCGACCTCGTGCGCGCGTTCCAGAGCGGCCCCGCGAGCGCGCTCGTGAACGCCTCGCGCTCGATCGACTACGCGTTTCGCGAGACCGGCGGCGACTACCGCGAGGCCGCGGGCGCAGAGGCCGCGCGGCTCAAGCGGGAGATCTGGGCCGCTTCCGGCTGGTAGTGCCGGCGTCCTCCGCGGACTGGCGGCGCTACGCCGCGCCGGCGGCGTTCCTGCTCGCGGTGACGATCGCGGTCGTGCTCGTCCGCTCCGGCCTCCGGCAGGACGCGACCACGCCGACAGCCTCCGTGGCGACCGCCGTCACGACCACGAAGACGCCGAGGTTCTGGACGGTGAAGGCGGGGGACACGTTCGGCGTCATCGCGCAGAAGACCGGTGTCCCGGTCGCGACGATCGAGAAGCTGAACCCGAAGGCAAGCTCCACGACGCTCTTCATCGGCGAGAGGATCAGGCTCAGATGAGGCGCCTCATCGTCGCGTGCGTGGCGGCACTCCTGCTCGCCGCACCGGCGCGCGCCGGCGCGCCCGAGGTCGACGCCTCCGCCTACCTGGTGCTCGACGCCCGTACCGGCCAGGTTTTGGCCGCGTCGAACGCGCACGAGCGGCTGCCGATCGCGTCGATCACGAAGCTGATGACCGTGCTCGTGACCCTCGAGCACCACAAGCTGCGCGACGTCGTGACCGTGGATCCACGCGCCGCCGCCGTGGGCGAGTCCACGATCGCGCTCCGCTCCGGCGAGCAGCTGACGGTGCGCGACCTGATCAAGGGCGCGCTGATCCAGTCCGCGAACGACGCCGCCGACGCGCTCGCGCTGTCCGTCGCGCCCGACTTCCCGGCGTTCGCTCGCCTGATGAATGCGAAGGCAGCGGAGCTCGGCCTGCGCGACACGCACTTCGTGCGGCCCGACGGCCTCGACGCGCCCGGGCACTACTCGAGCGCGGCCGACGTGACGAAGCTGGCGCGGATCCTGATGCGAATCAGGTTCGTGCGCCAGACCGTCGCCGAGAAGACCGACACGATCGAGGGCGGGCGGACGCTGCACACGTGGGACGACCTCCTGACGGAGCTCCCGCACACGATCGGGGTCAAAACGGGTCACACGAGCGCCGCCGGCTGGTGTCAGGTGGCGGCGGTGCGCGGACGCGGCGTGACCGTCTACGCGACCCTGCTCGGCTCCCCGACGCGCTCCGAGCGGAACGACGACCTGCGCGCGCTGCTCGTCTGGGGCCTCTCCCGGTTCCGCGTGGTGCCGGCCGTGCGCGAGGGGAGAACGTACGCCGAGGTGCGCGTCCCCTACGGCCGGGCGCCGCTCGGCCTCGTCGCCGCGAAGCCGCTGCTCGCGGTCGCGCGGGTCGGGCGGCCGCTCGAGGAGAGGGTGACGGCCCCGGCCGCCGTCTCGCTCCCCGTGCGGAAGGGAGCGGTGCTCGGGCGGGTCGAGATCCGCGCCGGCGGCCGGCTCGTCGGCGCCCGCGACCTCGTTGCTTCACGCACGATTCACAAGCCGGGTGTCGTAAGGCGGCTAGGGTGGTACGCCGGCAGGGCGATCCACCATCTCGCCCACCTGCTCTAGCCACGTGCCCCGCCGATGATCGTCACCGTCACCCTCAACGCCGCGGTCGACCGGACGCTGACCGTGCCGAACTTCCAGCGCGGCCAGCGCCATCGCGCGAGCGCGGGCGTCACGCTCGCCGGCGGCAAGGGGATCAACGTCGCGCGGGCGCTGAAGGCGCTCGGCGTCCCCGTCGTCGCGACCGGTTTCGTCGGCGGCACGACCGGAACGCGGATCGTCGACGAGCTGACGCAGGAGGCGATCCTCAACGACTTCGTCCGCATCGAGGGCGAGTCGCGGACGTCCACCGCCGTCGTCGACCCCGCGGGCAGCACGTACACCGAGATCAACGAGTGGGGGCCGTCCGTGAAGCCGGAGGAGCTCGAGATGCTGCTCGAGAAGCTCCGGTACCTGACGCAGGACGCGGGCTACGTCGTCTTCGCCGGCTCGCTGCCGCGCGACGTGCCGACCGACTTCTACGCCGAGGCGACGCGCGAGCTCGCCCGCCGCCACGTCGCCACCGTGCTCGACACCGAGGGCGAGCCGCTGCGGCTCGGCGTCGAGGCGGAGCCCGTCCTCGTCTCGCCGAACCAGATCGAGGCGGAGGGCCTCGTCGGGCAGGAGTTCCACGACGAGGAGGATTTCCGGCTCGCGCTCGACAGCATCGCCGACATGGGCGCCCGGAATGTGCTGATCACGACCGAGCAGGGCGCGCTGGCGCTGCTGCGGGAGGACCGTGAGGTGCGCCGCTACCGTGCGAGCGCGCCGCGGCTCGATCCGGTCTCGGCGGTCGGCGCGGGCGACGTGCTGCTCGCCGGCTTCCTCGCCGCGCGGCACGCCGGCCGGTCGAACGAGGAGGCACTGCGTGCCGCCGTCGCCGCCGGGGCGGCGTCGACGCTCGAGGTCGGGGCCGGTCGCTTCGATCCGCGGCAGGCAGGACGGTTGCAGGGCGGCGTCGAGCTGCAGGAGCTCGCGCCCGTCGAGGCGTAGTTTTCGTCGAGCGCGGGGCGGGAAGGTGGGGGCATGGCCGAGACACACCCGGTCGCGCGCCTACGAGTCTTCTCGATCGGCTTCCTCGTCGGGTTCTTCGGGCTGTCGCTCCTGCTCGCGCTGCTCGTGATCGCGAGAGCCCACGGCTGGTGGCGGTTCCTGCTGCTGCTCCTCCCGATCGCCTTCGGGATCGCAATGGCCGCCGAATTCGTCAGGTCGATGAAGAACGCCGACGAGCAGCTGCCCACGTAGTACACCCATCCGGTAGGGCCGGTACCCTGCCGCGATGGAAGTCGGCAAACTCGACCTGGCGTCCTCCGAGGCGTCGGCCTGGCCGGCGCCGAAGCGGGAGAAGTTCGCCCGGGAGGGGCTGACGTTCGACGACGTGCTGCTCGTGCCGGCCGAGTCGTCGGTGCTCCCGAACGACGTCTCGACGGCGACGCGGCTGACGCGGACGATCGTGCTCGAGGTGCCCGTCGTCTCGGCGGCGATGGACACCGTGACCGAGGCGCGCCTCGCGATCGCGCTCGCGCGCGAGGGCGGGCTCGGCATCGTGCATCGGAACCTTCCGATCGACGTGCAGGTGGCCGAGGTCGACAAGGTGAAGCGCTCGGAGGCCGGCATGATCGTCGAGCCGGTCACGCTGCCGCCGGACGCGCTCGTCTCGGACGCCGTCGCGCTGATGGGTCGCTACCACATCTCCGGCGTCCCCGTCACCGACGCCGACGGCAGGCTCGTCGGGATCCTCACGAACCGCGACCTGCGCTTCGAGAAGGACCACGCGCAGCCGGTCTCCGCGCTGATGACGTCAGAGGGGCTCGTGACGGCGCCGGCCGGGACGACACTCGCCGAGGCGGAGCGGCTCCTCCACCGCCACCGGATCGAGAAGCTGCCGATCGTCGACGCGGACGGCCGCGTCACCGGGCTGATCACCGTCAAGGACATCCAGAAGCGCGTCGACTTCCCGTCCGCGACGAAGGACGCGCAGGGCCGGCTGCGGGTCGGCGCAGCGGTCGGCGTGGGGCCGGATGCGGTCGAGCGGGCGCAGGCGCTCGTCGAAGCGGGAGCGGACGTGCTCGTCGTCGATACCGCGCACGGGCACTCGCGAGGCGTGATCGAGATGGTGTCGCGGATCCGCTCGCTGTCGGGCGAGTTCGAGCTCGTCGCGGGGAACATCTCGACGGGCGAGGCGGCAGAGGCGCTGATCGACGCCGGTGCCGATGGGGTCAAGGCGGGCCAGGGCCCGGGCGCAATCTGCACCACGCGCGTCGTCGCAGGCGTCGGCGTCCCGCAGATCACGGCGATCTACGACATCGCAGAGACTGCGTCGCGGCACGGCGTTCCCGTCATTGCCGACGGCGGCATCACGTCTTCGGGCGACGTCGCGAAGGCGATCGCCGCAGGCGCCGACACGGTCATGCTCGGCTCCATGCTGGCCGGCACCGACGAGACGCCGGGCGAGGTCATCGTCGTCCAGGGCGAGCGGTTCAAGACGTATCGCGGCATGGGGTCGCTGGGCGCGATGAAGGCTCGCAGCTTCTCGAAGGACCGTTACTTCCAGGGCGACGTGGAGGACGTCGAGAAGCTCGTGCCGGAGGGCATCGAGGCTCGTGTGCCGTACAAGGGGCCCGTCGGCGCGGTGCTGCACCAGATCGTTGGGGGCCTGCGGCAGGCGATGGGCTACTGCGGTGCGCCCACGATCGACGCCCTCAAGGAGGCGCGCTTCGTGCGCATCACCGGCGCCGGCGTGCGCGAGTCGCACCCGCACGACGTCACGATCACGAAGGACGCGCCCAATTACCGTCGGAGCTGACGCGCTTTCGCACGCAGCCGGCGTAGGCTCGACGGAGCCGGCCGGCGCGCTGGTGGCGGCTTTGCCGCCGCCGGAGCATAAGACCGAGGAACGGCCCGTGCTCGTGGTAGACCTCGGCGGGCAGTACTCCCAGCTGATCGCCCGACGGGTGCGCGAGGCGCGCGTGTACTCGGAGCTCGTCTCGCACCGCGTCTCGGCCGCCGAGCTGCGTGCGCGGAACCCGGTCGCGCTGATCCTCTCCGGCGG
>JAICYG010000196.1 GCA_025934335.1 Thermoleophilia bacterium | reverse complement strand
GGGGGTGACGGTGCTGGACGTCGCCACCGGCGGCGGTCACGTCGCACGCGGCCTGCGCGAGGCGGGAGCGACCGTCGTCACGCTCGACCCCGCACCGGGGATGCAGGCGGACACGACCGCTCCCGCGGAGGACCTGCCGTTCGCGGACGCGAGCTTCGACGCGGCCGCGACCCGGCTCGCGGCACACCACTTCGCCGACGTGCACCGGGCGGTGCGCGAGCTCGCCCGCGTCGCGCGGCACCGCGTCGTTGTCTGCGACAACACCTTCGTGAGCGAGGCGTCCGAGGAGGCCGACCGGCTGCGCGACCCCACGCACGTGTGCAACTACTCGGTCGACGAGTGGCACGAGCTGTTCGCGCAGGCGAACCTGGAGGTCGCAGAGGAGCGGTTCCTGCAGCGGCCGCTCGAGATCGAGCCATGGCTCGACCGCGCCGGCACACCGGCGACCGACCGCCCGCGCGTGAAGGAGCTGCTCGCCGAGCGGATCTCCGACGGCTGGATGGACCTGCCGACGCTCGTCCTCAAGGGAGTGAGGCGCTAATGGCGATCATCGTCGACAACGACACGAAGCTCGTCGTCTCCGGACTGACCGGCCGTGAGGGAAGGTTCCACGGCCTCCGCAACCGAGCGTACGGCACGAACGTCGTCGCCGGCGTCACGCCCGGCAAGGGCGGGCAGGACGTCGAGGGGATCCCCGTCTTCGACACCGTTGCCGAGGCCGTGAAGGAGACGGGTGCGAACACGTCGCTGATCTTCGTGCCGGCGCGGTTCGCGCCCGACGCGATCTACGAAACCGTCGACGCGGGGATCCGCACCGTGATCTGCACGACCGAGCACATCCCCGCGCACGACATGCTGCGCGTCTACACCTACATCCGCCCGAAGGGCGTGACGATGATCGGCCCGAACTGCCCCGGCGTGCTCTCCCCCGGGAAGGCGAACGTCGGGATCATCCCGGCGCAGGTGTTCAGGGAGGGGAACATCGGCCTCGTCTCCCGCTCGGGCACGCTCACGTACCAGATCGGGCACGAGGTGGCGCAGCGCGGCCTCGGCAACTCGACCATCGTCGGCATCGGCGGCGACCCGATCGTCGGGTCGAGCTTCATCGACATCCTCGAGAAGTTCGAGGCTGACGTGCAGACGGAGTACGTCGTGCTGGTCGGCGAGATCGGCGGCGACGAGGAGGAGAAGGCAGCGCAGTGGGTCGCCGAGCACATGTCGAAGCCGGTCTTCTCGTACATCGCCGGCTTCTCCGCCCCGCCCGGAAAGACGATGGGCCATGCCGGCGCGATCATCAGCGGCTCCTCCGGCACCGCGCAGGCGAAGAAGGAGGCCCTCGAGGCGGTCGGCATCAAGGTCGGCACGACGCCCACCGAGGTCGCTGAGCTCGTCGTCGCCGCGGCCGCCTGAGCGCTGCCACCGCCATGGTCTCCCGACGACGACACACTTCCGTCACGTTTCCGTGACGGTCCGTGGGTGAGCCGCGTCTGAGCTTCCTCTGAGCCGGCTCAGACGCCGGGGTGTCCCTTCGGGTCAGGTGGCGGCCGGCAGTGTCAGCCTGAAGCGCGCGCCGGTCGGGCCGTTCTCGGCGGTCGCGGTGCCGCCGTGGGCCTCCGCCGCCTCGCGCACGATCGCGAGGCCGAGCCCCGCGCCAGGCTTGGCGCGCGCAGCCGCCGCCCGGTAGAAGCGGTCGAAGACGCGGGGGAGGTCCTCGTCGGCGATGCCGGGGCCGTGGTCTGAGACGACGACCGAGCCGTCGCGCACCGTCACCTCGATCGGCGTGCCGGCCGGGCTGTACTTGGCGGCGTTGTCGAGCAGGTTCCCGATCGCGCGCTCCACCAGCACGGGGTCGACACGGACCTGCGCAGGCGAGAGCGACGTGACGAAGGTCCCCGCCGGCCACCGCGAGCGCGCGCGCTCCACGGCCGAAGCGACGAGGTCGTCGAGCTGCACGTCCTCGATGCGGAGCTTCCGCTCCTCGCCCCGGGCGAGCTCGACCAGGTCGGAGACGAGCGACGTGAGCGAGCCGAGCTCCACGGACGCCTCCTCGAGCGCGCGTCGCACCTCCTCGTCCGGCAGCTTGCCCTCGCGCACGAGGTCGACGTTCGTGCGCGCCGCCGTCAGCGGCGTCCGGAGCTCGTGCGAAGCGTCGGCGACGAGCCGCCGCTGGCGACCGACCGACTCCTCGAGCGCCGCGAGCATCGCGTTGAACCGCGTGGCGAGGCGGCCGAGCTCGTCGCCCCCCGCCACGTCGACGCGCTCCCCGAGGTTGCCCGTCGCCGCGACGGTCTCCGCGGCCGCGGTGAGGCGACGCACCGGGCGGAGGCCGGCACCCGCGACCGCGGCCGCGAGCCCTGCGCCCGCGGCGATGCCGAGGCCGCCGATCAGGAACGCCCAGAACTTGATCCGCCTCAGCGCTCGGTCGGTCGCGTCGAGCGGTGCGATCGTCACGATCGCACCGCCGGGTACCGCCCGTGCGTACTCGCGAAAGTGCTGCCCCTGGATCGTGACGTTCGTGTAGTACGCGTCACCGCCGGAGCGGGCCAGCTTTCGCAGCTCGGACGTGACCGGAAGAATTCCGGCGAGGCCGCCCTGCAGCTCTCCGTCCGAGGTGACGGCGAGCACGAACGGGCCGCGCGGTTCCTGGCGCGCGAGGCTCGCGTCGACCTGGCTCACGAGCTCGTGCTTCGCAGTCGCCCACACGGCGATCGACGCCGCAGCAACCGTGACCCCGATCGCGAGCGCCACGAGCAGCGTGACGCGGACGCGGAAACTCACGGCTCCTCGCGAAGCGCGTAGCCGACGCCGCGCACGGTCTGCAGCAGGCGTGGCTCGCCGCCCTCTTCGAGCTTCCGGCGCAGGTAGCCGATGTACACCCAGAGCGCATTCGAGGTTGCTCCGAAGTCGTACCCCCACACGCGCTCGTAGATCTGCGAGCGGGTCAGTACCTGACGCGGGTTGCGCATGAACAGCTCGAGCAGGTTGAACTCCGTGCGCGTCAGCTGCATGCGGCGGTCGCCGCGCTGCGCCTCGCGCGTCGCCGGATCGAGCGTGACGTCGGCGAAACGCAGGGCGCCGTCACCCGCACCCGTCCGGCGCAGCAGCGCCCGCACGCGCGCCCGCAGCTCCTCGATCGCGAACGGCTTCACGAGGTAGTCGTCCGCGCCGGCGTCGAGGCCCTCGACGCGGTCGTCGACCGCGTCGCGCGCGGTGACGACGAGGATCGGCACCTGGTCCTCGCGGCGGCGGAGCGTCCGGCACACCTCGATGCCGCCGACCTCGGGCATCAGCAGGTCGAGCACGATCACATCCGCGGGAACGGACGCTTGCCGGGCGAGCGCCTCCGACCCGTCGGCGGCCTCTGAGACGTCGTAGTCGACGCGCAGGGCGCGGGACACGGCCGAGCGGACGGCGGGGTCGTCGTCGACGACGAGGACACGGGCGGTCATGGCCGAAGTGTCACCGGCAGTCCTAAGATCGGCTTAAGCGTACGATTCGGCGGCGCCACGACCCGGGGGGCATTCTGCACGCGCTCGTCATCACCGTCGGCATAGCGAACTCGGTCCTGCTCGTCCTGCTGGCCGCGCGCGCGACGAGAAGGTGGCGCCGCCGGCGCGATCCCGCCGCCGCGTGGCTGGCGCTCGCGTTCGTCGCGATCGCGCTGCTCGTGACGATCGGACGGCTGGTGCCCGCGCATCCTCATGGCGGGGTGCAGTACGTCGCTCAGCGGCTCGACATCGAGCTGCTCGTCCTCTTCCCGTACCTGCTCTACCGGTTCGCGACGACGTTCGCGCCGCCGGGGCGGAGGCTGCAGCGGGTCGTCGCGGCCCTCACCGTCAGCCTCACCGTCTTCACCTTTGCGCTGCCGCACTTTCCCGCCTCCGGCGAGCGCTGGTCGCCGGGGTTCGTTGTCTACGTCGCCGCGTTCTTCGTCCACTGGACGCTCCTCTCGATCACCGTCACCATCCGCCTCTGGTCGGCGGGCCGCGACCAGCCGTCCGTCGCCGCGAACCGGATGCGCATGCTGGGGTTCGCCGCCGCGGCGCTCACCGTCGCGCTGCTCGGGACCACGTTCACGAGCGACCAGTCTCATCCCGGAGCAGTCGTCGTCCAGTTGCTCGGGCTGATCGCGATCGTCGCGTTCTACCTG
>JAICYG010000014.1 GCA_025934335.1 Thermoleophilia bacterium | reverse complement strand
GCGCGGCCCGGCACTCGGCGCATCTACTCGAACTACGGCTTCGAGGTGGCGGCGGCGCTCGTCGCCGAGCGCGCCGAGATGCCGTTCGAGGACTACTTCACGCACGTGTGGCGCGGCACGACCACCGTGCTGGCCGGGTCGGCCGGTTCGGGCGCGGAGGGGACGCTCGACGACCTGCTCGCGGTTGCCCGCGAGTTGCGAGAGCCGTCGCGGATCGCACCGGAGACGCTCGACGAGGCGCGCGCCGTGCAGTTCCCCGGGCTCGTCGGCGTGCTGCCCGGGTTCGGCCGGCAGGAGCCGAACGACTGGGGGCTCGGCCTCGAGTTGCGGGACGCGAAGTCTCCGCACTGGACGGGGTCGCGGAACTCGCCGCGCGCGTACGGCCACTTCGGCCGCAGCGGCACCTTCCTCTGGGTCGACCCGGAGGCGGGCGTCGCGCTGGCGTGTCTCACCGACCTCGCCTTCGGCGACTGGGCGCGCGCGGCTTGGCCGCGCCTCGCCGACTCAGTCCTCACCGAGCTGGGCTAGTGATGTGACCGGTAACGTTGCCGGCGAACGTTGCCCGTTGCGTCACCGGCCCTGCTCCTCGGGGTCGGTTGTGCCGCGCATGTCCTCCTCTTCCTCCTGGCGCTCCGTCTGCGCCAGCTCCTCCTCGGGCTCGGTCGGCTCCGGGTTCTCCATCATTCACCTCCGTGGCGTTTCTCGACGGTTGGCGCTTCTGCCCTCGCTGTGGCGGTGACCTCGCCGCCGCCGACGGCCGCCTCCGCTGCTCGTCCTGCGGCGAACGCTACTGGGGGAACTCGGTGCCGGGGGCGCAGGCGGTGATCGTGCGGGACGGACGGGTGCTGCTCGGCCGACGCCGCGAGGATCCGGGCGCCGGCCGCTGGGATTTACCGGGCGGCTTCCTCGAGGAGGGAGAGGACGCGCTCGCAGCGCTCCACCGGGAGGTGCTCGAGGAGACCGGCCTCTCGATCGAGAACCGCGACTTTCTCGGCGCCTGGAACGAGCGCTACTGGAACCGCACGGTCCTGTGCCTGACGTGGCTCGCGATCGTCGTGGGCGGCGAGGAGGGCGCAGGCGACGACCTCGTCGAGCTGCGCTGGTTCGATCCCGACGAGCGACCGCGCGGCGACGAGCTCGCGTTCGGGAGCTTCGACGAGATCCTGTCACTCTGGGCGGCGCGGCACGAGCACTCGTAACGCCCGCGGCTCGACCCGGAAGTCGAGCGGGGTCTCCAGCGACTCGGGCTCGCCGTCGACGGCGGCGCGCACGCGATGCGCGGCCGTGTCGATCGTCACCTGCTCGCGGCTCCGCTCCTCCCAGTCCGCGCGCAGGAGCCCGCGCGGCGCGTAGACGTGGAGGAGCCCCTCGTCCAGCCGCTCGCGCTCGCCCAGGGAGAGGACGCTGAGCTCGTAGGCGTTGTTCGCGACGAGCACGACCGGAGCCTGCACCGGCTCGCCGTCGATCGTCAGCCCGATGCCGTGACGGTGCCGGGCGACCGCCCCGAGCGCGCGCAGCCGCGCGAGCGTGTCCCGCCGCCGGCGATGGTGCTCGCGCCGGTGAACGAGATGCGCGTAGACCCCGAGCGAGACGTTGTTGAGGAACAGCCGCTCGTTGACGCGTCCGATGTCGACGCGCCGCTCGACACCTGTGGCGAACGCCTCGAGCGCGCCGACCGGGTCGTCCCGGTCGAGCCCGAGGTCGCGCGCGAAGTGGTTCCGGGTCCCGAACGGCACGCAAACGAACGGCAGGCCAAGCTCGATCGCGACGCCTGCCACGACCGCGAGCGACCCGTCGCCGCCGGCCATGCCCAGCGGCCCGCCTCCGGCGCCGCGTGCCACCGACTCCAGGTCGTCGCCGTCTGCGAGAACGTGGGTGGCGATGCCGCCGGCCCTGGCCGCCCCGAGCAACTCGTCGACGCCGCCGTCCCCGGAGCTCGGGTTCACGATCAGCAAACAGGTCCTCCTGGGCTTTCCCACCCGAAAAGATGGGCCGATCGGCTCATGCGAACGTCCGGCCCGCTGGCGATCATCGTCCCATGGACGAGCGCGGCACCCTGCACCGCATCGAGGACGACCTGACGGAGACGTGGATCGAGGAGCTCGCGACGCACGGCGTGCAGTCGATCGAGGCCTACCTCGCGAAGCACCTCGCGTTCCTGACGTTCCTCGACGACGCCGCCTCCGCGTAGGGGGGCCGGTCCGGGCCGCGGCGGCTTACGCCCCCGCGAGCCCGAGCGCCTTCTCGAGCGACCCCTTCGGCATGGCGCCGACTGCGGACGCCTGCGGCTGCCCGTCCTCGAACAGCACCATGAACGGGATGGACGCGACGCCGTAGCGCATCGCCAGGTCCTGCTGCTCGTCGATGTTGACCTTCACGAGCTTCACCTGGTGCTCGTCCGCGATCCGATCGAGGACGGGCGAGACCGCGTGACACGGCCCGCACCACTCGGCCCAGAAGTCGACGATCACCTTGCCGCCTTCCTTCAGGACCTCGTCTTCGAACGTCTCGGTGGTCGCGTTGGTTGCCAATGTGTTCCTTTCGTCTTTGAACGTGCCGTAGTGGAAAACGGCGGGCGAGGGCCGTTTGTTCCCGGTCGCTACTCTCACCATTCATGTTCACGCCCCTGCCGGACAAACCCGATCATCCCGCACTCGAGCTGGAAATGCTGGCGATCTGGGAGCGGGAGCGGACGTTCGCGGAGCTACGCAAGCGGAACCGCGGCGGTGCGAGGTGGTCGTTCGTCGACGGCCCCGTGACCGCCAACAGGATGTCGCTCGGCGTCCACACCGCCTGGGGCCGGACGCTGAAGGACGTGTTCCAGCGCTACCACGCGCTGCGCGGCTTCGACCAGCGCTACCAGAACGGCTTCGACTGCCAGGGGCTCTGGATCGAGGTCGGCGTCGAGCGCTCGCTGGGGCTCAACTCGAAGCGCGAGATCGAGGCGTTCGGGCTCGAGGAGTTCGCGCGCCGCTGCCGCGACGTCGTCATCCAGTCGTCCGACGCCCTGACGCGCGGCTCGATCCGGCTCGGGCAGTGGATGGACTGGGGGAACGACTACTTCACCTTCAGCGATACGAACATCGAGTACATCTGGAAGTTCCTGAAGATCGTCCACGGGCGCGGGTGGCTGTACATGGGCCATCGCTCGACGGAGTGGTGCCCTCGCTGCGGCACCTCGCTCTCGCAGCACGAGCTCTCCCAGTCGGGCGTCTACCAGGAGCGCGCCGACCCGTCGCTCTACGTGCGCTTCCCACTGCTCGACCAGCCGGGCGAGTCCGTGGTCGTCTGGACGACGACGCCGTGGACGCTGCCCGCGAACGTGGCCGCCGCCGTCCATCCCGACGCCGAGTACGGCCGCCGCGAGAACGGCGAGTGGGTGGCCGTCTCCCTCTTCCCGGACGACACGTTCGTCGAGCGGCTGCCCGGCGGCGGCCTCGTCGGCCGGCGCTACCGCGGCCCGTTCGACGACCTCGAGCCGGGCTCGCACGTCGAGCACCGAGTGATCGCGTGGGAGGACGTCACGATGGATCAGGGCACCGGCGTCGTCCACATCGCGCCGGGCTGCGGCGGTGAGGACTTCGAGCTCTCGAAGGTCGAGGGCCTGCCGGTGCTGACGCCGGTCGACGAGTCCGGGCGCTTCTACGATGACTACGGCTGGCTGCACGGCCTCTCGACGACCGAGGCCGCCGACCAGATCGTGGGGCGGCTCGCCGAGACCGGCTTCCTCGTCGAGGCAGGGCTCTACACGCACGCCTACCCGCACTGCTGGCGCTGCGACACGCCGCTCATCTTCCGGCTCTCCGACGACTGGTTCATCTCGGTCGAGGAGCTGCGTCCCAGGCTGCTCGAGGAGAACGACCGGGTGCACTGGGTGCCCGAGTACATGGGCAAGCGCATGGACGACTGGCTGCGCAACATGGGCGACTGGAACATCTCCCGCCGCCGCTACTACGGCCTGCCGCTGCCGCTCTACCCGTGCGCGTGCGGCCATCTGAACGTGATCGGCTCGAAAGCGGAGCTCGCCGAGCGCGCCGTCGCCGGGATGGAGCAGCTGGAGGAGCTGCGCCGCCCGTGGATCGACCGCGTGCCGATCCGCTGCGAGTCCTGCGGCGAGACGGTGGAGCGCATCCCGGAGGTGGGCGACGTGTGGCTCGACGCCGGCATCGTCCCTTTCGCGACCCTCGGCTGGCAGAACGAAAAATGGATCGAGGAGGGCTACGCGACGGGCGCCGCGCGCGGCCTGACGAAAGCCGATCTGCCCGACCACGCGTACTGGGAGACGTGGTTCCCCGCGGACTGGGTCAGTGAGATGCGCGAGCAGATCCGCCTCTGGTTCTACTCGCAGTTCTTCATGTCGGTTGCGCTCGTGGGGTACTCGCCGTACCGGCGCGTGCTCGCGTACGAGAAGATGCTCGACGAGACCGGCCGCGAGATGCACGCCTCGTGGGGGAACACGATCCCGGCTGAGGAGGCGTTCGCGCAGATGGGGGCCGACGTGATGCGTTGGCAGTACTGCGCGCAGCCGCCCGACCGCAACCTGCTCTTCGGCTACGGCCCAGCACACGAGATCAAGCGCCGGCTGCTCACGTTCTGGAACTCGGTCAGGTTCCTCGTCGACTACGGGAACATCGAGGGCTTCGCGCCGTCGTGGGACGAGCTCGACCCGTCGAGGCTCGAGTTACGGCCGCTCGACCGTTGGCTCGTCGAGCGCACGAAGGAGCTGATAGCCGAGGTGACCGAGGCGTACGACGCCACGCTGACGGTCAACGCCGTGCGCGCCTTCGAGGCGTTCGTGGACGACGTCTCGAACTGGTACATCCGCCGCTCGCGCCGCCGCTTCTACTCGTTCGACGAGGCGGCGTTCCGGACGCTCTGGTTCGCGCTCGTGCAGTCGCTGCGCGCGGTGTCGCCGATCATGCCGTTCCTCGCCGACCACCTCTGGCGGAACCTCGTCCAGGACGGGCCGGCGTCGGTGCACCTCGCGCCGTGGCCCGAGCCCACCGAGCCGCACGCGGAGCTGCTCGCGGAGATCGGCGAGGTGCGGCGCGTCGTCGAGCTCGGCCGGCAGGCTCGCTCGTCGTCCGGGCTGAAGCTGCGCCAGCCTCTGCGGCGCCTTGTCGTCGCGGGAGTGTCCCGGCGCGTCGAAGCGCACGCGGCCGAGATCGGCGAGGAGCTGCGTGTCAAGGAGGTCGCCTTCGCGGCGGTCGAGGCGTCGGAGCTCCGCGTCAAGCCGAACCTGCCGAAGCTGGGACCGAAGCTCGGCCCGAAGCTGCGCGAGGTACGCGAGTCGCTCGCCGCCGGCGAGTTCACCGAGCTCGAGGACGGGCGGTTCCAGGTGAACGGCCTCGTGCTCGAGGCGGACGAGGTGCTCGTCGAGCGGGTCGGTCGCGAGGGCTGGGTCGTCGCGACGGACGGGATCGTGACCGTCGCGCTCGAGACGGTGCTCGACGACGAGTTGCGGCTCGAGGCGCGACTCCTCGACCGCGTACACGAGGTGAACGTGCTGCGCAAGGAGAGCGGCCTCGCGATCACCGACCGCATCCGCCTGTGGCTCCCGGACGCGGACCTGATCGAGCGCTACCGCGACCGGATCATGCAGGAGACGCTCGCCGTCTCAGTCGAGCAGGGCGACCTGCGGCTCGAGCGCGCCTGAGGGGTCGGGAGCCGAACGGCTCCCCGATCAGCTCTGCGCTTCGGCGAGCGCGAGCTCGCGGCGGAGCTCGACCGGCAGCCGGAACTCGACGTCCTCGTCCACGAGCCGGTACGGCTCGATGTCGGTGACGCCGCGGGCGCGGAACCAGTCGCACGCACCCTGGACGAGGCGCTCAGGCGCCGAGGCGCCGCTCGTGACGCCGACCACCTCCACGCCGCCGAACCACGACTCGTCGATCTCGGTCGCGTCGTCGATCAGGTAGGAGGCGACACCGCCGGCGCGCGCCACCTCGACGAGCCGGTTCGAGTTCGAGGAGTTGCGCGAGCCGATCACGAGCAGCAGGTCGACCTCGCCCAGCATCTCCTTGACCGCCCACTGGCGGTTGGACGTGGCGTAACAAATGTCTTCCTTCTTCGGCGCGTGGATGTCCGGGAAGCGGTCGCGGAGAGCCGTGATGATCTCCTTCGTCTCGTCGATCGAGAGGGTCGTCTGCGTCACGTACGCGAGTCGCGTGCCCTCCGGGAAGAGGAGCCGATCGACGTCCTCGACCGACTCGACCAGCACGATCGCGTCGGGTGCCTCGCCCATCGTTCCGACGACCTCCTCGTGATCCGCGTGCCCGATGAGGACCACCGTGTAGCCCTCGTTCGCGTACCGCCGTGCCTGCACGTGCACCTTGGTCACGAGCGGGCACGTCGCGTCGATCGTCTGCAGCTGCCGCTCGACTGCGCTCGCACGCACCGCGGGTGACACGCCGTGCGCCGAGAAGACGACCGTCTGTCCCTCCGGCACCTCGGTCGCCTCGTCGACGAAGATCGCCCCGCGGGCCTCGAGGTCGCGGACGACGTGCAGGTTGTGGACGATCTGCTTGCGGACGTACACCGGCGCGCCGTACAGGTCGAGCGCCTTCTCGACCGTCTCGACCGCGCGCTCGACACCGGCGCAGTAGCCGCGGGGCGAGGCGAGGAGGACCTTCTTGACCACCGCGAGGCAGGGTAGCCGGAACGGTGTCAGACACCTTTCAGTGTCTGACACCACAGACGAAAGAGCCCGCTGCTCGGGGGGTCGACGCAGCGGGCTCCTCGTGATCGCTCACCGCGACAGATGGCCAGGAACTAGACGCCGCGGTTCGCATCGCCCAGTGACGCAGACGCTAGCGCCTCGCCGTCCCAGAGGAAATGGGCCGAGAGGCCCATCTTTGCAAGGAGGGCGCGTACCGATCCCGCGGAATACCATTCGAACCCTCATCGGGGGACAAACGTGAGCAACGCGACCCAGGCCGTCCTTTTCAACGGTGTGCCGCTGCTCCTGCTCGCGGCCGCGTACGCGGCCGTGACCGGAGCCGTGCTGCCCGCGCTCTGGCGCGACCGCGTGTCGGCGCACCCGCTCGACTGGGGCATCGTGCTCGTCTTCCCGGGCTTCGCGATCGCTTCCGGCATCTTCGGGGTGCTCGTGATCCACGAACGGCGAGCGTTCGGCGGCCACGTCTGGCTCGCCCTCGCCGCCTGCCTCGCCGCGTTCGCGCCCGTCGTCCCGATCCTGATGCGCTGGCGGGAGCGTGCCCTCGTCGCTCGCGGCATCGGCCGCGGCCTCGACGCCGAGCAGCGCGCCTCGTCGCGCGACCGCGAGCTTGCGGCCGTCTCCGAGATCTCCGCCGCGCTCGTCCGCGCCCGCACGCCGCTCGACGTGGCGCGACCGCTCGCCGCTCACGTCGCCCGCCTGCTCGGTGTGGGTTTCGTCGGGATCGCGCTCGTCTCGCCCGAGCGCGACGAGGCCGAGGGCGTCTATGCCGAGCTCGGCGGGGCGCCGGCGGAGTGGTGGGCGGGCATTCGCACCGACCTGCGCAACGAGCCGTCCGGGATCGCGAGCGCCGTCTTCGACGCACAGTCGGTGACCGTGTACGACATCGCCGCCTCGTCGCTCGTCAGCGCTCGGCTCGCGCAGCTCGTCGGTGCGTGCAGCGGTGCCTGGGTGCCGATGATCGCCGAGGAGCGCGTCGTCGGAGTGCTCGTCCTCGCGTCGACCGACGAGAAGCGCACGTTCCCCGGCGAGGAGCTGGCCCTGCTCCAGGCGGTCGCCTCGGAAGCGGCTCTCGCGTTCGAGCGGCTGCGCTCCGCCGCGGCGCTGACGGACGCGCTCGAGCGCGAGCAGCGGGCGGCCGAGATCGTGCGGAAGATCCGCGCCGAGCTCGAGCCGGACGACGTCGTCCGCGTCGCGCGCGAGGCGCTCCGCTCGACGCTGCGGCTCGACTCGGTCGCCGTGGACGTCTCCGGCGGCGAGGCGACGGTCGCGGTGAAGCGGGCCTTGCCGCTGACCGCGCAGGAAGAGCAGCTCGTCGAGACCGTTCGCTACGAGATCGCCGCGGCGGTTCGCACGGCGGGGCTCCTCGCAGAGAACCGGCGCCGCCTCGCGCAGCAGGACGCACTGCTGCAGGCGGCGCGGGTCGTCACGGGCGAGCTCGAGCTCGACGTCGTCCTCGACCGCCTTGTCGAGGAGGTGACGAAGCTGCTCGACGCGGACGCCGCCGATTGCTACCTGCTCGACAGCGAGCGGAACGTGCTTCGCTGCGCCGCTGTGCACGGGCTCGACCCGGGGCTCGTCGGCTTCGAGTTCGCGCCCGACGAGGGCGACGCCGGAAACGTCCCGCACCCGGCATACGCGGGCGTCTCGCGCGCGCTCGTTGCACCGATGGTGTGGGGCGGCGAGACGCTCGGCGTGATCGGCGCCTGCTCCCGAGACCCTTCCCGGTCGTTCGACCGTGACGACAAGGACCTGCTCGAGGCGTTCGCCTCGCTCGCCTCGCTCGCGCTCCGCAACGCCGAGACGTTCGCGGAGCGCTCGCGCCAGGCGCGGGTGCAGCGCGGCTTCTACCGCATTGCGGCGCTCCTCGGGGAGCCGCTCTCGCTCGACGAGGCGCACGACGCGGCCGCGCAGGCAGCGGCCGAAGCCCTCGGGGGCAGCTTCGCGGCCGTGCTCGTACAGGGAGCCTCCGGATTGACGGCCGTCGGCGGCTACGAGCTGCCCGACGAGGTGCGGCAGCTGCCGGTCACCCGTGCGCTGGTCGACACAGCCGAGAACGAGCAGGTGCTCGCGGCGTCGAACGTGGCAGGCGACGAGCGCTTCGGCGAGGGCTGGCACGACGCGCCGTTTGCGTCGCTTCTTGCGATTCCCGTTCGCGGCGAGGACACGGGCCTCGTGATCGTGTTCTTCCGGGACGAGCGCACGTTCGCGCGGGAAGACCTCGAGCTTGCGCAGCAGCTCGCCTCCGCCGCACGCGGCGCGTTCGAGCGCAGTCGGCTGTTCGAGACCGAGCGCACTGCGCGGGCGCTGTCCCAGCAGCTGGCGCGCACGGGCAGCCTGCTCGCCACGGAGCTCGACCCGGCGGCCGTCCTCGAGGCAGTCGTCTCGGAGGCCGCCGAGCTCCTGCGCGGAGACGCGGCAGCACTCGCCGCGCTCGAGGACGGCGACCTCGTGATCACCGCCGCCGTCGGCGACGGAGGCGATGAGGCGCTCGGCGCCCGCTCGCCTGCGACCGGCTGGGTCGCCGGCGACGTCATCCAGTCGCGTGCGCCGGTCGCCTACGACGACGCCGCGCAGCACGAGAACATCGGCGACTCCGACGTCTTCCTAGCCGCCGGCCACTCGGCGTACCTCGGCGTGCCCCTCTCTGCGCGCGAGGGTGGGCTGCACGGCGTTCTCTCTGTCTATGCGCGTACGCCGCGGGTGTGGCGCGAGGAGGAGGTGCAGGCGCTTGTCGCGCTCGCCGCCAACGCGTCGGTTGCACTCACGAACGCGGAGCTGTACCAGCGCGTCGCGGTCGAGCGCGAGCAGAGCGTCGCCATCCTCGCGAACATCGCCGACGGCATCGTCGCCGTCGACCGCGACGGGAGCGTCGTCCTCTGGAACCGCGCGGCCGAGGAGATCACCGGGGTACCGGGCGCAGAGGCGATCGGCCGTACGCCGGCCCAGGTGCTGCAGCGCGACCTCGAGTCCGACGGCGGCAGCACGAACAGGCTCGTCTCGATCCCCCGAGGCGACGACGAGGTGTGGCTGTCGCTGTCGGAGACGGTGATGCGCGACCCGACGGGTGCGGTGGCAGGCCGGATCTTCGCCTTCCGCGACATCTCGGCCGAGCACGTCGTCGAGCAGATGAAGTCCGACTTCGTCTCGACGGTGTCGGTGCAGCTGCGGACGCCGCTCACCTCGATTTACGGCTTCGCGCAGACGCTCCTGCGCGCCGACGTCGCGTTCTCGGATGCCGAGCGCGGCACCTTCCTCGAGTTCATCGCGCGCGAGTCCGAGCGGCTGACGACGATCGTCGATGCGCTCCTGAACGCGGCGAAGCTCGACAGCGGCGACCTCGCCGTGACTCTCGAGCCGACCGACGTCGACTCGGTGGTTCGCGACGTCGTGGGCGCTGCGTCGGCCTCGTCGAACGGTCACCGGATCGTGGCGGAGGTCGACGCCGAGGGTTGCCGTGCGCAGGCCGATCCGGAGAAGCTCCGTCAGGTGCTCGAGCAGCTCATCTCGAACGCGGTCAAGTACTCGCCGGGCGGCGGCACCGTCACCGTCTCTGCGACGCGCCGCGCCGACGCGATCGAGGTTGCGGTCGCCGATCAAGGGGAGGGAATCGCGGCCTCCGAGCGCGACCGGATCTTCTCGCGCTTCTACACCGGCGGCACCGGTCAGGGGACGGGTCTCGGGCTCTTCATCGCGCGCGGGCTCGTGCGCGAGATGGGCGGCCGAATGTGGGTGGAGTCGGAGGAGGGTGAGGGCGCGAGATTCGCGTTCGAGCTCCCTCCGGCCGTGGATGTGTGAGATTTCCTGAATGGGAGGCATAACGGACGAGATGGGGACGACCCAGACGCGCGTGCTCGTCATCGACGACGAGGCGCCGATCAGGCTCCTCTGCCGGGTGAATCTCGAGGCGGAGGGGATGCACGTGCTCGAGGCGGCAGACGGTCCGGCCGGGCTCGAGAAGGCGCGCGCCGAGGGGCCGGACGTCGTGCTCCTCGACGTGATGATGCCCGGCCTCGACGGCTGGCGCGTCGCGGAGGAGCTCCTCGACGACCCCCGTACCGAATCGATTCCGATCGTCTTCCTGACCGCACGCGCGGAGCTGCGCGACCGCGCCCGCGGCATCGACCTCGGCGGGATCGACTACGTCACCAAGCCGTTCAACCCCGTCGAGCTCGCACCGCTCGTCCGCGAGCTGCTCGACCGGGTCGGGCGCGGTGAGCGCGACGCCCTCCGGCGCGAGAAGCTGACGGAGCTGAAGGCGCTGCTCGAGCGCGAGTAGCCCCGGCGCTCGGCTCGCGCTTCTAGCCGGCGAAGTCGGCCGTCACGACGTGCGCTTCGGCGTAGCCCTCGAACACCCCGACGCGGTCGCCGACGCCGACGCGTGTGAACGAGCGCCGCAGCAGGTTGGCGCGGTGCTCGGGGCTTGCGAGCCACGCGCCCACGATCGCGCGCGCGGTGCCACGCGCCCCCGAGCCCCACGCGAGGTTCTCGCCGGCGATGCGGCCGCGGACGTCGAACCGCTGCATCCGGCTGCCGAAGGCCCCGTGGCGGAAGTGGCCGGTGACGATCATCGCCTTCGTGTGCGAGCGGGCCGCCTGCTCGAGATGCGCGTCGGAGTGAAGCGGCGGCAGGCCGTGCGCCGCGCGGACGAGATTCATCTCCTTCAGTAGAGCGTTCTCCGCCGAGGAGGTCGCGGCAATTGCCGTCGAGGAGAGGGCGAGGAGGACGAGCGCCACGAGGGTCGCGGTGAGCCACCTGACCACGCGCGTGACCGTGCCAGGGATCCTGTTGCCGATCCTCCCCCTTTTGGGGGATATAGCGAGAGCTTCTCCTGCCGGAAATTGGCTCTCAGCGGGCTGTTTGTGCCAGCCCGATCGCGGCCAGCACCACCGCCGCCCCCGCCAGCTGGACGCCGCCGAGCGCTTCGTTGAGCCAGATCCAGCCGACGAGCGCGCCCACGACGGGCTCGAGCATCGCGACGATCCCCGCCGTCGTCGCGCTCACGTGCCGCAATGCGCTCACGAGCAGGAAGAACGGCACGATCGTGCCCAGCACGACCATCCACAGCGCGAGCAGCCAGACGGGCAGATGATGCGCGGCAAGCTTCCCGCCGAGGCTCGCGTCGACCCCGAGGGCATGCCCCGGGAACGACCACCAGGGAGCGACGACGGCCCAGAAGACCGACGCGAACAGGAACCCCCAGGCAAGCAGCGAGACGGGATCCCGTCCGCCGATCACGTGCTCTGCGAGCAGCACGTACAGCGCATAGGCGAATGCGCCGCCGAGCGCGAATACGAGCCCGGCGGTCGAGAGCGCGGAGCCGCCGCCGAACACGTCCACGATCAGGCCGAGCCCGGTCAGCGCGAGCGCGAGCGCGACCCAGATGCGGCGGCGCACCGCCGTGTGCTGCACGAAGCGCGCCCAGAGCGCGACGAGGAGCGGTGCCAGGTACTCGACGAGGAGCGCGATCCCGATCGCGAGCCGGTGGATCGCGAGGAAGTAGAAGAACTGCACGAACGCGAGCCCGCCCATCCCGAACGCGAGCAGGTACGGCAGCTCGCGGCGGGTCAGCCGCAGCCGTCCGGGCGCGGTCACCGCGAGGACCGCGACGAGGCCGGCGGCGGCGCCGAGCGAGCGGAGCTGCGCGAGCCGGTCGGACGAGAGGCCGGTGGCGAGGATCGTCTTCGAGACCCCGCCGTTGACGCCCCAGAGCACGGCGGCAACCGCGGCCATCATGTAGCCGAGCCGGGGATGCCGCCGCGGTGCCGGCTCGACGTGGAAGGGTGCCTCGCTCACTCGCGAGTTGACCGTACCCTTGCGCCATGACCGTGCGGCGCGACGTCGGCGTCGTCCTCTCGGGCGGCGGGGTCAACGGGGTGATGATGGAGCTCGGCTTCCTGAAGCGGCTGCGCGAGAGCCCGCTCTGGCCGCGCATCGCGGTCATCTTCGGCACCTCGTCCGGCGCGCTGTCGGGGGCGCTCGCCGCGCTCGACCGCGTCGACGACCTCGAGGCGTTTCTCTTCGACCTGCAGCCCGAGCGAACGTTCCGGCCGAACCGCCTCTGGCGGCTGCCGTTCCTCGGCCTGCACGACTACGCGCTGCCGGAGACGGTCGAGGCGTGGTTCGGCGACATGGCTCAGGTCGCCCGCAACCTGGCGGAGGCGCCGGTGGAGCTCGTCGTCGTCGCGACCGACGTGACCGACGACCATCAGCGCGCCGAGGACGAGTACGAGCTGCACTACTCCTCGCGCCTGACGCCGCCGGAGGTGTTTGCGCAGGCGGTGCTCGCGTCCGCCGCCGTGTCGGCCCTCGTGCTGCCGCTTCGCGTCGGCGACCGGATCGCCACCGACGGCGCCTGGGTGCGGAACTTCCCGCTCGGGCTCGCGTACGATCACCAGGCCGTCGAGCTGATCGTCGCGTTCCGCTACCTGCCGCACTACCCGCGGCTCGGGGTCGAGGCGCTGCTCCCGCTCCGCCGGCGGCTCGCGCGGTTCCGCCGGCTGGCTCCGGTTCGCGCCTTCCTGGCGGAGGTGGACGACGCCGAGGCGCGCGCCGCGCGCGGCGAGCCCGCGCATCTCGCCGACATGATCGCGCGCCTTGCGCGGGTCTCGATCCTCCGCAACACGAGCCGGGAGGAGCGTTTCGCGGGACAGATCGACCGCTCGCTGAAGGAGCTGCGCTCGTTGCGGCAGGACGTGCTGGCGGCGATCGGCGACGAGGAGACGCGAGCCGCGGTGGAGGCGCGCTTCGCGGCGGCGCGCTTCCCGTTCCGCCACGATCGCGTCGTCCCGCGCATCGTCGTGCGCGGCAGCGTCGAGGGCGTCGGTCTCGACCCCGGGTTCCGCACCCAGCCCCACTGGTCGGACGCCGAGAAGCAGGTGCTGATCGACCGCGGCTACGAGCTGGCCGACCTCGAGCTGGGCCAGCTCGAGGTCCCGGCGTGACTTGTCCCTACACTGAGGAAGGCCGCGGGACGTAGCTCAGCCTGGTCAGAGCGCCGCCTTTGGGAGGCGGAAGCCGTCGGTTCGAATCCGACCGTCCCGATCATCCTGCGACGGGCTCGAAAACCGAGCGGCGAGCACCCGGACTCTTGCCGTCCGCGCGCTTCCTGTCGTCGCGCGTCGTCTCCTCACCACGCTCCGGGGCCCCGCGCCCGCCGTCGCGTGCGAGCAGGACGACATACACGAGCGCGACGGCGCCCGACAGATAGCCGATTAAGAAGACCGTCCTCACGAGGTCGCTCGGGTTGTGCATCTGGTGCACGACGGCTCCCGTCGCGAACGTCTTCGCATAGAGCGCGGCTTCGGTGAGCAGGAAGCCGAGCAGGACGGGGCGTCCGAAGCGGCTGTGGCGGGTGACCCTGCGGACGCCGGAGAGGAACCAGGCCAGGGTCAGGGAGACCAGGAAGAGCGCGCGCAGACCGGGAAGCGGATGTTGCGCCGACGCGTCATTGTGGACGTAGTACGGCACCAGGGCCAGGTAGTTCGCCAGCGTGACGAGCACGAGCGGCCGGAGGAAGTGCGGCGTTGCCATCGGCGGCAAATTTAGCTGACGCACGGCGGGCCGTTGCGCGAGCGCCACGGCCCGCCGACGCTCAGAGGAGCCAGTCGCCGTTCCGCAGGATCGGAACCGTCTCGCCGGAGGCGGTGAGGCCGTCGACCTCGAGCTCGTTCGAGCCGATCATGAAGTCGGTGTGGATCGACGAGTTGTTGACGCCCTGCGCGACGCGCGCTTCCGGCTCGAGCTCCGAGGCCCACGGCACGGCCTGCAGGATCGGCGCTCCCAGCGCGATGTGCGAAGCGGCGTTCTCGTCGAAGAGCGTGTCGTAGAACACGAGCCCGGTCTCGCCGACCGCGGAGTGGCCGTCCACGAGTGCGACCTCGCCGAGGCGCGCCGCGCCCTCGTCCGTCGCCATATGCGTGCGCATCACGTCCTCGGCCGACGCCGCGTGAACCTCGACCGCTCGACCGTTCTCGAAGCGGATCTCGAGGTCGCGCACGATGTTGCCCTGGATCTGCAGCGGCAGCGTCGAACGGACCGTTCCGTCGACGCGACGGCTGTCGGGGGTCGTGAAGACCTCCTCCGTCGGCATGTTCGCGACGTGCTCGATCCCGTTCGAGACGTCGGAGGCAGCCTGCCACTCGCTCTCGGCGTGCAGGCCGATCGTCAGGTCGGTGCCCGGGCCGCGATAGCGGAGGTGGTCGAACCTCCGCTCGTTCAGCACCGCCGCCCGCTCCTTCAGGCGCGCGATGTGCTCCCGCCAGGCCGCGACCGGGTCGGCAGTATCGAGCCGCACGGCATGACCGACCGCCTCCCACAGGCGCTCGACGTCGGGTCCGCCGAATACGGTCGTCGCCCAGCCCTCGTTCGGGTACGCGACGATCGCCCAGTTGACGAGGCCGTCCGTCAGCCGTAGCGACGCCTCCGCGACCTCGCGCATGCGCGCCTTGCCGACACGCTCACCGTCCAGGTCGGCGTACAGCTCGGGCTCCGGGTTGCCGGAGATGGCGATCAGCGCGCCGCCGACGCGGCCCAGCTCGTCATAGCGTCCAACCTGCCACGGCGGCGAGAACCCGAGGTCGGCGTCGGCCGCGCTCGCGATGTGGGCGCGCCGGACGTGCTGGTCGCCGTAGTAGACGTCGACGTAGCGCGCACCCGCGGCGTACGCCTCGCGTGCGATCGCGCGGGCGAGTGGAGCGTGCTCGACGAGGGCGTTCACGCCCAGGATCTGGCCCGGTTGGAGGTTCAGCCCGACCTGCACCGCGAGGCGGGCGTAGCGGCTGAGACGGTCGTCGGCTGCGGGCACGGCCGCGCAGGATAGCCGGATGCCCTCCTGCGACCGACGTAGACTGCCTCGCCGTGAAACGACTGTCCCTCGCCGTAGCTCTCGTCCTTGCTCTCGCCGGCTGCGGCAAGTCGGGGACGCAGCTCTACGCAAAGGACGCGACGACCGCCTGTCTGACGAAGGCGGGGCTCGACCCGAAGCCGGTCACCGGCACGTCCGACTTCGTCGCGAACTCGGCGACCGGCGGCGCCTTCCACGTCGCGCTTGCCGGGAACCAGGTGACGGTGTCGTTCGGCGAGACCGTCGCCGACGGCGACAACCTCGACCAGGCCTACCGCCGCTTCCGGGCGAAGAACGTCGGCATCGACGACGTGCTCCGCCGGCAGGGGAACGTGGTCATGCTCTGGCACGAGCATCCCGAGGACACGCAGCTCGGCACGATCACGAGCTGCCTCAAGGGGTAGCGGGGGTCAGGCGGCGCCCTCCTCCTCGAGGAAGCGGTGGAACCAGAAGAGGAAGACGACGAAGAAGACGATCGCCTCCTCGGCGGCCATCGTCACGCCGGCGATCTGCTGATCGGTGAGCGGGCTGAGCCCCCAGATGCGTTTCGGCTGGTCGACGTAGAAGTCGTAAACGGGCTTCGGGATGAGCGCGAGCAGCAGGCCGAGCGGCGAGGAGAGGAGGAACGCGGCGAACGCGTACGCCGCGCGCGCACCGGTCGCGAGGCGGCGGGGGAGGTCGTGCACGATCGGCCACCAGACGAGGAGGCCCGTGCCGAAGTAGCACGCGTGCTCGACGTGGATCAGCCACGACTGGTGGCGGAGCGCGTAGTCGTAGACCGGAGGCGCGTGCCAGGTGAAGTAGTTCGCGAGCCAGATCGGCAGGGCGACGAGGGGGTGGGTGCGGGCGCGCCAGGCGGAGACGCGCGCCGCGGCGGCCCCCATCGGCCGCGACAGGCCGAGGACGACGAGGAGCGGGGCCCACTCGGCGAGAATCACGTTCTGCAGCAGGTGCGCCGTCAGCAGGTAGTGGAGCCCGAGATGGTGGAGCGGCGTCCAGAACGCGATCGCGAGCAGCACCATCCCGACGGCGAAGCAGACGATGCGCCAGCGCGGCGCCCCGAGCAGGCCGACCGCGAACAGGTAGAGCAGCGACAGCGCCGGGATGACGACGGTCGTGTCGACGTCCGCCTGCCAGGCGTAGGGGGAGTGCGCGTGCGCGAGCAGCACGCGCGCCAGCCTAGGCTCAGTCGAGCCAGGCGGGCCGGGTGAAGCCGCCGAGCTCCTGGATCGAGCCGTAGATCGTCTGGACGATCCGGGTGCTGTGGACGCGCAGCGAAGCGGTGCCGTACGGAAGCATGTTTGTGCGCTTGCCTTTCGATGCTGACGAGGCGACGTTGACCATCGACGTACGAAGAGAGGATGGGGGCAACCCGAGTGCGTCCAGCCAGAACCGCTCGACCTCGGCTTGCCGGGACGCGTGGTCCGCGAACAGGTTGCACCGGAGGTAGATGTCGCCGCTCGGAACGGCGAAGAAGCGTCGCAGAAAGTCGGCGAAGACGCGCAGGAGCTCCGGCTCCGAGTTGGCGATCTCGACGCTGCTGCGCTGCTTCGTCCCCTCTGCCCAGTAGAGCATGCAACCGGCGACGTACTCCGCCGGCTCGACGCGGGCACGGCGCCGGCCCTCTTCCTGGAACGCGAGCCGCCGGTCCCGCGCTGCGTCAGCCTTGCGTTGAGCTGCGGCGAGGCGGCCGGCGCCGGAACGTCGAGCCAGGAGAGCTGCCGCTTCCGCCGGCATTACGACGCCGCGGACCCAACGGCTCACGGACGAGCGGGAGACGCCCAGCTCCCGCTCGATCTCACGAACCGAAAGACCGTTGAATCGAAGGGCCCGAGCCTGGTCGCGCGCTTCCGTTTTCACTTGCGGCAACGTTACCCGCGGGGCGGACGGACAACCGCGCGCGCGACTGGGGCTCGGCTAGGCTGCCTCTGCGCGGGTGTAGCTCAGTGGTAGAGCCCTTGCCTTCCACGCAAGTTGCGCGGGTTCGATTCCCGCCACCCGCTTCACACGGAATTTCTGGCGGTTTCATGCGCCGTTCGCTTTCATGGCAGGCGCACCCCCCTGAGAAAGGAACCACATGCGTAGAAATGCCCTTGTCGCCGTCCTTGCGGCCCTCACTGCCCTCGCGGTCGCGGTCGTCGCGTCCGCGGCGGTGGCGCCTCCGCCGGCGATCAAGCAGGCAGGCAAGATCGTCTTCTGCACCGACGCGACCTATCCGCCGGAGGAGTCCCTCCAGGGGACGAAGTTCGTCGGCTCCGACATCGACATCGCAACCGCGGTTGCGAAGCAGATGGGCGTGAAGGCCGAGTTCAAGAACACGACCTTCGACTCGATCATCGCCGCCGTGAAGGCGAAGAAGTGCGACGCGATCATCAGCGGCATGAACGACACGGCGCAGCGCCGCAAGCAGGTGCAGTTCGTCGACTACCTGAGCGTCGGCCAGTCGATCATGGTCAAGAAGGGGAACCCCGAGCACATCACGAAGCTCGCCGACCTCGCCGGCAAGACAGTCTCGGTCGAGTCGGGGACGACGAACCGTGACTTCCTCGCCGCCGAGTCGGCGAAGCTCAAGAAGCAGGGGAAGAAGTCGATCTCGATCAAGACGTTCCCGAAGGACACCGACGCCGCCGCCGCGCTCAAGGCGGGCCGCGTGGACGCGTACTTCGGCGACTCGCCGGTCGCGGTCTACTACGCGAACCGCGACAAGTCGTTCGCGATCGGCGGAGCTCCGATCGCCCCGATCGCCATCGGGATCGCGCTTCGCCACGGCGACCCGCTCGCCGGGGCGACGAAGAAGGCGATCAGCGCGCTGAACAAGAACGGCACGATCAAGAAGATCGTCGCCAGGTGGGGCATGACCCACGCGGTGAGCCTCCTCAAGGCATAACGTGCTCGCCGCGGTCGACTGGCACGTCGTCTGGCAGCGGATCTTCCACCCGGACCACGTCTTCTTCCGGGCGCTGTACACGACGGTCTACATCGCAGTCGTCGCCCAGGTGATGGGCGTGCTGCTCGGCCTGGTCGCCGCGCTCATGCGCACGTCGAAGGTCTGGCCGCTGCGGTTCCTCTCGGGGCTCTACGTCCTGATCTTCCGGGGGACTCCGCTGCTCGTTCAGATCTTCTTCATCTACTACGGCGTGAACCTGCTGCTCGGGTTCACGCTGATCCCGAACAGCCTGAACCTCGGGCTGTTCAGCCTCGACGGCGCCGTGGTGGCGGGCATCCTCGCCCTCGGCGTCAACGAGGGCGCGTACATGCGGGAGATCATCCGCGCCGGCATCGACTCGATCGACAGGGGGCAGATGGAGGCAGCCAAGTCGCTGGGCATGCGCTACGGCCTCGCGATGCGCCGCATCATCCTGCCCCAGGCGGCGCGGGTGATCATCCCGCCACTCGGCAACGAGTTCAACAACATGCTGAAGACGACCTCGCTTGTCTTCACGATCGGCGTCTACGAGATGTTCGCGGACGCCGAGATCCACTACTCCAACTCGTTCCAGCCCGTCGAGTACTTCCTCGCGGTCGCGTTCTGGTACCTCGTCCTGACAGGCGTCTGGGGGCTGATCCAGGCCGCGATCGAGCGCAGGCTCGCCGCCGCGGAGCGCGGCGACGAGCTGACGTTCCGCGAGCGGCTGACGACGGCGTGGGCGCCGGCTGGAGCGTTCGTCCGCAGATGACCGATGTCGTCATGGAGGCCGTCGACGTCCACAAGCGCTTCGGGCGGCTCGAGGTGTTGCAGGGTGTCTCGCTCGCTGTCACCAAGGGCGAGACGCTGTGCATCATCGGCGCCTCCGGCTCGGGCAAGACCACCTTCATCCGCTGCATCAACCACCTGGAGAAGATCGACGGCGGCCGCATCACCGTGAACGGGCACCTGATCGGCTATCGCGAGGAGGACGGCAAGCTGCGCGAGGACTCCGAGAAGAGCATCGCCCGCCAGCGCACGCAGATCGGGATGGTCTTCCAGCGGTTCAACCTCTTCCCGCACAAGACGGCGATGGAGAACGTGACCGAGGCGCCGGTCCACGTGCTCGGTGTGCCGACCGACCAGGCACGCGAGCAGGCGCTCGCGCTCCTGCGACGCGTCGGCCTCGCCGACAAGTGTGACACCTATCCCGGCAAGCTGTCCGGCGGCCAGCAGCAGCGCGTCGCGATCGCGCGTGCGCTTGCGATGCGACCGGCGCTGATGCTGTTCGACGAGCCGACGAGCGCGCTCGACCCCGAAGTGACGGGCGAGGTGCTGTCGGTGATGGAGGAGCTCGCACGCGAGGGGATGACGATGATCGTCGTCACCCACGAGATGGGCTTCGCGAAGGTCGCCGCGGACCGCGTCGTGATGATGGACGGCGGCGTCATCATCGAAGAGGGGACGCCCGAGCACTTCTTCGAGGCGCCCGAGCACGAGCGCACGAAGCAGTTCCTCTCGAAGATCCTCTAGCCGGAGCCGAGCGAGATCAGCGCGAGCCCGGTCTCCGGGTCGACCTCCTTGCGGAGGTGCGCAGGCGATTCGACGACGACGAGCTCGAGCGTCGGCCGGACGTGCGCCTCGAGGAGGTGGCCGCCGAGTGCCGTGCCGTCCGCGCGACCGACCGCGAGGTGGGCGTGCAGCGCCGGCTCGCCGTCCTTCAGCGCGACGTCGCCGTTGAGCGACACGACCTCGACCTGCTCGTCGAAGCGGTTCTCGTCGTACTCCTTCGTCTCCCAGTTGAAGTAGCCGAGCGTCACGTCCTGCAGCGCGCCGATGCCGCTGATGCGCGCCGCCGAGAGCGACTGCTCGCGCGCGAAGCGCTCGAGCTCCGACTTCACCTCGTCGCCGGTCGAGAAGACGAGCGCGAACGTGCGCTCGCCGCCCTGGTCGGAGAGGAGCTTCGACTTCATCGCTTGGCCTTGTGCGCCGGGCGCCGCCGGCGCAAACGCGGCCGCGCCGCATGGAACGCGTCGGTGAGCGCGTCGAACGCGACCACGAGCTCGCCGCGGAAGCTGTCGCTCTCCTGGACGACCGCGGCGAGCCGCCGCTCGCCCTCCTTCGAGACGCGCAGGTAGACGACGCGCTGATCCTCCTGCGACGGCTCGCGGAGGAGCAACCCGGCCTCCTCGGCGCGCGCGCACAGCTCCGTGACGGTGTTGCGCGAGAGCTGGAGACGCTCTGCGAGCTCGCTGAACGAGAGGCGCTCGCTGCCGTTCGGCGCTCCCTTGACCGCGAGCAGCAGCAGGTAGCGCTGCGGGGTCAGGTCGAAGCGTCGGCAGGTCTGCTCGTTGTGGCGGAGGAACGCGCGGAGGCTCGCGCGAAACTCGGCGACGCGCATGAACCGGTCGAGCGACAGTTCGTCCGGCATGTTCATTCCTCTCGCCGGCGGCCCGCCGCCGCGACGAGCAGCACGGCGAGCGGCGCCGCGAGGCACCAGAAAGAGATCGCCCGCAGCGTCAGCGCGCCGCCGACGGCACCCACGACGTACGCCCCGAGGATCGTCGCGAGCAGTGCGAGCGGCTTCCCTCCGCAGGCCCCGCTCGTGCGCCGTACGAGTCCCTGCGTCAGGTTCGTCAGCACGCCGGAGACGTAGCTCGTGCGGACCGTTGTGCCTTCGACGTCGGTGAGCGAAGCCGTCTGCAGCCCCAGCGCGAGCGTCGCGAATGTCTCGAGCACGTAGTAAGGGTACGGCGACGAGACCGTATCGCCGTGACGCCCGGCGGCGACGCCGACGGCCATGAACGCAGCGACGAGCGCGGCCTCGAGGTAGAGCGGCGTCCGCGCCCGGCGCGCGTCTACGAGCAGCGTTCCGGCCGCGACCCCGGCTGCGAAGAGCGGCAGCGCGAGCGCGAGCGGCAGTGCCTTCCCCAGCTCGCCGTGGCCGAGCGCAACTCCCAGCTTCGACGTGTTGCCCGTCATGTGCGCCGTGAAGAGGTGGGCGAGGGTGAGGTAGCCGACGACGTCGAGGAACCCCGCCGTGCCCGCGAGGGCGACGGCGACCTGCTTCTCCCGCGGGACGTTTCGACCGGGCATACCAGGGGCACAGATTAGATCGTACTACGAACAGTATGGGGTGAAATCATGACGACCACGTTCGCTCGGCCGCGTCGCCTCGAACGGCCGGAAGCGCGGATCATGCTCCAACCGCTCGCGGCTCCGTCGATCCTCGGGTACTTCGCGCTCGGCAGTGCGCTGATCATCTGGGGCCCCTGGTTCGCGATGGCGTGGGGCAAGAAAAGCGACTACTCCGCGTTCTTCCCGTTCCTGCTCCTCTTCGGCGGGTTCGGCCAGCTCGCCGCTGCGCTCTGGAGCTACCGCGCGCGGGCGGCGGCGTCAGCGGCGCTGCACGGCTCGTGGGCCGCGTTCTTCCTCGGGCTGGCGCTCATCTACCTGCTCGCCACGGTGCACACGATCACGATCCCGCTGCGCGGCGACGGCTGGCAGTCGCTCGGACAGTGGCTGATCTACATGGCGGTCATCTCGATGACGACGGCCTTCGCCGCGCTCGCGCACAGCGTCCCCGGCTTCGTCGCGCAGGCGACGCTCGCCGCCGGCGCGACCCTCGGAGCGATCGGCCTGCTCGCCGGGTCGTCCGGCGTGCAGCAGGTCGCAGGGTGGGTGCTCTGCGCAGCCGGCGCGCTCGCGTATGCCGTCGGCGCATACCAGATGGTCAGCGCTCCCCGCGACGCGGTCGAGTACGAGCACGGAGATCCCGGAGTGAAGGTGGGTCAGTGATGACAACGCATGAGGAGTACGTCCATCAGGCGTACGAGTCTCGGCACGAGCACGACGGCGCGGCGCCGCCGGCGCGCGTGTACCTGACGCCGATCGCGCCGCCCGCGACGCTCGGCCTCTTCGGCTTCTTCGCGTCCACCATGGTCGTGTCGACCTGGATTCTCGGCTGGTGGGGGACGCCGACGGGATCGCCGCCGACGATGTTCGAGATCGCCGCCTTCTTCGGCGGGCTCGCGCAGTTCGCAGCGGGCGTCTGGTCGTTCCGCGCACGCGACCCGATCGGCTCGGCCCTGCTCACGATGTGGGGGACGTACTGGATGGCCTGGGGTTTCCTGCAGGCGCTCGGCGCGGCGAAGGTCGTCGACATCCCGCCGCTCTCCACGGCGCAGCCCGGCTTCGCCGTCTGGTTCATCCCACTCTGCCTCTTCACGTCGTGGGGCGCGATCGCCGCGATCCGCGAGAACCTGCCGCTCTTCCTCGTGCTCGCCACGGTGGGAGCCGGCTGCGGGTTCGTGGCGGCGGGCTTCTGGGCGGGCAGCCCGACGTGGACGAAGGTCGGCGCCTGGCTGTTCGTGTTCGGCGCCTGCTTCGCCTGGTACACCGGCGCGATGGTGCTGCTCGAGTACGCCTGGGGTCGCGTGATCCTGTCGCTCGGGGTGATCCCCGGGCTGATGAAGCTGCCCGCCGACGCGAACCGCCCCGGCTTCCGCCTCTCCGCCCCCATGGAGTACGCGGGGGGCCAGCCGGGAACCCGACACGCACCGTAAGAGACACCGGAAGGAGCGACATGGCTGACACGGTCTCCGACGCGCTGCTCGCGCGGCTCGTCGACTGGGGCGTCGACACGATCTTCGGCCTCCCCGGCGACGGCATCAACGGGTTCATGGAGGCGCTGCGCAAGCGGCAGGACGAGGTGCGCTTCGTGCACACCCGCCACGAGGAGACCGCCGCGCTCGCGGCATGCAGCTACGCGAAGTTCACCGGGAAGCTGGGCGTCTGCCTCTCGACGGCGGCGCCGGGCGCGATCCACCTGCTGAACGGGCTGTACGACGCGATGGTCGATCAGGCACCGGTGCTCGCGATCACGGGCATGACCTACCACGACCTGATCGGGACGAAGTACCTGCAGGACTTGAACCACGACTACCTGTTCGAGAACGTCGCATCGTTCAACCAGCGGCTGATGGGCCCGGCGCACGTCGAGAACACGGTCAACCTCGCCTGCCGGAGCGCGCTCTCGAATCGCACCGTCAGCCACATCTGCATCCCGATCGACTTCCAGGTGATGGAGATGGACGACTCTGACCGCTTCAAGCGGAACGTCCCGGGACACACCGGCGGTCCCGACGCGTTCGTGATCCCGCGGGCGGTGCCGCCGCAGTTGCAGCTCGAGCACGCCGCGGAGCTGCTCCGCGGGAAGAAGAGGCCCGCGATCCTCGCGGGTGCCGGCGCGCGCGGTGCGGGTCCCGAGCTCGAGGAGCTCGCCGAGAAGCTCGGCGGCGTGATCGTGAAGGCGCTCCTCGGCAAGGACTCGGTGCCCGACGACAGCCCGTACGTCGCAGGCGGGACCGGCGTCGTCGGCACGCGGCCCTCGCAGGAGGCGTTCCAGAGCTGCGACGCGTTCGTGATCGTCGGCTCGTCGTTCCCGTACATCGAGTTCCTGCCGAACCCCGGCGAGCCGGTGTGCGTGCAGATCGACGACAAGGCGGAGCGGATCGGCCTGCGCCACCCGGCCGACGTCGGGCTCGTCGGCGACGCGAAGCTGACGCTGCAGGCGCTGTTGCCGCTGCTCGAGCGGAACGACGACCGCTCGTTCCTCGAAGGCATGCAGAGCTCGATCCGCGACTGGTGGGCGCTGATGGAGGAGCGCGGCACCCGCGACGACGTGCCGATGAAGCCGCAGGTCCCGCTCTGGCACCTGCACGAGCTGCTGACGGACGACGCGATCGTCTGCGGCGACTCCGGCACGGTGACGACGTGGGTCGCGCGCTGGAAGCTGCGCTCACAGCAACGTTTCAGCTTCAGCGGGACGATGTGCTCGATGATGGCCGCCGTCCCGTACGCGATCGGGGCGCAGTCGGCATACCCCGACCGACAGGTCGTTGCCTACACGGGCGACGGATCCATGACCATGATCCTCGGCGAGCTCGCGACGATCGCCCAGCTCAACCTGCCGATCAAGGTGATCGTCAACAAGAACAACACGCTCGGGCTGATCAAGTGGGAGCAGCAGATCTTCCTCGGCAACCCCGAGTACGGCGTCGGCTTCAACGCCGTCGACTTCGTCAAGATCGCCGAGGGCTGCGGCCTGCGCGGCGTGAGGATCGACGATCCGTCGCGCTGTCGCGACCAGCTCGCGGAGGCGCTCGCGCTGAACGAGCCGGTGCT
>JAICYG010000123.1 GCA_025934335.1 Thermoleophilia bacterium | reverse complement strand
GTGCGGGCGGCGTACGAGGACTACCTCGACGGCTGGGACGAGCGAGGCGCGCCGTGGGACTACTGGGTGGAACGCACGGAGGCGGCGCGGGCGTCGTTCGCGGGGCTCGTGAACGCGCGGCCGGACGACGTGGCCGTGACGACGTCGCTGTCGGCGGGCGTGAGCGCGCTCGCCTCGGCGATTCGCTTCGACGAGCGGCCGAAGGTGGTGATCTCGGACTTCGAGTTCCCGACGATCGGCCAGATCTGGCACGCGCAGCAGCTGCGCGGGGCCGAGGTGCACGTCGTCGACCCGGAGCGGGTCGTGGAGGCGATCGACGAGCGAACGGCGATCGTGTCGGTGACGGCGGTCTGCTACCGGAACGGTTCGCGGCTCCCGGTCGAGGAGATCGCGCGGGTGGCGCGCGAGCGCGGGGCGCTGTGCCTGCTCGACGCCTACCAGGCGGCAGGGTCGATTCCCCTCGACGTGACGTCACTCGGCGTCGATGCGCTCGCCACGGGCGTCCTCAAGTACCTCCTCGGCTCGGCCGGCCTCGCGTTCCTGTGGACGCGGCCGGGGCTCGCCACGGAGCTGACGCCGACCGAGACGGGCTGGTTCGCCGACCGGGACATCTTCGAGATGGCGCATACGCGGTACGCCCCGGCGCCGAACGCGCGGCGCTTCCAGTCGGGCACGCCGCCGGTACCCGCGATCTACGCCGGCATTGCCGGGATGGAGCTGATGCGCGAGATCGGCGTCGCCGAGACGCGGGAGCACGTGACGGCGCTGGACGACCGCCTGATCGCCGGCGTGGACGAGCTGGGTGGGGTCGTCGTCACCCCGCGCGAGCCGGAGCACCGCGGCGCTCTCGTCTGCATCCGCTCGACGGACGCGCCGTCGCTCGTGCGGGCCCTCGGCGAGGAGGGCGTCGTCACCTCGGAACGCGACTCGAACCTGCGCGTCTCCCCGCACGCCTACAACAACGAGGAGGACATCGACGCAGTCCTCGCCGGGCTGGCGAAGTACCGCCACCTCCTGGCGCGCTGACCGCCCCCGCCCCTCCGGCCCTGTCCTTCGTGTAGCGCGCACTGTACGGTGGCTGCCACCAGACGGGGCCGCGGGAGACAGGCGCCTTTTCGCCTGATCGCGGGTCGCCGAGGACGGTTCCGACTTGCATCCGGCGGATCAGACATTTTATAAAACCCTCTGAGATGCTTCTTCGCGAGGTCGCCTACGCCAAGCCCGAGTCCCTCGCCGAAGCTCTCGAGATCCTCGCTGCCGACGACGGCGCCAGGGCGCTCGCGGGCGGCCAGACGCTGATCAACGTGATGAAGGCGCGGGCCGGCTCGCCCGACACGCTCGTCGACCTGAGCGGGCTCGACGACCTGAAGGGGATCGAACTCGGCGCGGACGGCACGCTCGAGCTGGGCGCGATGACGACCTACAGCGAGATCATCGCCTCGAGCGAGGCACGGGCGCGGCCGATCCTCGGCGAGGTCTGCGCCCAGATCGCCGACGTGCAGGTGCGGAACCGCGGCACGATCGGCGGCAACGCCTGCACGAACGACCCGACGAACCATCTGCCGCCGCTCCTTGCCGCCCTCGGCGCGCGCTTCACGATCGCCGGCCGCGGCGGCGAGCAAACCGTCCCGGCGGAGGAGTTCTTCCTCGGCGTCTACCTGACCGCCGTCGGCACCGGCGAGCTCTTGACGAAGATCACGATCCCGGCCGGCCGCAACGACGGCTTCGCCGCCGTCACGCTCGGCGTCGACGGCACCTGCGTCGTCAGCGCCGCTGCCTCGCTGAACGGGAGCGCGCGCCTCGCGCTCGGCTGCGTCGACGCCGTCCCCGTCGTCCTTTCGCCGTCGTCCACCGACCCGGACGCGGTGCGGCAGGCCGTCCGCGACACCGCGCTCGACCCGCCCTCCGACGTCCACGCCTCGAGCGACTACCGCCGCCACCTCGCGGAGGTGCTCGCCGTCCGCGCCATCGAGCAAGCACAGAGGAGCTGAGAGCTTGGCAACCAGCGCCGTCCCGACCGAACGGGCGATCTCGGTCACCGTCAACGGCACGACCTACGACCGGGAGGTGGAGGCGCGGAAGCTGCTCATCCACTTCCTCCGCGACGACCTCGACCTGACCGGCAGCCACATCGGCTGCGACACCGGCAACTGCGGCGCGTGCTCCGTGATCGTCGACGGCACGCTCGTGAAGAGCTGCATGCTGCTCGCGGTCCAGGCCGACGGCGCGCGGGTCGAGACGGTCGAGGGCCTCGCTGCCGGCGACGAGCTCTCGAAGCTGCAGCAGGCGTTCACCGCGCACCACGCGCTCCAGTGCGGCTACTGCACGCCCGGGATGCTGATGAGCGCGACTGCGCTTCTGCGCGCGAACCCGAGCCCCTCCGACGACGAGATCAGGAAGGCGCTGCAGGGCAACATCTGCCGCTGCACCGGCTACTGGAACATCTTCGAGGCGGTCAAGGCGGCGGCGGAATGACCAGCACCACGATCGCGCCGGAGAAGACCGAGCAACAGCAGGAGGAGTGGAAGGGCCAGAACGTCCCGCGCAAGGAGGACTGGCGCCTCGTCCAGGGCCAGGGCGTCTTCGTCGACGACGTCAAGCGGCACGGGATGGGCTACATCCACTTCGTCCGCTCGCCGTACGCGCATGCGCACATCACCTCGATCGACGTCTCGAAAGCCGAGGAGCACCCCGCGGTCTACGGCACGCTCACGGGCGAGGAAGTTGCGGCCCTCACCGACCCGTTCTTCCAGATCTCGTCGGTGCCGGGCGCGAACGTGAAGGACTACGCGCTCGCGGTGGGGAAGGTGCGTTTCGTCGGCGAGCCGATCGTCGCCGTCGTCGCCGAGACGCGCGAGGCCGCGCGCGACGCGTCGGAGCTCGTCGAGATCGAGTACGAGCCGCTCGACGCGATCACCGACGCGCGCCACGCGCGCGACGAGGGCGTGCCGACGATCCACGAGGACGCCGGCGGCAACCTGATGTGGGAGGGCGTCTACGAGTGGGGCGACCTCGACGCCGCGTTCGCCGAGGCCGACAAGGTCGTGAAGATCGACGAGCTCCACTTCCACCGCTTCAACTCGACCCCGCTCGAGTGCGACGGCGCGCTCGTCGAGTACAACCGCGGCGTCGGGCAGTGGACGATCCATACGAACAACCAGTTCCCCGGCTTCGCCGCGATCATGATGGGCCCGGCGATGCGGGTGGGCCTCGACAAGCTCCGGTTCGTCACGCAGGACATCGGTGGCGGCTTCGGCAACAAGATCACCTCGCACCCGCAGCTCGTCGCGTGCTGCCTGCTGGCGCGGAAGCTGAACCGGCCCGTGCAGTGGACCGAGTGGCGCACCGACTTCCACCTGTCGATGTCGCACGGGAACGAGCGCTGGTTCCTCGAGACAGAGGTCGCCGTGAAGAACGACGGCACGCTGCTCGGTTTCCGGACGAAGGCGCTCGACGACGCCGGCGCGTACCTGCGCTACGAGCCGCTCGGCGGCGTCATCTGGGCGCAGGTGACGCCCGGGATGTACAAGTGGCAGCACGTTCGCGTCGACTTCACGCAGGTCGCGACGAACAAGGCGCCGGTGTCGCCGAACCGCGGCTACTCGCGCATGCAGCACCTCTGGTTCACGGAGCGCATGATCGACATCGTCGCGCACGAGCTCGGGCTCGACCCGGTCGAGGTGCGGAAGCGCAACTTCATCAAAGCCGAGGACATGCCGTACACGACGCCGAACGGCTGCGTCTACGACTCCGGCGACTACGCGAAGATGCTCGACATCGCGCTCGAGCTCGTCGAGTACGAGCGGCTCGCCGGCAGGCGTGCCGAGGCGGCCGCGGCCGGAAAGCTGCTCGGCGTCGGCATCGGCTCGACGCTCGACTCGGGCACGAACAACTTCGGCCAGTCGCGCCTCATCAACCCCGAGTTGCAGTTCTCCGGCAACAACGAGGTCGCGACGGTGAAGCTCGACATCTTCGGCGAGATCGTCGTCACGCTCGGCACGACGCCGCAGGGGCAGAGTCACGAGACGACGGCGTCGCAGGTCGTCGCCGACATCCTCAAGTGCTCGATCGAGGACGTGCACGTGCGCTCGGGGCACGACTCGTACTGGAACTCCCACGCCGGCTTCTCCGGCACGTACGCCTCGCAATTCGCGGTGACCGGCCTCGGCGCGGTCAAGGGTGCGACCGAGATGCTGCGCGACGAGATCCTCAAGCTCGCCGGCGTCGTCTTCGGCGGCGTGCCGGCCGAGGCGCTCGAGCTCGCGGGCGGCGGCGTGCGCATGAAGGAGAACCACGAGGCGTTCCTGCCGTTCATGGCGTGCGGCGCGATCATCAACGCGAACAACGCCGGGCTTCCGGAGGACCTCGACGTCACGCTCAACTGCCGCTACGTCTACCGGCCGCCGTTCGAGGTGCCCGACGTGGAGCGCAAGTACGGCAACCTGACGCTCACCTACGCCGCGCAGATCCACGTCGCTGTGATCGAGATCGATCCCGAGACGGGCTCGTACGACATCGTCGACTACGCGGCCGTCGACGACTGCGGCAAGCGCATCAACCCGCAGATCGTCGAGGGGCAGGTGATGGGCGCGACCGCGCAGGCACTCGGCGCCGCCGTGCACGAGAGCTTTGTCTACGACGAGGACGGGAACCTGCTGACGCCCAACTTCTACGACTACCACGTGCCTCACGCACTCGACATGCCGCCGCTCAAGACCGGCTACATCGAGAGCCCGTCGCCGTTCACGTCGCTCGGAACGAAGGGCATGGGCGAGGGCGGCGGCGCCGGCATCCACGCCGTCTGCGCGGCGGTGCAGGACGCGCTCCGCGAGCACGGCGGCGCGATTGTCTGGGACAGCTCGAACCCGTACCACCGCGTCTGGGAGATGCTCAACGACCCGTCGAAGGGAGCGCACGTGCAGGTGAGCGAAGCGTGAATGTTTCCGGCGAGCGCACGTTCGCCGCGCCGCGCGAGGCGGTGTGGCGGGTGCTGAACGACCCGGCGTCGATGGCGAGGACGATGCCCGGCGTCGAGGGCTTCGACGTGCACGACGACAGGCGCTGGACGGCGAACGTGAAGATCCCGCTCGGCCTCGGTGGCCTGAAGATGAAGATCGACATGGAGAAGGTCGAGGAGCGCGAGCCCGAGCACGCTGCGCTGAAGATCAAGGGCAACGGTGTCGGCGCGATGCTCTCGATGCAGACATCGTTCGACCTCGCCGAGGCGGATGGGGGCGGCACGCTGATGAAGTGGGCGGCCGACGTGAAGATCGCCGGGCCTGTCGGCTCGATGGGGCAGCGCGTGCTGCAGCCGATCGTGAACCAGCAGGTCTCGCACGTGCTGTCCGCGCTCGACCGCGAAGTCCAGAGCTCGGTCGCCTGACTCGATGCCGGTGCCGTTTCGCATCGGGGTGATGCAGCTCACCATGGAGCCGCTCGACGTCATGCTGGCGTCGGCGCAGGCCATGGACGAGGCAGGGATGGACACGATCTGGCTCGCCGAGGCGTACCCGTGGTGGCGCAAGCACGGGATGGAGGCGCGCTCGTCGACCGGGGTGGCCGCGCTGATGGGGCGCGCGACGAAGCGGCTGACCGTCGGCTGGGGGATCATCGCCGCGTCGACGCGGCACCCCGTGCAGGCGGCGATGGACGCGCGAGTCGTGCAGGAGGCGGCGGGGCCGGGTCGGTTCATCCTCGGCTTCGGGACGTCGAAGATCTTCCTGAACAACACGAAGACGCAGACGCGCAAGACGCTCGGCCCGATGCGCGACGCGGTCACGATCGCACGCGGCGTTCTCTCCGGGGAGCGCTTCGACTACGACGGCGACACGTGGAGCGCGGACGTGCCGGCGCTCGCCGCCGACGCGCACGCGCCGCGCGAGGTGCCGCCGGTCTACGTCGCGGCGACCGCGCCGAAGATGCAGGCGCTCGCCGGCGAGATCGCCGACGGCTGCCTGACCCCGTCGATCACCACGCCGGCCTTCGTGCGCTACACGCGCGACAACGTGAAGTCGGACATCGACATCGGCTGCACGGTCGTTGCCTCGATCCACGCTTCGGATCGCGACAGGGGACGGGACGGCGCGCGCGAGATCGCCGGCATGTACCTCGCGAACAAGGTGCAGAACATCCAGGGCGCGGCCGACACGCTGCTCGATCTCGCGGGCCTGGAGCAGGACGAGATCCGCCCGATCGCCGAGGCGATGGAGCAGGGCGGCCGCCTCGCTGCGAAGGCGAAGGTGACCGACGCGATCCTCGACAAGTGCAGGCCGATCGCAGGGACGCCGGCTGACTGCATCGCTGCGATCGAGGAGTACAGGAACGCGGGCTGCACGCACGTGATGCTCGAGCTGTGGGGTGAGGACCGCCTGGAGCAGATCCGCCTCTTCGGCGAGCAGGTGCTCCCCCACGTGCGGTGACCGTTCAGGTCGACAGGGAGCGGCTCGTCGCGACCGCGTCGTCGCTCGTCGACGTTCATAGCTTCACCGGCGACGAGGAGCGGCTGGCGGGCCGCATGGTCGAGCTCTTCGAGGAGCTCGGGCTGCAGGTGCAGTGGCAGCAGGTCGAGGAGGACCGGGCGAACGTGCTCGGCACGTGGCGCGGCAGAGGCGGCGGCAAGTCGCTGATGTTCAACGGCCACATGGACACCTCGTACTCGGGTCGCGAGCCGTGGCTGCGCGACGTGCCCGGCTTCCAGCCGCAGGCGTTCGTGCGCGACGGGCGGCTCTACGGGCTCGGCATCTCGAACATGAAGGGCGCGCTCGCCTGCTACGTGGAGGCCGTGCGCGCGCTGCAGGACGCCGGCGTGAAGCTGCGCGGCGACGTGCTCGTCGCCGCGGTCTGCGGCGAGATCGAGAAGACGCAGTACGGGGACGCGCAGGGCGGGGAGTACCGCGGCTACGCCGCCGGCACGCGCTACCTCGTCTCGCACGGCGGCGTCGCCGACATGTGCCTGCTCGGCGAGCCGACCGAGGGGAAGGTCGTGCTCGGCCACTTCGGCGCGCTGTGGCTGCGCATCCGCGTGCACGGGAACTTCATCCACACCGCGTTCAGCGAAGGGAAGCGCGACCAGAACTCGATCCTGCGCATGCACGAGGTGACGAGCGCCGTCCTCGACTGGGTGCCTACGTGGGAGGAGGACGAGTCGAACGCCTACCGGGGCGCGAAGGCGATCGTGAACGTCGGCGCGGTCGAAGGAGGCTTCGGCTGGCGCGTCTCGCGCACGCCCCATCACACGGATCTCTTTCTCGACGTGCGCGTGCCGCCGACGAAGCCGATGGGGGTCGCTCGACGTGAGGTACTGGAAATGGTGCGGTCGCTTGCCGA
Organism: Thermoleophilia bacterium; assembly: GCA_025934335.1. Taxonomy (GTDB): domain Bacteria; phylum Actinomycetota; class Thermoleophilia; order Gaiellales; family Gaiellaceae; genus PALSA-600. The sequence continues at coordinate 833 of JAICYG010000123.1, read as the reverse complement.
ACGTTTCCCGGACTACGGCGTGGAGGGCGAGGTGTACGTGACCGCGCCGGGCGCCGAGATCGACGAGGATCACGAGCTCGTGCACGCGATCGATCTCTCGCACGAGGAGGTCTTCGGCGAGGCCGCGGGCCGCGACGTGACACGCTGGTTCAGCGACGCGTCGGCGCTCACGCGCTACGGCGTCCCCACCGTCAACTACGGCACGTCGACCGGGCTGATGGACGTCGAGCTCGGCGAGAACCTCGAGATCGAAGGGCTGGTGAAGATGGCCACCACGTATGCACTCGTCGCGCAGAGAATCTGCTCGTGACGAAGCTCGTCACCTACGACGGGGGGAAGGTCGGTCGGGTCGACGGAGACGAGATCGTCCAGTTCCACGTCCGCTCGATGCGCGAGTACTTCGAGCTCGGCGGTGCACACGAGAGCGACGTGCGCACGCAGCTCGCCGACGCGAAGCTCGAGGCGCCGATCGTCCCGAAGAAGCTGTTCCACACCGCGGGCAACTTTCGCGAGCACGAGGAGGAGTCGAAGAACGTCGACTGGTCGCACCAGATCGCGCCGTGGATCAACTTCTTCCAGAACGTCGACGCGATCGTCGGGCCCGAGGCGCCGGTCGTCTACCCCGAGCACCTGACCGAGGAGCTCGACTACGAGCTCGAGCTCGCCGTCGTCCTGCGCAAGCAGGGGAAGTGGTTCTCGGCGGAGGAGGCGGCCGACTACATCGGCGGCTACCTGATCTTCAACGACATCACGGCCCGCGACATCCAGCGCGGCGAGATGCGCTCCGGCGTCTTCAGCTTCTGCAAGGCGATCGACACGTTCTGCCCGCTCGG
>JAICYG010000026.1 GCA_025934335.1 Thermoleophilia bacterium | reverse complement strand
TCGGCCCGCCCCCGTTCGGGCCGTGGACCGCCCGCCACCCGCCCCCCGCCCCGTCGTGGTCGCCGGCGCGGACGGCGTGGAGGCCGCCGTAGCGCCGGCCGATCCCCCGCAGGCGGAGGATCGGCTCGGCGCTCGCGGATGCGACCGTCCGGGTCAAGCGCTAGCCGGTCACCTTGGGCACTTGCGTGTGCCCGATCCACGGCAGGTTCCGCTTGACGCAGGCCGGGAAGTTACGCCCCGGCGGCGGCGTCTTCGACGTGAACGTGCCGCCGAACGACTGGTCGACGCCCGGGATGTACCCGACCGTCTTCACGGCCAGCTTCCCGTTCTTCAGGTAGAGCTGCTGGTAGTAGACCGGGATGACCGCCTGGCGGTTCTTGTCCAGGTGCACCGGGCCGTACGGCGTGCGGAGCTTGACCTTCCCGATCGCCGCCTGCAGCTTCTTCTGGCCGCCGGAGATGTCGCCCTTGACACCCTTCAGGCCCGCCAGCAGGCCCCACGTGTTCACGTAGTAGCCGAACGTGAACGTCGACGACGCCTGCGGTGCCGCGGCGCCGAACGGCGGGATCTGCTTGAAGACCTTGCCGACCATCTTGTTGTACGCCTGCGCGGCCGGCGTCGCGAGGTCACCGGCCGTGCCGGCACCACCGACGTACGCGCCGGCCACACGGCTCGAGAGCTGCTCGAACTGGCCGGGCGTCCCCCAGAAGAGGTTGCCGATGAACTTCTTGCCGTCGATCGGGCCGTGCGCCTGCTCGTACGCCTTCAGGAACGGGATCAGGCCCGCGCCGCCGACCGCGACGAAGGTGCCGTCGACGTTCGTCGGCATCTGCTGCGCGTACGACGAGTAGTCCGTCGTGTTCAGCGGCGGGAAGACCCGCTTCGTCACCTTGCCGCCGACCGCGCAGAACTCGGCGACGAAGCCGGCAGCCGACGTCCACGCGAACGAGTAGTCGTCCGCGACGACGGCAGCCGTCTTCCAGCCGAGCTTGTTGTACGCGAGGTCGCCGAGGCCGGCGTTCCACTGCGCACCGTCGCCGTTGAAGCGGAAGAAGTTCTTCGCCCGCACCTTCAGCGTGGTGTCCTGCGCGCCCGCAGCCCCGTCGACGAACGTCTTCGTCGGATGCTGCTTGGCGTAGTTCGCGACGGCGATCGACTCGTCACCGGACAGCGGGCCGATCATGATGTCGGCCTTCAGCTGCTCCATCAGCCGCTTCGTCTCCTTGATCGCGGTGTCGGCGCGATCGTTCGAGCAGCCGATCCCGACGAGCTTCAACGGGTGACCGTTGATCTGCCCGCCGACCCAGCCGTCACGCGGCTTGTTCGGGTTCTTCGCCTTCGCTCCGGCGTACTGCACCATCGCCGTCACGACGCCTGCCATGTCCTGATTGTCGAACGACCCGAAGGCGCCCTGACAGTCGGACAGCACGGCGATCCTGATCGGCGACGCGCTGTTGCGGGCGGTCGCCGTCGCCGCCACCGCCGCCGCCGCGACGATCACGGCGCCGGCGAGCGGGATCAGCTTCCACCTGCTTCTGAGAGCACGCATTCCGATGCCCTCCTCCTTTCACAACCGGTTGATGTGGACGAACTCTGGGGGGTTAGGTCTTGCGCCATGCGCGGAGTCGGTCTGTCAGCGCCTCCTTTCAGACACTAGGCTCCACCTGGCCGGCTTCGATGGGGTTTCGGTCCGTCGGGCCCCGGCGCCGGAACGGCGAGAGCGCGACCGCGCGGTCCCAGAGGCCGACGAGGCCGCCGGGCGACACGAGCACGATCACCAGGAAGATCGCGCCGATCAGCGTGTGGAACCGCGGCCCGATGAAGCTGATCTGCTGCGAGTAGTTGTTGATGACCACGAAGAAGAGCGCGCCGACCCACGCGCCCTCGATGCGGTAGAGGCCGCCGACGACGGCGATCACCAGCACGTCGATCGTCGCGCTGAGGTCGATCGACGCGGGGTCGATGTGCCCGTTCCACCAGACGAAGAGGACACCGCCGACGCCGGCGACGAAGCCGGCGAACGCGAACGCGATCGTCCGGTGGAGCATGACGTTGTAGCCGAGCGACGACATGCGGACGGGGTCGTCGCGCAGCCCCTGCAGCGTCAGGCCGAAGGGCGTTCGCGAGATGTAGCGCAGCAGGATGTACACGGCGAGCGCGACCCCGAGCGCGACGTAGTACAGCCGGTTCGAGTGGGCGTCGACGGGGCCGATGTGCTTCGGCGCAGGGATGCCGCTGATGCCTCCGAAGCCCGAGACGTCGGTCACCTGGCCGAAGGTCAGGTTGGCGATCACGGAGTAGGTGAGCGTGATCATCAGGAAGTAGATGCCGACGCTCCGGCTCGCGAGCGCGCCGAAGAGGAGCGCGGCGGCGACCGCGATCGCGAGGCCGAGCACCACGCCCCACCACGGGTTCCACCCCAGGTTCAGGCCCTTCGTGTTGCCGTTCGTCGTGACGTTGCCGACGACGAAACCGGCGATGCCGTAGATCGCCACCTGCCCGAGCGACACCATGCCGCCGTAGGCCGAGAGGAAGATCAGGCTCGCAGCCACGATCCCCAGGAAGAGCATCTGGGTGAGGAGCGTCCCGACCCAGTAGCTCGACAGGTAGAGCGGGGCGAGCACGGCGAGGACGAGGGCCGCGACACCGACGACCCGATCCGGCGTCACGCGACTCATTCGGGCCTCCCGAACAGCCCGAGCGGCCGCACCGCGAGCACGATCGCGACCAGCACGAACGTGAAGATGATCGAGTAGTAGGTGTAGTTCGAGGGGAGGTACGCGGCCGCGAAGTTGGTCGTGATGCCGAGCAGGAGCGCGCCGATGGCCGCACCGCCGAGTGACCCCATCCCGCCGATGATCACTACGACGAGCGAATAGAGCAACCAGTTGGCGTCGACGCCCGGCGCGAGGCTCGCGAACGAGCCGCCGATCACGCCGCCGAGCCCCGCGAGCGCCGACCCGATCGCGAACGCGATCGCGAACGTGAGCTGGATGTTGACGCCGAGCGCCGAGACCATCGCGCGGTCGTCGACGCCGGCGCGGATGACCATGCCGGTGCGGGTCTTCTTCAGCCAGAGCCACAGCAGCACCCCGATCCCGACCGCGATCGCGAGGATGACGAGCCGCGTCTCCGTGTACTGGATGCCCTTGACGCGAAGGTTGACGAAGGTGTCCCAGTTGCGCGGCCACGCGATGTCCTCGGCGACGCCGCCGAAGTGCGCGAGCATCTGGTCGGCGAGGATGATCGAGACGGCGATCGTGATCAGCGCCTGGCGCAGGTCCTGTCCCTGGTTCCAGCGCAGGAAGAGCTGCTGCATCGCGAGCCCCATCGCCGCGATGGCGACGGTGCCGACGAGCGCCGGGACGATCCAGTGCGTCAGGTTCACCTGCGAGCTCGAGAGGCCGAACGAGCCGCCCTCGCCGACCATGTGCCGCTGCAGCTTCAGCGCCACGTAGCCGCCGAAAAGGAAGAACGCGCCGTGGGCCATGTTGACGACGCGCATCAGCCCGAAGATCAGCGTGAAGCCGCTTGCGACGACGAAGTAGAGCGCTGCCGCGGTGATCCCGTTCAGGAGCGTGATCAGGAAGTCCTTCGGATCGTGCACCGCCGAGCCGAAGGAGGTGGCCCACTTGCCCGTCGTCGGCGCGAGGAAGAGCACCCAGACGGCCGGGATGACCACGATCGCGCCGAGCACGAGCAGCCCGAGGGCCTGAAGCACGCGCCGGCGGAGAGCCAGGATGCGCGCGCGGTCGGAGCCGGCGAGGCCGGGCGTCGGCGCGGCCGCCTGCGTCATGCGGCGGCGGGCTCCAGGTAGAGCACGGCCTCGAGCGACTCGTCGGTCTGCGGGACCATGTCGACAAGCCGCCGGAGCTGCGGGTAGCGCGACCGGTCGAGCGTCGAGACGTCCGGCCAGTTGAGCTCGACCAGGTTCCCCGCGGGGTCGCGGAAGTAGAGCTGCACCTGTCCGGACGGCAGCTCGACGAGGTCGGCGCCCCACTCCGCCGAGGTCGCGACGGCAACCGCCTCGTACGCGGCGTCGAAGTCGTCGACGGTGAAGCCGACGTGGTGCCGCGAAGGCGCCGCGCCCTCCGGGTCGAGGAAGAGGTGCAGCTGGAGGTTTCCCACTCGCAACCACTGAACGGGCGTCGCGAAAACGGGGGTCGGGATGCGGGACATTCCGAATACCCGCTCGTAGAACCGGGCCGACTCCTCGAGATCCCGCGCCGAGATGCTGACGTGGTTGATCGCGGTGACCCGCACGAGGTCGAGTGTCCCGGGTTTACCGCGATAGGTCAAGCCGCCATCCACCCACTGGTAGCGATAGCTTTTCCCTATGACCCTTCGTCAGTTCGAGTGCTTCGTCGCGGTGGCGGAGGAGGGGTCGTTCACCCGCGCCGCGCGGCGCGTCGGCATCTCGCAGCCGTCGCTCTCGCAGCACATCCGCGGCCTCGAGGCCGAGCTCGGAGGCCTGCTCTTCGACCGGCTGCCGCGCAGCGTCTCGCTCACCCCGGCCGGCCGCACGCTGCTCCCGGAGGCTCGCGTCGCCGTGCGCGCGGTCGAGCGCGGCTGGCAGAACGCGCGCTCGGTGCTCGCGCTCGAGGCGGGCGAGCTCGAGATCGCGACGGTGCTCTCGCTCGCGGTGGGGCTGCTCCCGCGCCACATCCGCGTCTGGCACGAGCGCCACCCGAACGTCGCGATCCGCCTGCACGAGTTCCGGCACCGCGTCCTGCTCGAGGACGCGGTCGAGCAGGGCGTGGCCGACTTCGCGCTCGGGCCGCGGCCGGTGCGGCGCTGGGACGGGCCGCTCGAGGTCGTCGGGTGGGAGGAGTTCGTCCTCGTCTCGCCCTCCAGTGAGCCGCTCGCCCGGCGGCGGTCGATCACCCTGGATGACGTCCGCGACCGCGACTGGGTCCTCTACCACCCCGACCACGGCCTCGCCGGAGTGGTGGAGGAGGTCTGCCGCCAGGCGGGCTTCCGCCCGCGCGGCACCGTGCGGACGTCACAGGCCGAGGGCGCCGTGCGCCTTGCCGCCGCCGGCCTCGGGATCGCGCTCGTCCCCGACAACATCGTCCTGCGGGAGCTCGACTGCGCCGTCCTGCGGGTCGAGCCGCACCTCGTGCGCGAGGTCGCGGTCTACGCACGGGCACCCTGGTCTCCGACCGCGGAGGCCTTCGTCGAGGTGCTGCGGGCCGAGGCGCGCCCGCTTCCGCCCGGCGCGCAGATCGTCCATCTCTGAGGCGGCTACAGTGGCGCGCGTGCGCCGGGTCCTTCCGCTTCTCGCCCTGGCGCTCTGCCTCACCGCGTGCGGCGGCAGCAGCGACCCGGCGGCGCCCAGGACCACCGCGCCCGCCCGGCAGACGCCGCTCCCCTCCCTCGAGCAGGCACGCACCCGCACCCTCGCCGCCGGCAGCGCGCGCTTCGTCCAGACGACGGCGCTCGTGCTCTCGGGCACGCGGGTCGAGGCGCACGACCGCGGCAGCCTCTCGCTCGACGGCCGCCGCGCCCACCTCTACCGGCTGAGCCCCGGCCAGAGCATTCCCGGCGAGGTGATCGTCGACGGCCCCATCACCTACTCGAACGCGAACGTGCAGGCAGCGATGTCGTCGCCGGAGGTGAGGCCGTGGACGCGCCTCGACGAGCGCAAGCTGACCGCGCGGGAGAAGGCGCAGCACCCGGACGAGGTCGCGCATGCGGTGACGCCTCTGTATCTCGCCTTCGGGGCCCGGACGGTGAAGCTCGACCGCCGGGTCGCCGACGGCGCCCTCTTCTGGGCGCGGGTCGACCCGACCCTCGTCGAGCAACGCGTGCCGTCCGCGAGGCGGACGCTCGTGGCGGGCGCGCTGCGCGCGGACTACCCGCGCGCCGACTTCAACGCCAAGTTCTGGATCGACGGCAAGGGCCGGATCCGGCGCGTGATCGTCGCCTACGCGACGCCGCAGGGGACGCCGATCGCCGTCGACACCTCGTACGACTCGTTCGGGACGACGGTCGACGTGACGCCGCCGCCGGCACGATCGACGAAGGACATCACGCCGGTCCGTTAGGCGGACCGACCTCGCGCGCCCAGGCGAGCCCGGCTGCGAGCACCGTCTCGTCGCGCGGGGCGACGAGCTGCAGGTCGCCGATCGCGAGCGCCGCCCAGCCGAGGACGTTGAACGGCCGCAGGAACGCGGTCAGCGGGATCCGCACGTCGAGCTCGTCGCAGTCGACCGGCGGCACGGGCACGCCGATCGTGGGGGAGAGATACAGGTCGACGTCCGGCACGTGGCGCCGCCACTCGGCGACGGCGGCGCGCGCCCGCTCGACCTCGGCCGGGTCGACCTGCTGCGCCAGCTCGAGCTTCGCGCGGACGTTGTCGCCGTACTCGTCGGCGCGAGCGGGGAACGTCTCGCGATGCGCCTCGGCGGCCTCGTGGAAGAAGAGCGGCCACGTGTCGTCGCTCGGCTCGGGGATCGTCGCCTCGACGACGGTCGCGCCGAGCGACTCGAGCGTCTCCACGTGCGCCTCCGCCGCCGGGTTCGCGGACGCCGCCGGGCCGCCGACCGACGGCGGGCGCGTGAGGAGACCCACGCGCAGCCCGGCGAGCCGCGGCTCCGGCAGCGGCGCCTCGGCGAGGACGCTCCACATCGCAGCCGCGTCCGCGACCGTCGTCGCCATCGGTCCGACCGTGTCGAACGTCCGGCAGAGCGGGTAGACGCCGTCGACGGGAACCCTCCCCCAGCTCGGCTTCAGGCCGACGACACCGCAGCAGGCGGCGGGCAGGCGGACGGAGCAGCCGGTGTCGGTGCCGAGGCCGAGCTCGCACATGCCAGCCGCGAGCGCAGCCGCGTTCCCCCCCGACGACCCGCCGGTCGTGCGACCCGGCAGCCGCGGGTTCTGGACGGTGCCGTACCACGGGTTCTGGCTCGTCACGCCCCACGCGAACTCGTGCAGGTTCGCCTTCCCCGTGACGACGGCGCCTGCGGCGACGAGCCGCTCGACCGCCGTCGCCGTCCGCTCCGGCACGTGGTCGGCGTGGATCCTCGAGCCGTAGGTCGTCCGGACGCCGGCGGTGTCGATCAGGTCCTTGACGACGAGCCGCAGCCCGTGGAGCGGACCGCGACGCGCGGGCGCCGCCTCGACCTCGGTGATCAGCGCGTCGTACGGATCGCTCATCGGAGGAGCGCCGTCGCCTCGACCTCGATCCGCGCGCCGGGCACGGCGAGCCGGCTCACCTCGACGAGCGTGCTCGCAGGCCTCGTCTCCCCGAACACCTCCTTTCGCACCTCGTTCACCGCCGTGCGGTCGTCAACGTCGAGGAGGAACACCGTCACCTTCACCACGTCGGCGAAGCTCGCTCCGGCCGCGGCGAGCACCGCGCCGACGTTCGCGAACACGTGCCGTGCCTGAGCGACCACGTCGTCCCCGCCGACGAGGTTGCCGTCGGCGTCGACGGGGACACAGCCCGACACGAAGAGCAGGTCGCCCGCGCGCACGGCGTCGGTGTAGTGGCTGATCGGCTCCGCCTGGCCTGGGACGCGATACTCCTCACGCCGGCTCACGCGCGGCCCGCCGCCGCCGCGCGCACGCCGCTGAGCGTGGCGCGGGGGCTGATCGCCTCGGGGTCGATGCGGAGCGAGAGGACGGACGGCAGCCCGGACTCGAGCGCCCGCTCGAGCGCGCCCGGGAAGTCGGCCGTGCGCTCGACGCTCTCGCCGTGCCCGCCGAAGGCGCGCGCGTACGCGGCGAAGTCGGGGTTGACGAGGTCGGTGCCGACGACGCGACCCGGGAAGAGGCGCTCCTGGTGCATCCGGATCGTCCCGTACATGCCGTTCTCGACCACGAGCACCACGATCGGCGCCTCGTACTGGACGGCCGTCGCGAGCTCCTGGCCGAGCATCAGGAAGTCGCCGTCTCCCGAGAAGCAGATCACCGTCCGCTCGGGAGCGGCGAGCTTCGCCGCGACCGCCGCGGGGACGCCGTACCCCATCGCGCCGCTTGTCGGCGCGAGCTGGCTCGGGAACGTGTGGAACTGCCAGAACCGGTGGATCCAGACCGTGTGGTTGCCGGCCCCGTTCGTGACGATCGCGTCGGGCACGCGCGCGCGCAGGTGGGCGATGCACTCGCCGAGGTCGAGCGCGCCCGGCATCGGGTCGTGGCGAACCCAGGTCTCGTAGTCGGCGCGCGCGCCGTCCGCCCACGCGGACGGCCTCGGCGCGAGGTCGTGGCGCGCGAGCGCCGCGCAGAACGGCTCGGGCGCGGAAAGCACCGGCACGTCCGGCTGGTAGACGCGGCCGAGCTCCTCCGCGCCCGGGTGCACGTGGACGAGCGCCTGGCGGGGACGCGGCACGTCGAGCAGCGTGTAGCGCGACGTCGTCATCTCGCCGAGCCGTGCTCCGATCACGAGCAGGACGTCCGCCTCCCGGACGCGGGCAGCGAGCTTCGGGTTGATGCCGATGCCGACGTCGCCGGCGTACGCTGGCGAGTCGTTGTCGAGCGCGTCCTGGCGCCGGAACGCCGCACCGGCCGGGATCCGCGCCCGCTCGAGGAACGGCTGCAGGCACGCGGTCGCGCCGGCCGTCCAGCCGCCTCCCCCGACGATCGCGAACGGGCGCTCGGCGCGGGAGAGGAGCCCGGCCGCCTCCTCGACCGCGACGGGGTCCGGGGCGGCGCGCGCGACCCTGAACGCGGCGGCGTCCGGCGCGTCGCTCTCCGCCGCGAGCACGTCCTCGGGCAGCGCGAGCACGACCGGCCCGGGACGCCCCGCGCAGGCGGTCGAGAACGCGCGCGCGACGAGCTCCGGGATGCGGTCGACGCGGTCGACCTGCGCGACCCACTTCGCCGTCGGCCCGAACATGCGCCGGTAGTCGATCTCCTGGAACGCCTCGCGCTCCTCCTGGTCGGACGCGACCTGCCCGACGAGCAGGAGCAGCGGCGTCGAGTCCTGGAAGGCGGTGTGCACGCCGACCGCGGCGTGCGTCGCACCGGGCCCCCGCGTGACCATGCACACGCCGGGCCGGCCGGTCAGCTTCGCGTGCGCCTCCGCCATGTTCGCCGCACCGGCCTCGTGCCGGCAGGTGACGAGCCGGATCGAGGAGCCGTGCAGCCCGTCGAGGAGCGGCAGGTAGCTCTCGCCCGGGACGCAGAACGCGGTGTCGACGCCGTGCACCGCGAGCTGGTCGGCGAGCAAGGCGCCGCCGTGGCGCGTCACAGCCGGTGCTCGAGGTAGATCCGGGCGCTCTGCGTCTTCGGCTTGTCGGCATCCGCCGGGTCGACGTAGGAGATCGTCCGCTTCCCTTCCCACTCGTCCGGCAGCACGAGCACGCGGACGAACGCCGTCGCCTCCCCCTCGGATGCCGCCGCGTACACCGGGTCGGGCCCCGTCTCGTACCACCACTCGAACGGCCCGTACTCGTGTGACGTGCCCTGCGTCTCGATGCGGATCCGTCCGGTGAGCAGCACACGCAGCCCCGGCCCCGGATGCGTGTGCAGGTAGGCGACGCCGCCGGGCGGGAAGTCGACCCGGTCGCAGCGGAGCAGGTGGTCGCCGCGCGGGCGCTCCGTCAGCTCCCACACGAGCGCCCGTCCCTCGACGCGCCCGGCTCCGACGAAGGCCGTGTCCGCGGCGACGTCGTAGACGACGTGGTCGCCGGGACCGGTCTCCACGCCCTCCGGATGGTCGGTGAGCCGGAGGATCAAATTCCGCCGCTCAATGGAAGTACTGGCCGCCGTCGATCACGATCGTCTGGCCGGTGACGAAGTCCGACTGCGGGCCGCAGAGGAAGACGACGGCGCCGACCACGTCCTCCGGCACCTGGTCGCGCTGGAGCGTGCGCGCGGAGACGGACACGTCGCGCAGCTTCTCGACCACGTCGGGGTGCGCCTCGACGCCCGCCGACATGGTGAAGCCGGGCGCGACGCAGTTGACGAGGATCCCGTCCTTGCCGACCTCCTTCGCGAGCGCGCGCGTCAAGGCGACGATCGCGCCCTTCGAGGTGACGTAGTGGAGCAGGAACGGGACGCCCCGGAACGGCGTCCCGGAGGAGATGTTGACGATCTTGCCGCCGCGTTCGCGCATCCTCGGCACCACCTCGCGGCACATGAGGAACATCGAGGCGACGTTCACGTCCATCACCTTGCGCCACTCCTCGAGCGGGATCTGGTCGAACGGCCGCATCTCGAGCGACGCGTAGAGGCCCGCGTTGTTGACGAGGACGTCGACGGCGCCGCAGCGGTCGACCACCTCCGCGACGAGGCGGCGGACGTCGTCCTCGTTCGCGACGTCGGCGCCGATGCCGACGCCGTCCGGGAACGCGGCCGCCGCGTCCTCCGCGCCCTGCAGGTCGGCGACGACGATGCGCGCGCCGGCACGCGCGAGGCCCTCTGCGATGGCGCGGCCGATCCCCTGCGACCCGCCGGTCACGATCGCGACCTTGCCCTGCATCAGCGAAGCGGCGAGTACGACGTCGGGACGAGGATCCGGTTCTGCTGCGTGTGCAGGAGCGGCTGCAGGCGCGCCAGGAAGTCACGCCAGCGTGGGTCGGCCTGCAGCTTCGCGCGCCGCTGCTCGCGCTCGGCGTAGCTCGGGTAGCTCCAGAAGGCGGTGTACGTCGAAAGGGAGCCGACGTCGGTGGTGAACGCGCCGACGAACGTGCCGAGGTACTCCTCCTGCAGCGCGACGCCCTCCTCCTCGTACAGGCGCACGACCTCGTTCAGCTTGCCGGTGAAGACGTGGTAGTCGCGCTGCTCGAGGATCATTCGACACCACCGATGCAGAGGTACTTGATCTCGAGCCACTCGTCGATGCCGTACTTCGAGCCCTCGCGGCCGATGCCCGATTCCTTCACGCCACCGAACGGCGCGACCTCGGTCGAGATGACGCCGGTGTTGATGCCGAGGATCCCGTACTCGAGCGCCTCGGAGACGCGCCAGATGCGGCCGATGTCGCGGCTGTAGAAGTACGAGGCGAGCCCGTAGGGCGTGTCGTTCGCGAGCCGGATCGCCTCGTCCTCGGTCTCGAAGCGCGCGACGCCGGCGACCGGCCCGAACGTCTCCTCGCACGACATGGCCGCATCCGCGGTCACGCCCGCGATCACGGTCGGCCGGTAGAAGAGGCCGCCCAGTCCCTCGCCGCCCGTGAGCAGCTCGCCGCCGCGGTCGAGCGCGTCGGCGACGTGACGCTCGACCTTCTCGATCGCCTGCTGCTCGATCAGCGGCCCGACCTTCGTTTCGGGGTCGAGCCCCGACCCGACCTTCAGCTCCGCCGCGGCTTCGGTGAGGCGCGCGACGAACTCGTCGTACACCGGCGCCTGGACGAGGATCCGGTTCGCGGAGATGCAGGTCTGGCCGGAGTTCCGGTACTTGCAGGTGAGCGCGCCCGCGACGGCCTCGTCGAGGTCGGCGTCGTCGAAGACGATGAACGGCGCGTTCCCGCCCAGCTCGAGCGAGACCTTCTTCACCTGCCCGGCGCACTGCGCCATCAGGAGCTTCCCGACCTCGGTCGAGCCGGTGAAGCCGAGCTTCCGCACGATCGGGCTCGACGTGAGCGTGCGCCCGATCGCGGGAGCGTCCTCGGCGCTGCCGGTGACGATGCCGAGCACGCCGGCGGGGAGCCCCGCCTCCTCGGCGAGCTTCGCGACGGCGAGCGCCGAGAGCGGCGTCTGCTCGGCGGGCTTCAGCACCATCGTGCAACCCGCGGCGAGCGCCGGCGCCGCCTTGCGCGTCACCATCGCGGCGGGGAAGTTCCACGGCGTGATGCCCGCCGTCACGCCGACCGGCTCCTTGGTGACGACGATCCGCCGGTCGCGCATGTAGGTGGGGATCGTGTCGCCGTAGACGCGCTTCGCCTCCTCCCCGAACCACTCGAGGAACGACGCCGCATAGGCGATCTCGACGCGCGACTCGGCGAGCGGCTTCCCCTGCTCCGTCGTCAGCAGGCGCGCAAGCCCGTCCTCGTGCTCGAGCATCAGGTCGCTCCAGCGCCGCATGATCCGCGCCCGCTCCTTCGCGAGCAGGCTGCGCCAGGCCGGCAGCGCCTCCTCCGCAGCCCGCAGCGCTCGCGTCGTCTCGGCCGCGCCCATGCGCGGCACGTGCTGGATCGTCTCGCCGGTCGCGGGGTCGTCGACCGCGAACTCCTCGCCGCTGTCGGAAGCCAGCTCGAGCAGCGGCGTGTCCGCGACGCTCGTCATGCGACCCAGTCTAGGCGGCCCGCTCAGCCACGGAGCGCGGCTGCGATCTCCTCGCAGGTGGCGACCTGCGCGACGTTCGTCATCGCGTACTCGAGCGCCGCCCGTTGCCACTCGTCGTTCACCGTCGAGGTGCCGTCGGAGGCGACGACGGCGCGGTAGCCGGCATCGGCGGCGTGGCGCGCAGTGTGCTCGATCGACATGTTCGTCCAGGCGCCGGTGACGACTAGCGTCTCGGCGCCGAGCCCCCGCAGCAGGATGTCGAGGCGCGTCTCGTAGAAGCCGTTCATCCGCATCTTCTCGACGACGTGGTCGCCGTCCTGCGGTTCCAGGCCGTCGGCCGGTGCGGCGCCCCAGCTGCCGCGCACGAGCGCGTTCGCGCCCTTCACGCCCTCGAACAGCGGCGCGTTCTGCTTCAGCCCCGGCGCGCCCTGCTCGACGATGTACCAGACGTGGATCACCGGCACGCCGGCGGCCCGGCACGCGCCCGCGAGCTTCTTCACGTTCTCGACCACGTTCTGCGAGGTTGCGTGCGCCGGCGCGCCGGAGTCGGCGAACGCGCCGCCCTCGATGATCACGTCGTTCTGCATGTCCTGGATGACGAGGGCCGTGCTCTTCGGATCGATGCTGTCCATGGCTCCTCCTACCGCATGTAGCCGAGACGGTTGCCGCCGACCTTCATCCGTACGCGATACACGGACGTCGACGCCGGGATGAAGAGCGACTGCCAGTCGTCGTCGCCCCAGTTGATGTTGCCGACCGACTCCGGCACCTCGATCACGCCGAGGTGCTCGCCGCCGGGCGAGAAGATCCAGACGCCGTCGGGCCCGGTGACGTAGACGTTGCCGCGCTCGTCGAGCTTCATCCCGTCGACGAGCCCGCCCTTCGCGAGGTCGCCGTCGCCGATCGACTCCGCGAAGACACGGCCGTTCGACAGCGCGTGGTCGGCGCCGACGTCGAAGACGCGGATGTGCGCCCGCTCGGTGTCGTTGATGTAGAGCCGGGACTCGTCCGGCGTGAAGCAGAGGCCGTTCGGCTGCTTGAAGTCGTCGACGAGGAGCTGCAGGTCGTCCTGGCCGCCGCCCGGCGGGATCCGGTAGACGCCCTGGAAGTCGAGCTCCTGCGCCCGCTCGATGCCGAAGCCGGGCATGCGGCCGTAGGTCGGGTCGGTGAAGATGATCGCGCCGTCCGAGGCGACGATGACGTCGTTGGGGCTGTTCAGGTACTTCCCCTGCCAGTGGTAGGCGAGGGTCTCGCGGCGTCCGTCGGGCGACTCGCGCACGACGGAGCTCGTGACGTGCTCGCACACGATCAGGTTCCCCTCGTCGTCGCGCGTCATCCCGTTGCACTTGCGGCTCGGGTCGAGCAGGACGCTGACGCCCTCCTGCGGGTGCCAGCGGCGCCGCTTGTCGCCGGGCATGTCGCTGAAGTGGAGCGACCCGTCCGCCATCCAGATCGGGCCTTCCGTGAACGTGAACCCCGTCGCGACCTGCTCGACCTCGGCGTGCTCGTCGACCAGCTCACGCACCTTCTCCGACCGGACGGCGACCGGCATGACCTGCCCTCCTCGTGACGTTGACCCGGACCGGCGCGAACGTATCAGCGTCCGCGGGCGGGCGTCGAGACTGCGTCAGCGCTCGGCGTGGATCCGCGTCGCGGACGACCGCAGCGGGCCGCCGCCGCGCCCGGAGCGGATCGCGAGCGCCTCGGCGAGGACGGAGAGCGCGGTCTCGGCGGGGCTCTCGGCGCCGACGTCGAGGCCGGCGGGCCCGTGCAGCCGCTTCAGCTCCGCCTCCGTCAGGCCCGCCTCGAGCAGCCGCTCGCGGCGCGAGGCCTGCGCGACGCGGCTCCCGAGCGCGGCGACGTAGAACGCGTCGCTGCGGAGCGCGGCAGCGAGAGCGGGGACGTCGAACTTGTCGTCGTGGGTGAGCACGACGACCGCCGTGTCGCGGTCGAGCCCGAGCTCGGCGAGCGCCTCGTCGGGCCACGCGACGACGATCCGGTCGGCGCTCGGGACCCGCTCGGGCGTCGCGAACTGCCCACGGGCGTCGACGCACGCCGTCCGCCAGCCGAGCGCGCGCGCGGCGGCGCAGAGCGCCTCGCCGGTGTCGACCGCGCCGACGACGACGAGAAGCGGCGGCGGCCCGTAGACGTCGGCGAACGCGCGGACGCCGGCGTGCTCCACGATGGCGCTCCTGCGCAGGGCCGGCGCCAGCTCGGCGAGGGCTGCGGGCGCGTCGCCGAGACGCTCGTCCCGGTCGAGCCGGACGAGCAGCTTCGACCCTTTCCCGTCGCCGTCGAGGACGGTGAACAGCACCGCGCGCTCGTCGCCGTGGGCGACCTCGATCAGCGCGTCTGTGAGCGTCAATCGAGCCGTTCGAGCAGGACGTCGATCTCGCCGCCGCACGGCAGCCCGACGCCGAGCGCCTGGTCCTCGGTAATCCCGTAGGTGACCACGCGCGACTCGCCGGACTCCATCACCTCGAGCGCCTGCAGGACGACGTCGTTCTCGACGCAGCCGCCGGAGACGGAGCCGCACATCGCACCGGTCTCGGAGACGGCGAGCTTCGCCCCGACCGGCCGCGGCGCCGACTTCCGGGTGGCGATCACGGTCGCGACGGCGACCTGCTCGCCGCGCTCGCGCCACTGCTCGACCTGGTCGACGATCTCCTTCACGCCTGATGCCTCCGTTCGATCCCGCGGAGAACAGTACCGAGCGCCTCGAGGCTCGCCACGTCGTGCCCGGAGAGCAGCCGGTCGACGTAGGGCAGCGCGGCCGCCATCCCGCGCGTCAGCGGCTCGTACTGCGGATGCGCCTTCAGCGGGTTCACCCACACGACCGCGAACGCCTGGCGGGCGAGGCGCCGCAGCTCGGTGGCGACGAGCTCCGGGTCGCCGCGCTCGCAGCCGTCGGAGAGCAGCACGACCACGGCGCCGCGGGTGAGCGCACGCCGCCCCCACTCGTCGTTGTACGCCTTCAGCGACGCACCGATCCTCGTGCCGCCCGACCAGTCGAGCACGCGTCTCGACGCCGCCTCGAGCGCCGCGTCGGGATCCCGCGTCGCGAGGTCGTGCGTCAGCCGCGTCAACCGGGTGCCGAAGGCAAACGTCTCGACTCCGCGGCCCGAGCCGCGCGCCGCGTGCAGGTAGAGGAGCAGCGCCCGCGAGTAGGCCTCCATCGAGCCCGACACGTCCAGTAGCAGCACCAGCTTGCGCGGGGCGTGGCCGCGGCTCCGGAACGCGCGGACGGCCGGGTCGCCGCCGGTCGCGAGCGAGGCGCGGACGAGCGCCCGCACGTCGAGCGCCCGCCCACGGCGGTCGGGGCGGAGGCGGTGGGTGCGCCTGCGCGGCCGCTCGAGGGCGACGGCGCGGATCAGCGCCCGCGCCCGCGCGAACTCGTCCGGCGTCATCGCCGCGAAGTCGCGGGTGCGCAGCAGCTCGTCGCCGCTCCAGGCGCCCGACTCGTGCTCGCCGCCGTCGACCTCGGGGCCGGGGCCGGGGACGCCGCCCTTCCGCCGCTCGCCGTTCCGCGGCGGGCGGTCGAGCTCGCGCAGCCGGCGCGGGCCGGCAACGCGCAGGAACCACGCGTCGAAGGTGCGGTCGAAGACCTCGATGTCCTCCCGGCGGGAGACGAGCGTCTGGCGCAGCGTCCAGTACACGTCGTCCTGGCGGGCGAGATCGACGGCGTCGAGGCCGCGGAGCGCGTCGGCGACGCGGCCGGGGCCGACCTCGAGGCCGCCCTCGCGGAGCACGCGGCCGAAGACGACCACGTGCCGTACGACCGCGTGCTCGGTGCGCGCCTCAGTCACGGCTCGCCGCGACGAGCTGCGCGAGCGCCTCGTCGCGGAGCGCGAGCACGTCCTCGTGGTACTTGAGCAGCGAGCCCAGCGTCGCCTGCACGTGCTCGACGTCGAGCTCCTGTCGCCCGAGCGCGGTGAGCGCGCGCACCCAGTCGATCGTCTCCGCGATCCCCGGCGGCTTCTGCAGGTCGAGCGCGCGCAGCTCGGCGGCGAACCGCGCCGCCTGCTCGGCGAGCCGGCCTGGCACGCCCGGCACGCGCAGCTCGACGATCTGCACCTCCCGCTCGAGCGATGGGTGCTCGATCCAGTGGTACAGGCACCGCCGCTTGAGCGCGTCGTGCAGCTCGCGCGTGCGGTTCGACGTCAGGATCACGTACGGGCGCTCGCGCGCGTGGATCGTGCCGAGCTCCGGGATCGTCACCTGGAAGTCGGAGAGGACCTCGAGCAGGAACGCCTCGAACTCCTCGTCGGCGCGGTCGATCTCGTCGATCAGGAGCAGCGCGCGCCGCTCCGACTCGAGCGCCTCCAGCACCGGCCGCCGGATCAGGAAGTCGCGCCCGAAGAGCTCGCCCTCGTCGACCGTGCCCGCCTGCGCCGCGCGAATGTGGAGCAGCTGCCGCGCGTAGTTCCACTCGTAGACGGCATGGGCGATGTCGAGGCCCTCGTAGCACTGGAGGCGAATGAGCGGCGCGTCGAGCGCCGACGCCACCGCCTTCGCCGCCTCGGTCTTCCCGACGCCGGCCTCTCCCTCGAGCAGCAGCGGCTTCTCGAGCCGGAGCGCGAGGTAGAGGGCGGTCGCGAGCCCCCGGTCGGTCAGGTACGAGGAGCGCGCGAGCGCGCCCTCGAGCTCCTCGATCGACCCGAACGCCATGCCTGCAGGGTACTTCCAATCTCATTTGCGACTGACCATAGAATCGCGAACATGACTGATCAGGTACTCGTACCGACCTCGCGCGACGAGGCGGTTTCCCTGTACGGCAGCGGTGAGGGCCTGACGGTCGTCGCCGGTGGAACGATCGTCCTGCCCGAGATCGCCGCGGGCAGGCTCACACCGACCCGGGCGCTGATGCTGCACCGCGCGGCGCTCGACACGACGAGGAGCGAGGACGGCCGCCACGTGATCGGCGCGATGGTGCCGGTGGAGGCGCTCCTCGACCATCCCGTCGGGCTCCTCGCGGAGACCGCGCGGCACATCGCCGACGCGGAGGTGCGGCGGAACGCGACCGTGGGCGGCAACATCTGCGCGCCGCCCGGCCTCGACGCCCAGCGCGGCGACCTCGGGGCGCCGCTGATCGCCCTCGGCGCGCGCGTGCGCTCGGCGGGCGCGGACGGCGAGCGCACGGAAGCGATCGAGGACTTCCTCGCAAACCGCTCCGGCCGGCTCGTCCTGGAGGTGGAGCTCGACGACGTCGAGCGCCGCACGACGGGCGACGGCCTCCGCCGACGGCACGCGCACTCGTATGCAATCGCGGCAGTCGTCGGCGCCGTGCGCAGCGACACGTCCGAGCTCCGGCTCGCGGCGGCCGGCGTCGCGCCGACTGCGGTGCGGCTGCGGACGGTCGAGCAGAGCCGGAACCCCGACGACGTCCTGCAGGACGTCGACCCGGTCGACGACGCCGTCGCGACGGCCGCCTACCGCAAGGCGATCCTCCCGAAGCTCGTTCGTGAAGCCCTCGATCGACTGGAGCACGCATGAAGCTGACCGTCAACGGAATCGAACAGGAGATCGCGAGCCCGCCGCTCACGCCGCTCCTGCACGTCCTGCGAGACGAGCTCGACATCACGAGCCCCAAGGCCGGCTGCCAGGCCGGCGGCTGCGGCACGTGCACCGTGCTCGTCGACGGCGAGCCGCGCCGCTCGTGCCTCACAGCTGTCGCGGCCGTCGACGGCGCGGAGATCACCACGCTCGAGGGCCTCGGCGAGCCGGAAGGGCTGAGCGCGGTGCAGGCCGCGTTCTACAACCACTACGCCGCGCAGTGCGGCTTCTGCACGCCCGGCATGATCGTCGCGGCGACGCACCTGATCGAGTCGACCGGCCGGCCGCTCGAGCGGGACGAGGTGCTCGCGGGGCTCGAGGGCCACTACTGCCGGTGCACGGGCTACGTGAAGATCGTCGACGCGGTCCTCGCGGCCTCGCGCGGCGAGTCGGCCACCGTCGAGGACGTGCCCCTCGCGGTCGCCGGCGAGCCCGAGGTACAGCCGAAGGGAAGCCCGGCATGAAGGCCGTCGGCGCACGGCTTCCGCGCTACGACGGCGTCGGCCACGTCACGGGCCGCACCCAGTACGTCGACGACGTCCGCGTCGGCAAGACGCTCTGGGTGAAGGCTCTCCGGTCGCCCCACCATCACGCGAAGATCGTCCGGCTCGACACGAGCAAGGCCGAGTCGCTGAAGGGCGTCCGTGCGATCGTCACGCACGCCGACGTGCCGAAGAACGTCTACGGCCACCTCGAGGGGCTCGGCGTCCCCGCCGACGAGCCGCTGCTCGCCGAGGGCGAAGTCCGTTACAAGGGGCAGCCGATCGCGGCCGTCGCCGCCGAGTCCGAGGCTGCCGCCCGCGCGGCGGTCGCGGCGATCGAGGCCGAGTTCGAGGAGCAGCCGGCCCTGTTCGACATCCGCAAGGCGCTCGACCCGGAGGCCCCGCAGATCCACCAGTGGGGCAACGTCTATCCGCACTACGGGCCCTTCAACCACCGCCGCGTCCGCAAGGGGGACGTCGACTGGGCGTTCGACAGGGCGGACGTGATCGTGCAGGGAACCTACCGCCCCCAGGCGATCGAGCAGATGCCGCTCGAGACGCAGGTCTGCCTCGCGGTGCCCGAGGCGAGCGGCCGCCTGACGATCTACTCGTGCACGCAGGCGATGTACTTCTCGATGGGCGTCGTCGCCGCGCACCTGCAGGTGCCGCTGAACAAGCTGAAGTTCGTCGGCGGCACCGTCGGCGGAGGGTTCGGCGGCAAGGTCGACTCGGCCACCGACACGATCTGCGCGCTGCTCGCGCTGAAGGCGCGCCGGCCGGTGAAGTGGCGGTGGACGCGTGAGGAGGAGATGCTCGCCTCCTCGACGCGGGCGCCGTGGCACATCGAGCTGGAGGACGCGGTGACGAACGACGGCTGGATCCTCGGCCGCCGCACCGTCACGCTGCACGACGCCGGCGCGTACGCGCGCTTCTCGCCGTACGGCGTCACGAAGCACGCGTTCCACCACTCCGGGGCCTACACGATCCCGAACCTGCGGTTCGACGGGTTCGTCGTGTTCACGAACCGCGTGCCGACGACCGCGATGCGCGGCTTCGGGGTCACCTCCGTGTCGTTCGCCGTCGAGACGCATCTGAACCGCGTCGCCGAGGCGATCGGCATGGACCCGTGGGAGCTGCGGCTGAAGAACGCGAACCGGATCGGCGACACGAGCGGGAACGGCGTCGTCCTCAAGGACCCGTCGACCGTCCCCGTCACGCTCGCGGCGGCGGAGCGGGTCGGCATCGAGCTGCCCGCGTCGTATCGCGGCATGACGCCGCAGCCGCGCTCCGGCGAGCTCCTGCCCGAGCATCTCGTCGCGCAGCAGAACCTGAACGGAGAGGGGGACTGATGGCGAAGCATCGCGGCCGCGGGTTCGCGACGATCGAGTACCCGACCGGCATGAACCAGAACGGCGACCCGAGCCAGGCGTGGATCAAGCTGAAGCCGGACGGCCGCGTCGACGTGTTCTCGGGCACGGTCGACATCGGCCAGGGGTCGAAGACGGTGCACACACAGATCGTCGCGGACGCCCTCGGCGTCCCCTACGACTGGGTGACGATGGACAACACGAACACCGACTCGTCGGCGGTCTGCACCGGCACGTTCGCGTCGCGCGGGACGTTCATCGGTGGGAACGCCGTGCGACTCGCAGCGGAGCGCGTGCGCGAGCGGATCCTCGACATCGCCTCGAAGGAGCTCGAGATCGACCCGTCCGACCTCGAGATCGCCGACGGCCAGGTGACGGCGAAGGGCGCGCCGCAGAAGACGATCGGCGTCGCCGACGTCGCCGGCGCCGCGACCTACAACTACGGCGAGCTGATCTCGGGCTCGTCGACCGCGCTGAAGCCGTTCGCGGACGTCGACGACGCGACCGGGCAGGTGGAGATCGAGCCGCACTCGGCGATCTCGTACGCCGCCTGCGTTGCGGAGGTCGAGGTCGACGACGAGACCGGCGAGGTGGTCGTCGAGCGGATGACGCAGGTCTACGACGTCGGCCGGGCGATCAACCCCACGCTCGTCGAGGGGCAGATCGAGGGCGGGGCGATCATGGGCCTCGGGCTCGGCGTGCTCGAGAACTCGTACCCGTACTACCCCTCGGCCGAGCACCGCGGCGGGCAGTTCGGGGCGTACCTCGGCCCGGCCATGCGCGACCTGCCGGAGCTCGACAACGTGATCATCGAGAACCCGTCCGAGGACGGGCCGTTCGGCGCAAAGGCGATCGGCGAGATGGCGAACAACGCCCAGCCGCCCGCGATCGCGAACGCGATCTACGACGCCGTCGGCGTGTGGATCACCGAGATGCCCGCCACACCCGACCGGGTGCTCGCGGCGCTCGCCGCGAAGAAGGAGCCGCGCCGGGACGGCAAGCGCGTGATCTACGACGAGGAGATCTCGCTCGCCGCGATCTCCGCGAACGGCGGCGAAGGGTACTTCGGTGTCGACGCCTGAGGCACAGCGCTCACGGCCGTTCCGCACCTGGAACGGCCGCGACGCCTGGGAGTTCGTCGACGGCGTCCGCCTGCACGCGATCGGCGGCGAGCAGGTGCTCCTCTGCCGCGTGCAGTACGAGCCGGGGAAGCAGGTGCCGTGGCACAGGCACGACGACACCGAGCAGGTGATGTTCATCCTCGAGGGCGAGGTCGAGATGACGATCGAGGAGGACACGACGACGCTGCGCGCGGGCGACGTCGTCGTCGTCAACCGCGGCCTGCATCACAAGCTCTACTCGGCGGGCGGCGTCACCTTCATGGAGGCGCTCGCCCCCGTCCCGCTCGACCACGTCCCCGACCGCGACCTCGACCTCGTGCTCGGCCCCGACAGCGGCTCGCAGCACGTGGAGAAGTAGCCGTGCCTCTCGTGCGCGTGGAGCTGTTCGAGCGGCGGCTGACACCGGAGCTCGAGGCGAAGCTGATCGATCGCCTGACGGAGACGGTCGTGGAGGCGCTCGAGGCGCCGGAGCTGAAGGACCACACGTGGGTGATCGTGGAGGGCCATGACGCCCATCGCTGGGGTCGCAACGGCAAACCCTGGGACGAGGCTTGAACCGTGGGGGAGAACCTCCGGTTCTCCCCCACGGGCCCCCTCTCCGACATCTTT
>JAICYG010000188.1 GCA_025934335.1 Thermoleophilia bacterium | reverse complement strand
CGGCGCTCCATCTCGGTGACGACGTTGAGGAGAACGGCGCTCGCCTCCTTCGGGCTCGAGACGACCGGCGTCAGCAGATGTGGAATCGACTCGTAGTAGTTGAGCTCGATCTTCTTCGGGTCGATCAGGATCAGCCGCGCCTCGTCCGGCGTTGCGCGCAGGAGGATCGACGTGAGGATCGTGTTGATGCAGCCCGACTTGCCCGAGCCGGTCGTGCCGGCGATCAGGATGTGCGGCATGCGCGCCAGGTCGGCCCAGACCGACGCGCCGGAGATGTCCTTGCCGAGCCAGACGGAGAGCGGGCTCGCGGTGGCGGGCAGGTCGGCGTAGATGTCGCCGAGGGTGACGAGGTTCGGGCTCAGGTTCGGCACCTCGACGCCCACCGCCTGCTTGCCGGGGATCGGCGCGAGGATGCGGATCTCCGTGGTCGCAAGCGCGTAGCTCAGGTCGTCCTTCAGGTTCGCGACCTTCCCCACCTTGGTGCCGGGCGCGAGCTGCAGCTCGTAGCGCGTCACGCGTGGGCCTGCGATCTGGCCGATCACCGTCGCCTCGACGCCGAAATGCGCGAGGCAGGTGACGAGGGCGTCGGCGACGCGCTGGCTCGCCTCGCCGTTCGTGCCGGTGCCGGGCTTCGAGGTCTTGAGCAGGCTGCGGTCGGGGAGCTCGTAGTCCTTCACCGGTCCGGCGGGCGTCGGGAAGAGCTGCTCCTGCGACTCGTGCACGTCGGGCTCGTCGTCGGCGTCCTCCGCGGTCGCGGCGTCGTAGAGGACGGGCGGCGGGCCGACGGAGATCGTGTCGCTGACGAGATCGGGGTAGTCGTGCTTCACGTCGACCGGCGGCTCGTGACGGCGCGGTGCGTCGTATCCGGGCTCTCGCTCCGGCTCGCGCTCGGCGCGCTCGCGGCGGACGCGCTCGTGTGCACGGTGCACCACGTGACCCGTGCGGCGCAGGATCGCGCCGAGGCTCGCGCCGGTCAGGAAGAGCGCGCCGGCGATCGTCAGGAGGACGCCGAGGATCGTGGCACCGGTCGAGCCGAGCCCGAGCGCGACGAGGCTCTCGAGCGCGTTGCCGACGGCGCCGCCGTGGCTCTCGCCGAGCGTCAGCATCAGCCCGGCGAGCACGACCGCCAGGCCGAGCCGGAACGGGCGGACGTCGACGAGCTCGCTGCGCGTGACCACGAGGCCGCCGACCGGCACGAGCACCAGCGGAGCCAGATACGCAGCAGCGCCGACCGCGCTCCTGACGAGGTCGCCGACGGGTCCGCCGCTGAAGCCGAACCAGAGGACGGCCGCGAGGAAGACGCCGAGTCCGCCGAGGCCGAGGCCGGCGAGCTCGGGCCGGTGCTGCTCGAGCGCGCGCGTCTTCTTCTTCGCTCCGCGGCGCTTCTTGACGCGGCTCGGCGTCTTCGGGGACGTCCTGTGGGGCCGCTTCTTGCGCGCCATGGCGGCGCACTTCGCGGCGGCCCGCGTCACTCCTTCCGCGTGAAGGCGGCGGTCAGCATGCCGAAGTACGTCGGCGCCTCGTAGGAGATAAGGTCGGCGTCGAACCCGTCTTCGAGCGCGCCGTGGAGCATGAGGAGCTGCCAGAAGCTGTCGGCGAGGGCGTCGCGGGCCCGCCGGGCGTCCCAGGCGGCGAGCTCGTGGAGCGCATTGCGCCGGACGACGTCCTGCACGTCCTCGTCGTAGGGGGCGGAGTGCTCGCTGTAGCCGTACGGGCCGTCCCCGCTGTGGCCGTGCCCGTGATCGGCGCTCGCGACGAAGGCGACGCGCCGGTTGCCGCTGGCGTCCGCGAGTGCGGCGCCGGCAGCGACGTGCTGCTCGTTCGAGAGGGCGCGGCAGGGCGTCACGATCACCGCGGGGACGTCCAGGAAGGTGAGCGGGATCCCCGCGCCCCAGTCGACCGGCATCTCCGAACCGCCTGCGATCGTGGAGCCGAAGGTGAGGCCAAGCGCGGGCAGGCCCGCCTGCTGCAGCGCCGTGACGCACGCGGCCGCAAGCTCGGGATCGCCGTCGCCCTCGTAGAGGCGCTCCCCGTCCACGAACTGACTCGGGTGCTGGGAGAGACGGGCCGAGCGGATGACGCCGAAGTGCCCGTCGAGGAGCGTCCCGTGCGGCGTGACCAGGATCGCGACGTCGGCTCCCGACGCGTCGAGGCGCCGCTTCAGCTCGTGCATGCCCCGTGCTGTAGGACCATCGGTCTCGTCGAAGACCGGGTTCCCGTGCGGCGCGATCGCGCCGAACGCGATCGTCACGGGTTCCCGCTCCGGCGCCGGCAAAGCCGGCACCTCCGCTCTTTGCCCGGCTCCGTCAAGCCGACGCCGGGAGCGAGCTGATGCGGTCGACCACGAGCTCGGCGAAGCGATCGCCGTCGATCGAGACGCCGACCTTCGCGTTGGGCGCGCCGAAGTGCTCGCGATTCCGCCAGTCGACGTTCGTGCGTCCCCGGCTCGGGCCCGTCGTGCAGTCGACCTCGATTGCGGCGTCGCGCACGTCCATCAGCGTCGGGTCGATCAGGTGCGCGACGCAGACCGGGTCGTGCATCGGCGACCCGTCGAGGTCGGGGTAGCGCGCCTTGTGGAAGCGCGCGTAGAAGTCCATCAGCTCGGCCACGACCTTCCCCACGCGCCCGGCGGCGCGCATGCGCTCGGTGTGCTCGTCCTTGATGAGGGCGCCGTGCGTCACGTCGAGGCCGACCATCGTCGTGTCGAGGCCCTCCTGGAACACGCGCTGCGCAGCCTCGGGATCGGCCCAGATGTTGAACTCGGCGGCGGGTGTGCGGTTTCCCTCTCCGATCGCGCCGCCCATCAGGATGATGCGGTCGGGTCTCGCACCCGGGTGCGTGGCGAAGAGGAGGCCGACGTTGGTGAGCGGGCCGGTCGCGACGAGCACCGGCTTGTCGGAGCGCGTGAACTGCGTCGCGAGGTACTCCACGGCATGCTGCGACTGCGCGGCGTGCTGCGGCTGTGGCAGGTCCGGGCCGTCGAGACCGGACTCGCCGTGCACGTGCGCGGCGACGTCGCGTGCGCGCACGATCGGCGCATCCGCGCCGGCGTAGACGGGGATGTCGCCGCGGCCGGCGAGCTCGAGCACGCGCAGCGCGTTGCCCGTCGTCTTGTCGAGCGTCTGGTTGCCGGAGACGGTCGTCACGCCCACGAGCTCGACCTCGGGCGAGGCAAGGGCGAGCAGGATGGCGATCGCGTCGTCGTGGCCGGGATCGCAGTCGAGGATGATCGGCGTCGGGGTCATGCGGCGAGTATGGCGGTGAGCTCGTCGGCGGTGGGCAGCGAGGGTTGCGCGCCGAGGCGCGAGGCGGCGATCGCTCCGGCGGCGCAGGCCCGCGTGAGCGCGTCGCCGCGGTCGCGGCCCTCGAGCAGCGACACGACGAGGCAAGCGGCGAACGCGTCGCCGGCGGCGGTGCCGTCGACGGGGTCGACGTGCGGCGGCGTCGCGCGCGCCACCTCGCGACCGTCCTCGAAGAGCGCGGCTCCCCCGGCGCCGTAGGTGACGGCGACGAGCTTCCCGCGGCGCACGACCTCGTGCTCGAGGCGATTCACGATCAGGAGGTCGGGCTCGAGCTCGACCGGCCGCGAGGGCGCCGCGTTGAGGGCGAAGAAGTCGGCCCCGCGGGCGGCGGCGAGGACGACCTCGTCGGGCACCTCGAGCTGGCAGAGAACGGCGCCGCCGGGGCTCGTCGGGGGCACCTGCGCGTTCGCGCCGGGAACAACGACGATCTGGTTCTCGCCCGCGGCATCGACGAGGATCAGCGCCAGCCCGGTAGTGGCGGTTCGCGTCAGCTCGAGCTCGACGTCCGCCTCGCGGAGCCCGGCGAGCGCCTCGTCGGCGAGCGCGTCGTCGCCGACGGCGCCGACCATCCGCACGTGCGCTCCGAGCCGGGCCGCGGCGACGGCCTGGTTCGCGCCCTTGCCGCCGGGCACGCGCACGAATCCGCCGGCGGTGAGGGTCTCCCCCGCCCGCGGCAGCCGCTCGACGCGCGCGACGAGGTCGAGGTTGATCGAGCCGACCACGGTGAGCTCGACGGCCATGTCCCGAAGGAGCCTACGCGCGCCGAACTTCGTGACAGGGCCGAGGGACATGTCCCTCCGATTGGGAACGATCCACAGCCCACCGTCTCGAACAGCCGTTGCATTCCCGTCCCTTCCGGACCGCGAACGGTCGAAGGACATGTCCCGGCTGTGGACGAGGCTCATGGGTGGCTGCCACCAGCCGGGTCGCCACCGGCCACGGCCCGGGCGAGCGGATTGTGCGGTGCTACGCCGCGATCGCGCGGAGGTCTTCCAGGGCGCGGCCGAGCAGGTTCTCGCGCAGGTCGAAGAGGCCCGCCCAGAGCGAGCTCGCCTCGAGGCTCGACCGCCAGCGGACCGTCGAGGAGAGACCCTCGAGCGCACGGACGAGCACCGCCAGCTCGAGGTACGCCTGGGCGACGCGGTGCGGCGCCACCTTCACGCCCGCCCGTTCGAGCACCGGCTCCCAGTCGACGAGCTCGCCCGGGCCCGGCTCGCCGAACCACGACCGTCCCTCCGCCTGGTCGGCCTCGAGCTCCAGCAGATACCGCCCGAGCGGCCGCT